>JBKJHT010000233.1:0-56755 GCA_046598945.1 Burkholderiales bacterium | reverse complement strand
TACAATTTGGCATCGGCGTTCCTTGCGTGATGATTGGCTTCGACACCTTTATCAACGCGGCTTACAGACGGAACGCCGACCTCTTTTCAATTACTACGGTGAAATATTCGGGCTAGGTGTTTCCATGCAACGTATTCCCCGTCGTATTTTTGTGGCTGGCCTACGAGGTGGCCTAGGGCCAGGGCCACGAGAAGAATTTAAACGCGAAGCCATCAAGCTGGTCAAAGAGCAAGGACTGACCATTGCAGAAGCCAGTAAGAAGCTCGACATTGCCAGCAAATCATTACGCACTTGGATGAAGCAGGAACAAGCGGGTGAGCTTAAAGCCAGCCTGGGTGCTGGCAAGCTCCACTATCCCGGCGCTCGAGCGCGCAGTCGACCTGTGCAAGACGTGGAACTTCCTGGTTGGATCTCCGACCAGCGCGGCCCTGCTGGGCTATGCATACACCCTGTCCGAGCGAATTGCTGAGGGCCTGCCTCTTCTAATTGAGGCTGTGGCACAGTCGTCATCGACGCGCATCTTGTTCAGTAACTCCCTTGAGGCGGCTTGCCTCGGCGAAGCCTGCTTGTTGGCTGACAAGGTGGACAACGCTGTCAAAGTTGCAGAGCACGCTTTCGAGGTTGCCCGTGAGCGGAACGAACGCGGGTATCAAGCTTGGATCCTGCGTCTCCAGGGCGAGATAGCAGCCAGCACGAAGCATGGAACAGACGGGAAAGCAAAGAGCTACTACGAGCAGGCAGCGGCTCTGGCGATAGAACTGGCCATGCGCCCGCTAGAAGCGCAGTGTCGTTTCGCGCTCGAGGAGCTCGCCAGGAAAGCAGGCGAGCCGCGAGAGGCGCAAGAGCAGTTCGAAAAAGCAGTGTCGATGTTCCGCGACATGGGCATGCAGTCTTGGCTAGAGAAGGCCGAGGCCCCGCTGAAGGCGCTCTAGCGGTATTGTCAATTAAAGTTGGCGATGATGTAATGCCCCGATGAAAACTGATCCCATGTATTTTCGTCATCGCTTCCCGGTCGAAATCATCAGTCATTGCGGGTGGTTATATTACCGCTTTTCACTCAGCTTTCGCGACGTCGAGGAACTGATGGCCGAACGTGGCGTGGTCGTCACTTATGAAACAATCCGGTCATGGTGTGAGAAGTTCGGTCGCAGCTATGCCAAGCGTTTGCATCATCGTTCGGCCCCTTCGGGTGATCAGTGGTTTCTCGATGAAGTGTTCGTGCGAATCAATGGACGACAGCATATTCTTTTGGCGGGCTGTGGATCAGGACGACGATGTGCTCGATATCCTGGTTCAATCACGACGCAATACCAAAGCGGCGAAACAATTTTTCAGGAAGCTGTTGAAGAGCCAATGCGCGATGCCGCGCGTGATCACGACCGACAAGCTCAAAAGCTACGCCGCCGCCAAACAAGCAGTGATGCCAAGCGTGGAACATCGCCGAGACAAAGGGCTCAACAATCGAGCGGAGAACTCGCACCAGCCTACCCGACAGCGAGAAGGCACATGCGGCGGTTCAAATCGGCGAAGCACGTGCAACGATTCCTATCGATCTTTGGTGTGATTGGATCGTACTTTCGTGTCGGTCGCCATCTTCTCAGCGCAAAGAACTATCGCGAGTTGATGCGACGACGTTTTTCAGGTTGGGCTGACGTGGTAAGAAATCCGGCCGCTGCCTAACCGATTGCAGAAGTCAAACGCGATTGCACGCTCGACTCGCTCAAATTTCGGCTCTCAAAATTTAACTTGACGAAGCCCTAGCGGGTTGAGCATAGATTATAGAATCCTACTGACGGCTAACAGTCATTGACTTGCCAAAATACTGTTTGCGGGTACGTCTAAGGGTAAAATGATTATTCTATTATGGTTTCTTTAATAATCAACTAATTACATGCGAGTAATGGCGGAAAGGGTGGGATTCGAACCCACGTTACTTTGCAGTAAACCAGATTTCGAGTCTGGCGCATTCGACCACTCTGCCACCTTTCCGCGGGAGGCCGAATTATACCTGGCTTACGTGTCATTCGTCGGAAAAATATTTACTGTTTAGTGGGTTATCCTATAACATGAGAAAACAAACGTAACGTTCTATCATCGCAGCATAAATAGGAGTTTTCCTGAGTATATTTTCGCTGCTTTTTTTGGCTGTTCTGATCGTTGCTCTCGTCTGTGCAATTGTCGCCTATAACAATCTGGTTAACTTGAAACACGCCGTTGCTAAAGCCTGGGCGAACATTGATGTGCTGTTGAAGCAGCGCCACGATGAAATTCCAAAGTTGGTGGAAACCTGTAAACAGTACATGAAGTTCGAGCAAACGACGTTGGAAAAAGTTATGCAGGCGCGCTCGCAAGTTTCCCGCGCGCGGGAAGCGCAGGACATCGGCGCCCTCGGCCGCGCGGAAGGCGCGCTGCGTGCCGGGCTAGGGAGTTTATTCGCAGTCGCCGAGGCTTATCCCGAACTGAAAACTAACGAACAATTTTTACATTTGCAAGCGCGTATTTCTAACTTGGAAAACGCGATCGCCGATCGGCGCGAGTTCTACAACGAAAGCGTCAACATCAACAACGTTCGCGTTGAGCAGTTTCCGGACAATATCATTGCCAGCCTGTTCAGGTTTAGCGCCCCTCGCCTGCTTGAATTCGCCAGCGCGGAAAAAGCCGATGTAGACGTACGCACCTTGTTCACCGCATAGCATTTCGCAGTTGATTGCATGAGCAGTATTGGGATTTTGATCGCGCCCATGGTCGCCTGCTTTAGTCTGGGCGCATGGCTGATCAGCCATCGCCGCCATCGCCTGACGACCGATATACCGACTTCAAACATCGCCTCGGCGGTGCAAGGCTACGTCGAGCTTGTCGGTCGCGCCGAAGCCCATCCGAGCGCACCCCTATTCAGCCGCATCCGCGGGCTGCCGTGTGTGTGGTATTGCCATTTGGTAGAGGAACGCAGCAATGATAAGTGGGAAACCATTCAACAAGAAACCAGTGGCAGCACGTTTCTGCTGCGCGACGCTACCGGTGAATGCATTGTCGATCCCGATCACGCGAAGATGATCACCCAACATCGCGACGTAAAGCGCGATGGTGATTATCGCCACACGGAATCGTTACTCCTGCCGAGGATAAACTTTATGCTTTAGGCGAGTTCAAAACGCTCAATCCCGTCGATACACGCCTGGATTCCCATGAAGATGTCGGTGATTTGCTGGCGGACTGGAAGCGCAATAAGCCGCAACTCATGCAGCGTTTCGACTTGAACAAAGACGGCCAGATCGACCAACGCGAATGGCAACTGGCACGCGCCCAAGCCAAGCGCGAAGTGAATAAACAGCATCGCGAAATGCGTGCGCAGCCCGGCTTTAACATTCTGCACGCGCCAAGCAATAGCCGCCATTTTTTAATCACCAATCGCGATCCCGAGAAAATGGCGCGAGTGTCGCAATATTTCTCATGGTTTTTTCTCGCGACGTTTGTGGCCGCGCTCGGTTATTTAGGACATTTGCTTAGGCATTAGCTGCGCCGCGCTTGGCTTCCAATTCTTCCCAGCGCGCGAGCAATGTCAGTAGTTCAGCGTCGATTAATACGACCCGCGCTTGCAAGGGTTTTACTTGCTCGCTTTGGCTACGATATAGCGCGGGATCGACCAACCGCCGATTGATTTCTTCTTGTTCTTTTTCTAACACACTGATTTTTTCCGGAAGCGCGTTCAGTTCTTGTGTTTCTTTGAACGATAATTTCACTCGGCTGCGTGCCTTGCTGGGTGCGGCTCCTGGCGCGGCATGGGCTGTGACTCGCTCTGTCAGGGCCGCTGCAGCACGCACCTTTTGCACGCGCTCCCAATCGTCATAATCACCCGCATATTCCACCACCCTGCCCTCGCCTTCAAAGGCATACACTTGGGTAACGACGTTGTTCAAAAATTCGCGATCATGGCTGACCAGGAACACGGTGCCGCCGTAGTCTTGCAACAGCGACTCTAGCAATTCGAGCGTATCCAAATCCAGATCGTTGGTCGGCTCGTCCAAAATCAACGCGTTCGCCGGTTGTGTGAATAAGCGCGCTAATAGCAGCCGATTGCGCTCGCCACCGGAAAGCGATTTCACTTTCGCGCGCGCGCGCTGCGGCGGGAATAAAAAATCCTCCAGATAGCTCATCACGTGTTTACGTTGTCCACCGATTTCGATGAAATCCGTGCCGGGGCTGATGGTCTCGAGCAGCGTCGCCTCATCATTCAACTGGTCACGCAACTGATCGAAATAAGCGATGTTCAGCTTCGTGCCTAGACGCACCGTACCCTGCTCCGGTTGAATTTCGCCGGTCAGCAATTTCAGCAATGTGGTTTTGCCGATACCATTGGGCCCAATCAATCCGATGCGGTCACCGCGCAAGATTCGCGTGGAAAAATCGCTAATCACAACACGATCACCGTAAGATTTACCAACCTTTTTTAACTCCGCAACCAATTCGCCGGAGCGCTCGCCCGTCGCCAAGGAAAAATTCACTTGACCCAGGCGATCGCGCCGCGCCGCGCGCTCCACACGCAAGCGCTCCAACCGCCGCACGCGGCCTTCGTTGCGCGTGCGCCGCGCCTCGATGCCGCGACGTATCCACACCTCTTCTTCGGCGAGCACCTTGTCGAATTTTTCCTGGCGCACCGCTTCGATGGCGAGCATGTCCTCTTTGCGTTTGCGATACGCCGTGTAGTTTCCCGGAAAATCGCGCAGGATTCCGCGATCCAGTTCGACAATACGGGTAGCCACGCGATCGAGAAAGCGTCGATCGTGAGTGACGAACAACAAATTCAAATTCGCGTCGCGCAGAAATTTTTCCAGCCAGTCGATCGCCGCGATGTCCAAGTGATTAGTCGGCTCGTCCAACACCAACAGATCCGGCTCGCTCACCAGGGCACGCGCCAAGGCTACGCGCTTGCGCCAACCGCCGGACAGGCTGCCGATTTTTGCGTCGGCGTCGAGTTCGAGTTGCTGTAGTGTCGATTCGATACGGCTTTGCATACGCCAGCCATCGTTCGCTTCCAGCTCGTGACTCAATTCATCGAACTTGTCCTGCACCGTCGAAGTGTGATTCGGATCGGCAAGTTGATGCAACACATCGTGGTATTCAATCAATGTCGCTTGCAATCCCCCCAAACCGCTGGCGACGGTCTCGAATACCGTCGCGCTATCGTCCAACGGCGGCTCTTGGGGAACATAGCCCAGGCGCAGACCGGGCGCGCGCCAGACGATGCCATCGTCGAGCACAACCGAGCCGACGATGACTTTCAGTAAACTGGTTTTGCCCGCGCCGTTACGGCCGAGTAAACCAACCCGCTCGCCTTTGTCGAGTTTAAATTCGGCGTGATCCAGCAATGGCACATGACCGTACGCAAGCTGGGCGCTATCGAGAGAAATCAGAGGCATGATTAGTCCGGCGCCGCGACCAGTTTTAGATTTGGCGCAACATAAATATGTAACACGAACGCCGCGACCAGCGCGACAAAACCCGCAAAAGAGAATGCGTACGACGCACCAAAAAATTGCCAAAGACCGCCGAAAATCAAGCCCGCCGGAATGGCGGACAGGCCCAGCATCATGTTGTACCAACCATAGGCGGTACCGCGCTCCGTCGGCGCAGCGAAGTCGCCGATCACCGCGCGCTCAATGCCTTCGCCGAGCCCGGCAAATATTCCATATACCAGGGTGACGGTCCACAACATCACCGGTGTCGTGGTCATGCTTAACGCGACGAACGTCGCGGCATAGGCGATCCAACTTATCGCCATCACCCGCTCTTTGCCCAAACGCAACGCGGCCTTGCCACCCCACCAGGATGCCAGCGACTTGGCGAGATTAAAAAAGGCCCATAGCAATAACAAGCTCACGATACTCATGCCCAAACCGTGGCCGAACAATACGATGAAGGTTTCCGAGACGCGAGCGAAAGTGAACCACGCCAGAAGCAACAAATATTGCCGCAACGTGCGCGACAATGCGTTCCATTGCAACGACGGCGCCGCGGTCAAAGGTCGTGCGACGACTTGCGGCTCCTTGACCCACCACCACAGCAACAACACGCCGATGCATCCGGGAACCGCCGACCAGGCGATCACCTCGCGTAATGAAAGAGTTGACCATCCGATCACCGCTGCCGCAAGCAGCGCGCCGCCGACCGCGCCGGCGTTATCTAACGCGCGATGAAATCCGAATGCCAGGCCACGCAGCGCCGGTGGCGTAACATCCGCCACCAGCGCGTCGCGCGGTGCGCTGCGAATGCCTTTACCGAAGCGATCGATGCTGCGCAGCACGAGCAAGCCGACCCATCCTGACACAGCGCCAAAAAACGGCCGCACACTGTTCGATATCACGTAACCCGTCAATGCCAATCCTTTACGCCGCCCACCCATGCGATCGGAAAAACGACCCGACCATAACTTCATAAAACTGGCGAGCGCATCGGCAACCCCTTCAATGAGTCCGAGCATCATCGGGCCCGATGCGAACTCCGTTGCCAGAAGTAACGGAATCAACGGAATCACCATGTCGGAGGCGAGATCGTTAAAAAAACTCACAAACCCGAGCACGATTACGGTGCTGGGAATTCGTGCAAGGAGTTTAGTTGGGGCTGACATGATGGAAGTTACAACTAGCAGCGGTTTGAGTCGATCAGGGTCGTCATTCTACGCTAGAACAAACAAAGTCCTTCACGCCACCGGTGCGCGTCGGCTGAGATTGCGCAGCATGAAATTTTCGGGTAACGTCCCTAACGACCGCTCACAACAAGCGCGGCAATCGCGCAAGTTCGCAGTTTGGGCAACGCTAGTCGTTTCCCAAGTTTATAGAATTTATCGATGGAGGAAAAAATGAGCATTGATCTAAATTCGAGAATCGTCCAAGGACTGGCGCGCCGCCGCTTCTTACAACGCAGCGCAATGGCGGTGGGCGGCGCCGCGTTGGCACTGCCCAAAATAGTCTCGGCCAAAGAGTGCAAAGTAACCGAACAAGATATCCTCGGCCCAATGTACAACTACGGCGCACCAAAATTCCAGGTTAAGTTAGCGCCCGATAACGAGCCGGGCCAGAAGCTGATGTTGCGCGGAACCGTGTTCAGCGCGGACTGCAAAACCCCGTTGCCGGGCACCATAATTGAAATTTGGCAAGCGGATGACAAGGGCAACTACGACAAGAAAAAACCCGGCGACTTTCTCGAACCACCGCCACCGTTTCACTTGCGCGGCATGTTGCTTACCGACGCCAGTGGACGCTACGAGATTGACACCATCGTGCCGGGCGCCTATCCGATTCCACCCGGTGTGCCGGGATTGGAAAAATACGGCGGCATCACGCGCGCACGTCATATTCACATTAAAGTATTGCCGTTCCTCAGCGTTGCACTGACCACCCAGCTTTACTTTAAAGACGACGAGCATCGTGCCGGTGATCCGTGGGCCGGCCACAAGCCCTCGCTGGCGCTGGATATGAAAACCGACGGTAAGTATATGAAGGCGGATTTTGATTTTGTACTCGGCACTGGTTTGTAAGTTCGTCTTTACGGCTTCAGGTAGGCGCCTGGTATTTGACTAAATTAACGCTCCCCTCATGGCCCTAGGCCATGAGGGGAAAACCTCTAAATTTGCTGCAAACATAACCACTCTCCACATCCAACAATGGAAATCGATCTAAACGCCCTGGACCGGCCCGTGCGCTACAAACTGCTGACCAGCCTCGTCGTACCACGCCCCATCGCGCTCGTCACGACGATCTCGGAAGGCGGCGTCGTCAACGCAGCGCCGTTCAGCTACTTCAACGTCCTCGGCGAAGACCCGCCGATATTAATCATCAGCGCCGACGCCCGCCCGAGCGGAAAAATGAAAGACACCGTTCACAACATCCTCACGAAAAAACAATTCGTCGTGAATTTGGTGGACGAAGGCATCGCCGAAAAAATGCACGGTTCCGCCGTCGACGCACCAACCGAGATGAGCGAAATCGATTTAGTCGGCTTCACCACCACAACGTCGCAACGCGTCGCGCCACCACGCATCACCGAATCGCCGGTATCTTTTGAATGCGAATTACACACCGAATTGGATTTCAAAACACGCCGATTGATAATCGGCCAGATCGCCTGGATGCATGTGCGCGACGGAATCATCGATCCGACCAACATGCGACGCCTGCCCGACCAATATCATCCGGTCGGGCGGCTGTATGCGAATCGCTATTGCCGAACGCGTGATGAGTTTTCGCTGGATAACAGCTACTTTGCGGAGATTGCGTTGAAGTTCGGGAAGTAGCGAAACGTATCGGGAGTAGCGAGTAGGGTACGTTTACGCACCGTGCAGCGGTGGTGCATAAATGCACCCTACATTTCGAATCGTGCCACGAACCCCATGGATACTACCTCGCGGCAAGGTATGCTTGAAACACCGCTCTGTACTTGGCTTTCAGCTAAGTCATATTTTGATTTAAATTACTTTGCTCCCACCAAGCGTTTCAAACCCTGCCGATCGATCTTATCCGTACCGGTTTTCGGCAACGCATCGAGGTAAGTAAATCGGCGCGGATATTTGTATGGCGTGAGCTGCGACTTGACGAAATCTTGCAGCGCGCGAGTCAAGCCGTCGTCTCGTGCCATGCCGGAACGCAACACGACAAACGCCGCGAGCGTCATTAATCCGTTGCTTTCTTCGACACCCAACACGGCGCATTCCTGCACGCCGGGATGCTCGGCGAGGCAGCGCTCGACTTCGAGCGGGTAAACCCACTGCCCGCTGACTTTGATTAAATCGTCGACGCGGCCTTCGAAGAAATAAAATCCCTCGTCATCAAGGCGGAATCGATCGCCGGTGTAGATCCAGCCATCGCGCATGGTCTCCGCGGTTTTGTCTGGGCGGTTCCAATACAGCGGCGCTTGCGAGTCGCCGCGTGCCCACAGCACGCCCGACTCGCCCGGCCCCATCATTTTTCCATCGGGATCGGTGAGCTTGATGTCGTAACCGGGAACGCGCATACCGCTGGCGCCGATTTTCTGCCGCTCGGGTCGATTCGATAAATAAATGTGCAACACTTCCGTTGATCCCAAGCCCTCGACGATCGAATGTCCATAGCGTTGCTTCCATTCACGGTAGAGTTCGCCCGATAAGGTTTCCGCGGCTGATAGACACAGTCGCAAACTAGATAAGTCACGCTGCGCGGATCCGGGATGGGCGACAAGCGCGCTATATAACGTCGGCAGGCCAAACAACATCGTTGGCCGGTGTCGCTCGATGGTGTCGAACACCGCCTGCACATCGGGCCTGCCGGGAAGCAACACCGTCGCTGCGCCGACGGAAAAAGGAAAAGTAATCGAATTGCCGAAACCATAGGCAAAGAAAATTTTCGGCGGCGAAAACACGATGTCATCTTCGCGAATTCCCAACACGCCTTTTCCATAGGCAAGGTGTGTGTACGGCGCGTCATGGTGCAAATGGACGACACCCTTCGGTCGCCCGGTCGAGCCAGAGCTATACATCCAGAACGCCATTTCATCGCGGTGGGTATCGGCTTCCGCAAGCTGATCGGAATGCGGCGCGATCCAAGTGTCCCAATCAAGCACGGCAGCCAGCCCAAGGTTCGGTGGGTCTTGTGTTTCGCCAACATAAATGGCGTGTCGCAAACGCGAAGCACGCACCGATTCATGGCCGAGCAACGGCGCCAAGTCGCCGCTGACGATCGCCACTTCCGCGCCGCAATCCTGCAAGTAAAATCCGATCAATTCCGCCGGTGACAACGTGTTGATTAGCACCGGCACGAAGCCGGCGCGCATCGCGCCAAAGATTGCGGCGACATACTCAGGGGCGTCGTGCAGTAGCAGCAACACACGGCTGCCGCGCGCCAAGCCCATGGCGACCAAGCCGTTGCCGACGCGGGCGGCGAGTGCGCACAATTCGCCGTAGGAAACGCCGCGCTCGCCGCATAGGATCGCGGTATTATCAGCGCGGTTTTTCGTGAGATTGTCGAACAACATTCGCGAGCAGTTGTAGCGCTCCGGCAATGCGAAATCGATTTCCGCGCCGGCTTCACAATTGCGCTCGAATGAGTCGATCACACGAAGCGAGTTCTCTGGAAACTCGCCGCTTTTTCTCGCCGCGACGACACGCGCCATAAACTGCGGCGCTATTTGGCTTAAGCGTTCGTCGTGGATGCGACCGCTTCGAACGACATAGTCATAGGCGAGTTGCGTCGGCGTGAAGTCCATTTTATCGGCCATGCGCTCGTACCAAAATGAACTCGAGTTCGCCGCCACAACAATTTTTTCCACGATCGGTCGACGCGCCGATTCGTATGCCGCAAGCGCTGCGGGAACGTCATCGCCCGCTTCTGCAAACGCGCGATCGAGCGCGATTGCATCTTCGAACGCGAGTCGCGTGCCGGACCCGATAGAAAAATGCGCCGTGTGCAGTGCGTCGCCGAGTAGCGTGACGTTGCCTACGCTCCAACGCTTATTGCTCAGCAACGGAAAATTGCGCCAAATAGATTTATTCGACAGCAACGGTTCACCATCCAAATCCGCAGCGAACACTTGTTCGCAGTAGGCGCGAGATTCTTCGTCGGACATGTTCGCCAGACCCGCGCGATGAAACGTCGCCGCGTCGCACTCGACCAAAAACGTGCTCATATCCGGCGCGTAACGATAGTGATGGGCGACCCACACGCCGTGTTCGTTGCGGCGAAAAGTTAATGTGAGGCAATCAAAAGCTTTGCGCGTGCCATACCACGCAAATTTGTTAGTGAGCCAATCCATGCGTGGTTTGAATTCTTGGGCGAGGGTTTGTCGCACTACGGAATTCACGCCATCCGCAGCAACGACAACATCGGTGCCTTGCCAATCTTTAGGTTTGGCGACACGGGTAGCGAAACGAAGATAGACACCTGCCGCGCGACAGGAATCTTGCAAATATTGATTGAGCTGCAAGCGGCCGATTGCGGAAAACCCGTTGCCGTCGATATCGACGCGGACATTGCGATGTACGACACGTTGCATTGGCCACGATTCCATACGTGGGATCAAGGTTGCGTATAAGTCCGGCGCATCGCGCTCGAGAAAAGCCAGCGCACCTTGGGAAAATACCACGCCGAAACCAAACGTGCTTGCCGCTTCGTTTTGCTCGATCACTTCGACCGTGTTACTTGGAAAACGCCGCTTGTGCAGCAACGCGAATAGCAGGCCGGCTGGGCCGGCGCCGATGATTACGCTACGCATATCAATATTCTGTAGGGTGCATTAATGCACCGTTCAATCCTTTGGTGCATTAATGCACCCTACGAGTTATCGCGCCAGAACCCGCATGAATGCTGCCTCACAGCCGTGCCTATGCTGCGAGGCAAGTAGGGCGCAGCTGTCAGGCCGATTGGTCTTTCAGTTCCATCGCCCGCTTATGCGCCATCAATCCCATTAAGCGGCGATCGCGCCATTTCGAGCGCGCGCCGATGTCGGCCACTTGCATGTATTGGCGGCGTTCTTTTTCGATTTTCGCGAGTAGCTCCTCGCTCCATTTCCGAGCGTTCGATTGCGCCGAGCTATCCATTTCGTAAATCATCGGACCGAAGCGGCGCGAATAATCGGCGATGCCGCCGGGGGCATTCAGATCGCCCACTTCGAACGGGCCGATGAACGACCAGCGTAGGCCGAGGCCATCTTTTAATGTTATGTCCAAATCTTCCACACCGACGTAGCCATCATCGACCAGGCGATAGGCTTCAGCCATCAACGCCCACTGCAAGCGATTGAGAATAAAACCCTGGGTTTCTTTTTTCATCATGATGGGTTTTTGTCCGACCGCCAGCATGAGATCATAAGTTCGCTGCGCCACATCGGGCGCGGTGAACGCCGCGGGCGAAACCTCCACCAATGGAATCAAATAAGGCGGGTTGACCGGATGAGCGACCAGGCAGCGGTGACGGCCTTTCACTTCAGTCGCGAAAGCCGATGTCATGAAAGTCGAGGTGGAGCTGGCGAGAATGGTGTTCGGCGCGGCGATGGCATCCATGTCGGCAAAAATTTTCTTTTTAACGTCGACATTTTCCAGCGTGCTTTCTTGCGCGTAGGCAGCGCCAGCCAAAACTTCCTCGAGGGATTTCGCGATGCTCATGCGGGCACGAATCACGCTCGGGGTTTCTGCAATTAAATCGAATTCCGCTAAGTCTTTCAGACTGCTTTCCACGGTTTCCAAGGAACGCTCGACAGTGACGGGATTGGTGTCGTAAAGCATGACCGGATAACCGGCGCGGGCGAATACGATTGCCCAAGCGCGACCAACCAGCCCGGCACCGACGATTGCGATTTTTTCCATCTTTTGAGTTCCTGAAAGGAGAGTAGATTCGTAGTTTAATTGAGGCTGCCCGATTGCGCACGGATTCCAGTTCGAATCGGCAAAAGAGCTGCTAAGTTCTAGTTAAGTTAGCCCCGTTAGAATATTGGATTGCCCTGGTTCTGAAAAGCCGAACATGATCAAACTGTTTCTACCGGCGCGCTTTCGATCGTTACTTTTGATCGTTTTGGTTTTCATCGTCGTCAACACCGCAATCCGCGTTCTCCTCGCCGCGCTGGACCATGCCGCGCCCCACTCATTGTCGCAATGGCTGGCGATCTTCAGCATCGGGTTTTTGTTTGATCTAGTCGCCGTCAGTTACCTGCTGATCCCGTTTGCTCTGCTGGCATTGTGTTTTTCCAGGAGCGCTCGCGGTAATCGTATTCACGCAATAAGCGCATCGGTTCTGCTACTGTGTGCGCTCGCCGGGATCGGATTTGTCGTCGTTGCCGAAATCTTATTTTGGAACGAGTTCAGCGTGCGCTTTAACTTCATCGCAGTTGACTATTTGATCTATTCCCGCGAAGTATTGGGTAATATTCGCGAGTCCTATCCGCTTGGCGCTATCCTGCCAGCGCTTTTCGCCGGCGCGGTCATTGTGTTCTTGTTGATTCGAAAATCATTCTTTCGCTTAGCAGCCGGAGACGGCGGCGGATTTTCGACACGCGCCATCGCGGCGATCTCGATTATTGCGTTGCCTGTTTTGTCCTTTGCGATGGTCAGCGAAAATCTACGCGATATGCTCCGCGATCCGAGCGCGCGCGAACTCTCCGGCGATGGGTATTACGATTTCATGCACGCCTTCCGCGCTAACGATCTAGATTACTCTTCCTACTATTCCGTCATCTCGCCCACCTTGGCGAAATCCACATTGCACGACGAGTTTAGCGAAGCCCATTCTGATTCGGTGTTCGTCAATCGCGGCTCGGCGATCGAACGCGATGTCACCGCGCCAGGCCCTCGGCGAAAACTGAATGTGGTGCTGGTGTCGATGGAAAGCCAAGGCGCGGATTTCATCGGCGCCTTGGGCGATACGCGCGGTCTCTCGCCCAACCTTGATCAACTCGCCAAGGACGGCATGCTATTTACCCAGATCTACGCGACGGGCCTACGCACCGTACGCGGGTTGGAGGCGTTAACCTTATCTTTGCCACCGACGCCGGGCCACGCAGTGCTCATGCGCACTAAGAACAAAGGCATGGCCACCCTTGGCGGCGTATTCAAAGATCAGGGATACGACGCGCTGTATCTCTACGGGGGCTACAGTTACTTCGATAACATGCGCGATTTCTTTTCTGGAAATGGCTACACCGTGATCGATCGCACGGCCTTGTCGAAAGAAGAAATCACTCACGAAAATGTTTGGGGAGTGGCCGACGAAGATATGTTTCGGCGCGCCATGACGGAATTGGATATCCGCACCAGCGCGGGCAAGAAAGTCTTTGCCCATATCATGACCACGTCGAATCACCGGCCCTTCAGCTATCCCGACCAGCGCATCGACATTCCCTCGGGGCAAAGCCGAGAAGGGGCTGCGAAGTATGCCGATTGGGCCATCGGCGCGCTGATCCGCGAAGCACGCGGCCATAAGTGGTTCGACGATACGATTTTTGTATTCGTTGCCGATCACACGTCCCACGGCCGAGGTCGCATGGATTTGCCGCCGGAAAACTATCACATCCCGATGATTATCTACGGGCCAAAATGGATCAAGCCCGCGACGATCGATTATGTTTGCTCGCAAATCGACGTCGGCCCGACCATTCTTAGCCTACTCAATTTCAGCTATCGCTCAAGCTTTTTCGGCCAGGATATCCTTCAAGAAGGGCGGCTGCATCAACGTGCTTTCATGGCCAACTACCTCACGGTTGGCTATATGGAACGGGGGGAAATCGTTGAACTCGGGCCAAAACGCAAAGTTCGCGTGGTCAACGCCAAGACCGGACTAGCGCTGCCATTCAGCGCCGCGCAACGCCATTTAGTGGATGAAACGGTTAGTTATTATCAACTCGCAAGCGATACGATCACGCAAACAGCTCGTCGTTAATTCTTGGGCAGTCCGAGACCACGCCACGAACCAATCGCCGCGCGCCTTGCCAAGGCATGGCGCCACAGGTAAGCCGCTACTGCTTTCAAGCAATCGCTGATTAAGTACAAAAAAAACCGTGGCGACCTCCGGCTGGTAGATTTCGCCACGGTGCACAAGGTAAGATCCGCCAAAGTGGTCAGGTCTTACCGAGGGACTTACAAATCGGGGCAGAAGCTAAGATACGAGTGATCAGCACAATTTTCGCACCGGCGCTCGAAACACTTCATCTATATGTGACACTTACCCACGGATAATATAAGCAAGTGCTGCGCCAAGTAATGTTAAACAAACAAAAGCTGGAGTATCCTACTAATTATTTTATATTTACTGATTTTAACGATCAACGGCAACGGCTCACTCATCGCATTATTCACCCTTTTTCGGGGGATATGACACACCCATTTTTGGGTTATATACCCTAAAATTTATGATTTTGTAATCACAGTCCCAGGGTTTCAATATTCCCGCACACCGGCAACGCTTGCCCGGAAATGTTTTTCCCTGCATCGGAACAGAGAAATAAAATCGTGTTGGCGATATCCTGTGGGCTCACCATGCGGCGCATTGAAACATTCGCCAGCAAACGATCGCGGTAGGCCTCAAACGTCATGCCAAGGGATTTCGCTTTCGCATCGATCACGCGATCGATGCGATCACCCTCGACAATGCCCGGCTGAATGCAATTGACGCGAATATTATCCGGCCCCAACTCCATCGCCAGGCTCTCGGTAAAGCCTACCAGCGCAAATTTTGCGGACGAGTAAGGCGTACGCAGCGGAAATCCCAAGCGGCCCGCAGACGAGGATAAATTCACGATCGAACCGCCGCCCGCGGCCTTGAGCGCAGGCACCGCGCGGCGCGTGCAATAAAAACTGCCGTTGAGATTTACGGCGATGGTCTTGTCCCAATCGGCCGGCGTGATGTCTTCGACTTTCGCCGTCGGTCCGGCGATGCCGGCGTTGTTAATCATCACGTCCAGGCCACCGAGAAATTTCATCGCCGCGTCGAACATGGTGTCCACTTGCTTAACGTCGGACACGTCGCAGCGCGTCACGCCCAAGGCGGGATAGGCTTTCGCCATCGCGCTTAACGCGGCATCATCGACGTCGCTGATGAAAATTTTCGCGCCGTTTTGCAGAAACGTTTCGGCGGTGACCTTGCCGATTCCGCCGGCACCAGCAGTGATGATTACGCGCAAGCCTTTTGCGTTTATGTCCATTCGTGTCTCCTGTCGGAATTTTGAATCGGATTTTCCATGTTGCGCCTGCCCCTCACCCTACGCCCTCTCCCCTCTGGGGAGAGGGCGTAGGGTGAGGGGCCAAAGCACAATCGAACGATGTCAGTTCAATCGTAACAAAGCCAAAAACAAAACGGGCGAGGTCGCCCTCGCCCGCTCTTCGAACCAGACAACTAACTCAACTCATTACCACATTGCGACCGGGTTGCCGGGGGAGCCCGTGCCCCCCTTAATTTTCAACGGCGACCAGACGAACAGGAACTCATAGACTTTTTCTTTCGCAAGAACCGTCAGATCCAAGTTTTCGATGTTCCAAATACCGCGGCGGGTTTGCATTTCCGTATGGCAAGGTACGGCGTAGCCCTCTTCTTCGCCACCGGGTTGCGCGTCGTTCGCGGAAGTATCGCCACCGGTCAGGATGATTTTCTTGCTGGCCATCCACTGGCAAGCGCTGATGCCATAGCCCGGCTCGCCGGCGCCGAAGGCCTTACGGCGCGCGGCTTGGTCATCGGCGGAAAGTTTTTCCCAATCGCCCACGCCCCACAGGTTACCGTGGCCGGTGTGGAGGAACACGCAGTCGCCCTCGCCCGGCTCCGCAATACCCTGAGCCTTGATGATGGCTTGCATGTCCGCGGCCGTGATGATGCCGGGATCACCCGATTTTTGCGGAATGGGCAACGGCTTACCACCGCCTTTATGGGCCATCGCATCGACCAAAACCCCACGGCAGATATAGGCTTTTTGCGCAACGTGCTCAACGCCACAATCGCCCATGCCCAACACGCGGCCACCGGCGCCACGCAAATAGCAATTCTCGGCTAAGCGTCCGTTGTACATCATGTTGCCCTTGGATGTGCGCACGCCAATGTGGCCGGGACCGTCAAACTGGGTGGATATCTGACCGATTTCCGTGGTCACCAATTCATCGTGATAGATCAACGCGTTTTTGCCGAATGGGCCGCCGGTAGGCGTTCCGGGAATGGTCATCTGCCAGCCGCGAACACCAAAGCCAGGGATGTCTTTGGAATATGTTTTGCCGATCGTGGTGCTCTTGCCTTGTTTGACCAGCTTCAGTGCTTTCATCACTTTGTCAGGCGTGACACGGTTAATTGCGCCCGCTTTGTCATCGGCGCCGAACTCTGTTGGGAACCATTTTTCGGTAAGCGGTTTGTCGTTGATCGGGGGTTCATCGGCAAACGCAACGGTGTAACCCATCGCCAATGCCATCCCGCCCAATAGGGAAATTTTTGCTAACGTTCTCATCACTATCCTCCAGAAGTTGTTTTTACCACAGACTTGAACTGCGTCTAACCACTGTTCCGGCACGACGTAAGTCATGCTCGCATATCTGAAAAAACCGTGCAAGTAGTTACGATGCAACCTCTCGTGCCTACGCGCGCCTCAATGCCGGAAAAATGCCTGAAGAGGCGCATGGATACTGGCTCCCAGGCCATTGTTATGCCATTGCGTTGTTTCGTCATTCCCGCGAAGGCGGGGAATCCAGTGTCTTTAACACCGTGACGACGCCGGATCCCCGCCGTCGCGGGGACGAAGATACCTTTTAACCCCGCAACTTAAACCGTTGAATCTTGCCCGTCGCGGTCTTCGGCAACTCACCGACAAACTCAATCCAACGCGGATATTTGAACGGCGCGAGCTTACCTTTCACATGCTGTTTCAACGTCTCGAACAATTTGTCGTCGGCTCGCACGCCCAGCTTGAGCACGACAAACGCTTTGGGCTTGATCAATTCGTCGTCATCGGCTTTGCCGACTACCGCCGCTTCTAACACTGATTCGTGAGTACCCAGCGCCGCCTCGACTTCCACCGGCGAAACATACTGACCACTGACTTTCAGCATGTCGTCGCTGCGGCCACAGTAGACGTAGTAACCGGCGTCGTCTTGCAGATATTTATCGCCGCTCTTAGTCCACTCGCCTGAAAAAGTTTGCTGCGACCGCTCACGATTATTCCAATACAAAATCGCCCGCGTCGGACCTTTCACCTGCATGTCGCCGATATCGCCGGCCCGAACCGGATCACCGCGATCATCGACCAAGCGTATTTCATAGCCGGGCACGGCTTGGCCGGTGGTGCCGTAGCGCACGTTGCTTGGCTCGTTGGACATGAAGATGTGTAGCATTTCAGTGGAGCCAATGCCATCCAAAATATCGACGCCGAAATGCCGTTGCCAGCGCTCGCCTAAATCTTTCGGCAGCGCTTCGCCGGCGGAGGTGCAACGGCGCAGTTTCACGGCATCGGCGCGCGGCAGATCGGGGCTGGCAAGCATGGCGGCATACAACGTCGGCACGCCGTAAAAAATAGTCGGCTGGTGTTGCGTGAGCCGCGCGAACACCGCGGCGGGCGTGGGGCGTTCGGCCATCAATATCGTCGTCGCGCCAACGCTCATGGGAAAACTCAGGCCGTTGCCCAAGCCATATGCAAAGAATAATTTCGCCGCGGAGAACACGACGTCATCGTCACGTATGCCCAAGATCGGCTTACCGTACAGATCGGCAGTCTGCACCAAGCTGGAATGGGCATGCACCGTGCCTTTCGGCTCACCGGTGCTACCCGAGGAATAAAGCCAAAAGCACATGTCGTCCGCCGTTGTTGCGGCAAACGATTGATCGCTTTCGGATTCGGCGAGCATTGCCGCGAACAACATTTTGCCTGCGCCGGGTTTGCCAGAAACCACCACCTGCTTCAAATGCGGCAAGCCCGATTCAACGATCGGTGCGAATACCGGCAACAGCGCTTCAGAAACGATCAGCATTTGCGAGCGGCTGTCTTTCAACATGTACTCGTAGTCTTTGGTTGTCAGCAAGGTGTTAACGCACACCGGCACAACACCGGCCTGAATCGCGCCAAGAAAAGCCACGGGAAAATCGATACTGTCGTGCAAGGCCAACAAAATACGTTGCTCCTGCGCGACGCCCGAGCTCTTCACTGTGTTGGCGAAGCGCCCGGCTCGATCGGCGAGCTCGGCATAGGTATAGCTGCCGCGGTCATCGATGTAAGCGATCTTGTTGCGACGGCCGGATTGCAGATTGCGGTGCAACAAATCGGCAGCAGCGTTGTAGGGTTGTGATGTCGACATTCTTTAAAATTATGGCTGCAGCGTCGCTAGGAATTTTTCAAGTTCCGGCGCCAATGGCGCAGCCAAACGTAATGGCGCTTGGGTGATCGGATGTTCGAAACTCAGGGACGCGGCGTGCAAAAACATGCGTTTCAGCCCGCGTTTCGACAATTCGCGATTCAGCGCGAAATCGCCATATTTTTCATCGCCCAAAATCGGAAAACCTAAATGGGCGAGATGTACGCGAATCTGGTGAGTACGGCCGGTTTTGAGTTCAGCCTCCAACAAAGAAAAATCGGCCCACACTTTGGTCTTGTGAAAAATCGTATGGGATTCCATGCCGTCCGGATCGACCGAAACGCGGCGCTCACCCTCGCCGGTGACATATTTCTTCAATGCGAGTTTGACGCTTTGCTTGTCGTTTTTCCACTGACCTTTGACCAAAACCTGGTAGCGCTTGTCCGTGCCGCCTTCGCGCAGCAGTTCGTGCATGCCGAGTAACGCGGCGCGCTTTTTTGCCAACAGCAACACACCCGAGGTGTCACGGTCAAGCCGATGCACCAACTCCAAAAACTTAAGTTCCGGCCGCGCGGCGCGGCAAACCTCAATCGCACCGGAACTGATACCGCTACCGCCATGAACCGCCAGCCCAGCGGGTTTGTTTAGGGCAAGCAGGGTTTCGTCTTCGAAAATAATCTCGGGCATCGGCGCCAACCGGGGAAAGCTTGGTTTTTCGGCGGGCTCCGCCAGTCGGATCGGCGGCACGCGCAGTTCGTCGCCTTCGCCCAGGCGCGTAGTCGGCTGGGCGCGCTTACCGTTGACGCGAATTTCGCCGCTGCGCACGATGCGATAGACGTGACTTTTCGGCACACCTTTTAGTGTGCGAAAAAGATAATTATCCAAACGCTGTCCTTCGCCCGATTCGGCTACCCGAACGAAAGTCACAGCATTTTTGCCTAAATCCTTCATATTGAATATACTATTGGCTGTCTCGAGCTTTCCGACGCGATCTCACGCAGCAATTGAACAACAATCCTGCCACTTCTCGCGCGGGCTTCGGAAGACTAGGTTATTTCGCTCACCTCGATCCTGATTCGTCGATTAGCGCACCCGTTTATGCTAGAAGCATTCGTTGCGCCATCGCCGTCAACATAGAAAGTAGCGACGTTGCAAAAGTTACGCGCTCGACATACCGGATATTGTATCGGTGTTACGCTGAGTTGATTGCCCTATTATGGCATCCCGGACGTAACATCAGTCTTGCATGAGGCAAGACCCGTTGGCACAAATACATGATCGTTACGTTCTATGATCCCAACATTGAAATCTGACGTAATAGACGACCGGCGCGCACGATAGCGCCAGGCTTGTGCCGACTTTCCCTGGCGTCAAGAGCGCGGGAGAGTTAAAAATGAAACGCATGTTGTTTAATGCGACCCAAGCTGAAGAGCTAAGGGTTGCCATTGTCGATGGCCAAAAGCTTATCGATTTAGATATAGAGTACGCAGGAAAAGAGCAGCGCAAGAGCAATATTTATAAAGCGGTGATTACCCGGGTCGAGCCCAGCCTCGAAGCGGCTTTCGTTGATTACGGCGCCGAGCGCCACGGTTTTCTCCCCTTCAAAGAAATTTCCCGCGTTTACCTAAAAGGCGAGGACGGCGAGTTTTCCCGTTCGCGCATTCAGAGCATTCTCAAAGAAGGTCAGGAGCTTATTGTCCAGGTCGATAAGGACGAGCGCGGCAACAAGGGCGCAGCGCTGACGACCTTCATCAGCCTCGCCGGTCGTTACCTGGTGTTGATGCCGAACAATCCGCGCGGTGGCGGCGTTTCGCGCCGCGTCGAAGGCGACGAGCGCATCGAGCTGCGCGATGTCCTGGATCAAATCCAGGTTCCGAGCGGTATGAGCATTATCGCCCGCACCGCCGGGATTGGCCGAGCCGTGGAAGAATTGCAATGGGATTTGAATTACCTGCAACAACTTTACACGGCGATCGGAGAAGCCTCAACGACGCAGTCGGGCCCGTTCCTGATTTACCAGGAAGGCAGCCTGGTCATCCGCGCCATCCGCGATCTGTTCCAGCCGGACATCGGCGAGATTTTGGTCGATACCGAGGCGATTTACGAACAAGCGCGGCAATTCATGTCCCACGTGATGCCGGACAACGTCAACAAGGTCAAGCTGCATAAAGACGATGTGCCGCTGTTTTCGCGTTTCCAAATCGAGCACCAAATCGAAACCGCTTATCGGCGCGATGTCACGCTGCCGTCCGGCGGCGCCATCATTATCGATCACACCGAAGCATTGGTTTCCGTCGACGTCAACTCGGCCCGCGCCACCCGTGGTGCGGACATCGAGCAAACGGCGTTCAACACCAACTGCGAAGCCGCCGATGAAATCGCGCGGCAATTGCGCTTGCGTGACTTGGGTGGCCTGGTGGTCATCGATTTCATCGACATGGAAAACCAGCGCAACCAGCGCGAAGTCGAGAATCGCCTGAAAGACGCACTCAAACACGATCGCGCCCGGGTACAAATGGGCAAGATTTCGCGCTTCGGTTTGCTCGAACTCTCGCGCCAGCGCCTACAACCGAGCTTGGGCGAGAGCAGCCACATCCCCTGCCCGCGCTGCGGCGGCACGGGCCATATCCGCGACATCGAATCGTCGGCTTTACATATTCTGCGCATCCTGCAGGAAGAAGCAATGAAGGAATCCACCGCATTGCTACGCGCCCAGGTCCCGGTGGACGTCGGCACGTTCTTGTTGAACGAAAAACGCGCCGATATTCATGCGCTGGAAGCGCGCCTCAAAGTCAGCGTGGTATTAATCCCCAACCCGCATATCGAGACGCCTAACTACGAAATCGAGCGTATTAAGCAAGATGCGCTGGGCGAAATGGAAATCGATACGCCGAGCTATCGATTGGTTACAGCCCCGATCGCAGAAGACTCAACGCCTTCAGGCAAGGATGCGGAATCGCGCCCGGTGCGCCAACAAGCGGCCGTGCAAGGCATTACGCCGGAGCAACCGGCGCCGATGCATGTTGAGCCTGTACCGGTCAGCGTCGAAACCCGTCCGTCATTGATTGGCCGCATCATGGGCTGGTTCAAGGGTGGCAACGTGGAGGAAACGCCGACGGCGGCCCCAGTCAAACGTAGCCCGCGCGGCAAGACCGCGTTGGAATCGGACTCCGGCAATCGAAATCAGCCGCGCGGCGATCGTAAACCGCGCCGCGACCGGCCCGAGCGTCAGGATCGCCCGGAAAAGCAAGATCGACCCGAGCGCCAAGAAAATCGCCCGCGTAATGTGGAAGGTGGCGAGCCTCGCGATAACGAGCGCGGGCGTCAGAATCGCCCGCCGCGTCCGCCGCGCCGTGTAGAACCGACAGAAACACAAGTCGTCGCAGCCATTGTTGCAGATACAGCCCCGGAGAGCGCACCACGCGAACCGGGCGAAGGTCGCAGCAAGCGCGGGCGCCGTGGCGGCCGTCGCGAGCGCGGTGAGCGCCCGCAGGGCGAACGCAACGTTCAGGAAAATCTGCCTGGGATGGGCGATGAACAGCACAGTGCAGAAGTAGGCGCTGCTCAAGCAGAACAACCTGTTGCCCCGGCTGCTCGCATAATCGACGTGCCGCCGGTTCTGCGTGCCGCAGAAGTGCGATCACCCGAGCCTAAGGAACAGCCGTTTGAAGCCCATCAGGAATTTGTGCCAGAACGCCAGTCGCGCCCGGTTTCCGACGAATCTCATTCACAGCCCACGGCATCGCCTCAAGACGTGCCTGTCAGCACGAATGGCGACGCGTCGGCGGTCCAGAGTGAGCCCGGCGATGAAACACGGCCACCGCGAAATCCGCGTCGTCGGCGTCAGTTCGGTGGCCGGCATGAGCGTCCGGGTGCAACGGAATTAGTCATCGTTGAAACCGACCCCAATCGCCAACCCGTGGCAGAACCCGTAGCGGAAATGGCGCCGGAGACGCCGCGTCGCGATCGCCCACCGCGTCGGCCTCGCCACAGCGCAGCGCCTATTGAACCGTTGATGCAGGTGGAAACCCAAAAATCGGATAATTAGCCCATGGCCACCGCGATCGATTTTTATTTCGATTTCACTTCGCCCTACGGTTACCTGGCGGCAGAGCGTATTGATGCGCTCGCCGCGAAATACCAACGCGAAGTAAATTGGCACGCCATTTTGCTTGGCTTTATTTTCAAACACACCGGGCAAGTAGCGCCGATGCAAGTGCCGTTAAAGGGTGAGTATGTGGTCCACGACATGGCGCGCAGTGCGCGCTATGTCGGCGTTCCACTCAAATTCCCGGCGGAATTTCCGAAAATGACGATTGCGGCGGCGCGTGGTTTCTATTGGTTGAACGACCAAGATCCTGCTTTGGCAAAAACTTTCGCCCAGCATGTTTATCGCGCTTATTTTGTTGATAACCTCGACGTGGGTAACGCCGAGGTGATCGCGGATATCGCACACAGCGCAGGGGTTGATCGCGCGGCATTCGCGAGCAATGTACAAAGTGACGCGGTTAAGGAACGCTTCAAAAACGAAAACGATCGCGCCATTGCTCGTAAAGTGTTTGGGTCACCCTATTTCATCGTCGACAACGAACCATTCTGGGGCGCGGACCGCATGGAGCAATTGGAACACTGGCTGAAAAACGGAGGATTCTAAACATGATGATTGATCCGCAAGTTCAAACCTTGCTCGACGCTGCGGCACGCGCGGCGCGAACACCGGTTAACAAGCTTGCCCCGGTTGAGGCGCGGGTTCAGTTCAAAGAATTGCGCAAGGCCTTATTGCCGCCCACGCCGGAGATCGGTTCGGTCGTTGATTCCACCGTCAGCGGTCGGCGCGGCGCCATCCCGGTGCGTCACTATCGGCCGCTGGGAAAAGCGTCCAACGACGTGCTGCCGGTGCTGATTTATTTTCACGGTGGCGGCTGGGTGGTCGGCGATCTCGATACCCATGATGCGTTGTGTCGTCAACTTGCCAATGCCGGCGCCTGTGCCGTCATTTCAGTAGACTACCGCATGGGCCCTGAACAAAAATTTCCCGCCGCGGTCGATGATGCGGAAGATGTTGTGCGCTATGTCGCCGCCAGCGGTACGCAGCTTAAAATCGATGCTACGCGCATCGCGGTAGGCGGCGACAGCGCCGGCGGTAACCTCGCGACCGTGATTGCGATGATATGCCGCGATAGCGGTGGGCCGACGCTCAAGTTTCAGTTGTTAATTTATCCGGCAACCGATATGGCGATGGAACATCCATCGCATTATTCGTTCGCCGAAGGCTACAACTTGACCCGCGACATGATGCTTTATTTTCGCGGCCACTATTTGAATAACTTGACTGAGAACAAGGACTGGCGCGCCTCTCCGCTACTGGCAAAGAATCACGCCAACTTGCCTGCCGCGTACATTCTCACCGCCGGATTCGATCCGCTGCGCGATGAAGGCAAAGACTTTGCTGACAAGCTAACCGCAGCCGGCGTTTCTGTTCGCTACCATTGCTATGAAGGAATGATTCACGGCTTCATCACCATGTCCGGCGTGCTGCGCGTGGCGAATGAAGCGGTCGCCGATTGCGGCAACGAACTCCGCGCGCACCTCAGTTAGTTTTCTCGCTCCAGTCAAAACTGAATTGGCCGAAGCGGCGGCCGATTAGGTCAAAGGTTTTTTCCTTCACGTCGCCGCCGCGATCTAGTATCAAGGTATAGCGGCCACCATCGACTTTCACAAAAAATAGCGGGCCATCGGCGACCGAATCGATAATCGTTTCTTGCGAGATATTCAGTATCTTGATCTTGACCTCACCGGGGCCGGTGGGTTTGTGATCTGCCGATAAAAAAAGTTGCAGGCCGTAGTCTGGGCCGCGCTTTTTAATCGCGGCGGCGTCCTCGTCCGTCACGCCGCCGGAGAGGTAAACGGTGTGCTCGAATTTTTTGGGTTTCGAAAGTTCCTCGGCGCCAGCGTGTAGACTCCACAGCGATGCGCAGGCCACGGCAAGCGCGGCAATTAGCTTTTGCATTTCTTTCTCCTCGTGAACGTTAGCGGGTATTGTATCCCTTAACGGAATATCGACGCGTCGGTTGTCAGACCGACGGCGGATCGGCTATTGCGATTTTGCAGGCTTGCGATTCTGATCGATGAGATGCTGGAGGAAGCCGCGGGCGGCGTCCTCCACCAAGTCGAGCACGAGCTCGAACCCGCTCGCGCCGCCATAGTAGGGATCGGGAACTTCTTTCAACTGCGCGGTACGCGCGTAATCCAAAAACAATGCGATTTGCGCTTGTGCGCCATTCGGATAAATCGCCTTGAGGTCACGCAGATTTTTTTGGTCCATCGCCAAAATGTGATCGAATTCGTGAAAATCTTGCGGGCGCACCTGGCGCGCTTTAAGCCGCGAAAGACTGTAGCCGCGCCGGATTGCCGCTTGCTGGGCGCGCTTATCGGGCGGATCGCCTTTCTGATAATCGCTGGTGCCGGCGGAATCGGCTTCAATCTGCATCGACAATCCCGCTTCCTCAACCACGTGGCGAAACACGCCCTCCGCCGTGGGCGAGCGGCAGATATTCCCCATACAAACAAACAATACTTTAATCATGACTTGATGTTAATTCACAACGAGCAAAAAAACACGCGATTGGCAAACGACTATTTTACCCTTCGAGTTGCCGAAGTGGAATCTAACCGCTACGCTATCGCAAACAACTCAGCGCTATGAAAGAAAATTTTCCTATTTTGATCGTCGGCGGCGGCATCGGTGGCCTGGCCACCGCGCTTGCCCTTTCCAAGCACGGTCGACGCAGCCACGTGCTGGAGCAGGCGACGGATTTCAGCGAAGTCGGCGCCGGCATTCAGCTTGGATCAAATGTATTTAAACTCCTGGATCTGCTTGGAATTCGCGCGGCTATTGATGCAGCCGCTTTCTTTCCGGACGACCTCATTATGCGCGATAACCTCAGCGGGGAGGATTTGGTGCGGCTCCCGGTTGCGTCCGCGCCATTTCGCGAGCGCTTCAAGTATCCCCATGGCGTAATTTATCGCCCGGATCTAATGAATGTCTTACTTGACGCCTGCAGACGCTCGGCGCTTATCGAACTTTCGACCGATCAGAAGCTGATCGACTTTGTTGACGATGGCGATCGAGTGATCGTCACGACAGCCGCGGGCGCCGCACATCGCGGCTGCGTTCTCATAGGCGCCGATGGACTCTGGTCGACGGTGCGGCAAAAAATCGTCGCTGATGGTCCGCCCCGCGTTTCAGGCCACATCGCCTATCGCGCGGTTTTACCGATGGCCGAGATTCCGGTAGCGTTACACACCAACTCAGTTGTCCTTTGGAGCGGGCCGAAACGACATTTCGTTCACTATCCGTTACGCCGTGGCGAGTTGTGTAACCTGGTGGCGATTTTTCATAGCGATCGTTACGAGGAAGGTTGGAATGTGTATGGCGATCCGGAAGAATTGATGCAGCGTTACGATAATGCGGTTCCGCAAGTCAAAGCACTGTTAGGCAAAATAAATACTTGGAAGATGTGGGTATTGTGCGACCGCGATCCGATTAAAAATTGGAGCACGGGCCGCGTCACGCTGCTGGGTGATGCGGCGCATCCCATGCTGCAATACCTTGCGCAAGGCGGCTGCATGGCGATTGAAGATGCCGTCGTGCTTGCCAAGCAAATCGCCGAGCATGGCGATGACTACGAAAACGCCCTGCTCGCCTACCAGAGCGCACGTTATCTTCGAACGGCGCGAGTACAATTGACCGCACGGTTTTACGGCGAAATTTATCACGCCGAAGGTGTCAAAGCCGAGGTGCGAAATCAAATGTTCCGTTCTAATCCACCGACACTTGAAGGCATGGCATGGCTGTATGATGGCATCGAGCTTTAAAGGATGAACATGTTCGCGCAACCGCAGTTAACGAATGAACGCCAAGCGTTCTACCAACAAATCGATCGGCACCATCTCACGCCGCTGTGGCAAGTGCTCGGCGATCTGGTTATACCGCAGCCACAATCGCCTTGTGTGCCGGCGCTGTGGCAATACGCAACGCTGCGCAAACATTTGCTCGAAGCAGGGCAACTCATCAGCGCAAAAGAAGCCGAGCGCCGCGTCTTAGTCCTGGAAAATCCCGCGTTACGCGGCGCGTCGTCGATCACCAACACGCTCTATTGCGGCTTGCAGTTGATTCTTCCCGGCGAAGTCGCGCCGACCCATCGCCATACTCAATCGGCGCTGCGCTTTGTGGTCGAAGGCGAAGGTGCTTACACTGCCGTCGGTGGTGAACGCGTCACCATGCATCCCGGGGATTTCATCATCACCCCCTCGTGGGCGTGGCACGATCACGGCAACCCTGGCAACGTGCCGGTGATCTGGATGGATGGCCTGGACATCCCGCTGATCCGCACGCTGGATGCCGGTTTCACCGAACGTTACCCGGAGGAGATTCAAGCGGCGACGCAACCCGAAGGCGATGCATTGCAACGCTATGGCATGAACATGTTGCCGGTAAATTACACACCGACTTCCCGCACCAGCCCGATATTTTCGTATCCGTATGAGCGCAGCCGCGAAGCGTTGGAAAAACTTTCGCGCAGCGGACCGATCGACCCGGTTGACGGCGTGAAAATGCAATACACCAATCCCGCCACGGGCGGATTTGCGATGCCGACCATCGGTACGTTTATTCAGTTGTTGCCGCGCGGTTTTCGCGGCCAAAGCGCGCGAGTGACAGACGGCGCCATCGTTCACGTAGTCGAAGGCCAAGGCCGCTCCACGGTCGGCGATCACGTGATCGAATGGCGCGAGAAAGATATTTTCGTCGTTCCATCATGGCTACCTTGTCGCCATGAAACCGATACGGACGCGGTGTTGTTCAGCTTCTCCGACCGGCCCGTGCAACAGGCGTTAGGCCTGTGGCGCCGCGCGACATGAGCAAAGCCTTCACTAAAGAAAATGACAACGCGCCCGAAGACGAGGACGAGGAAGTCGTCGCGCCGCTGCCCGCCGGCAGCAAAAACTACATGACCCCCGCCGGCCACATTCGCATGCGCGCCGAGTTCGACGACTTATGGAAAATCGAGCGACCGAAATTGGTCGAGGTCATCCATTGGGCCGCGTCAAACGGCGACCGCTCGGAGAACGGCGACTACATTTACGGCAAACGCCGCCTACGCGAAATCGACCGGCGCATACGCTATTTGAGCAAGCGCTTGGAAAATGCCGAAATCGTCGACCCCGCCAGTCGCGACGACACCGACCAAGTTTTTTTCGGCGCGACGGTCATGGTTGTAGACGATCAAAACGTCGAGGCCACCTACGCCATCGTCGGCATCGACGAAGCCGACCCCGGCAAAAATCACATCTCATGGATCTCGCCCATGGCACGCGCGCTGATGAAGGCACGCGAAGGCGATAGCGTGATGCTGATGACGCCGGGGGGACGGCGGGAGATGCAGATTTTGGAAGTGCGGTATGAAACGGTTTAGATATGGTTCGCCAGGAGCCACGTGTAGCTTGCCTCCCAGCGATGCATGCCTGTGAGGCCGCTGTGACATTGCCTGTCCAGCCATCACGCCGGGCAATTGGATAATTGAAACTATATGAGCGCGAAGACTAATTGAAATCGAGCAGGCGTAGGGTGCGCTTTGCGCAACACACTTGCTTGTCAACTCCTTGCAAAGCAAACAGAAATGTAGGGTGCATTCATGCACCGTTCGAAGCCGACAAGAACGGGTGCGTAAACGTACCCTACGCGACATGCGCCACGACCCGCTCTGATCTTGCCTCTCGGCGAGGCATGGCCTGAGAGCCACTATTCATAGGCCTCTCAGGGCATATATTCGTAAAAATCAAAGCAATTCCGGCGAAATCACCGCATGTAACAAGGTTTCAATTTCCATGCCCTCGCCGCGGGTGCGAAACCACCAGATCGCGCCTTTCTTGATTTGGCCGTCGGCTTCTTTTCCGGTTAACAACAACGATGCGACTTGACCTAACGTGGGTTGATGGCCGACGACTATGACGGCGCCTTCGCCATTCGGCCAGCCGACCAGATTGAGCACGTCTTGCGGCGATGCGCCGACGGCGATATCCGACGAGATGTCAAAATCGTTCATCAGCGCCTGCGCCGTTTGCTGTGCGCGCAGCGCCGTGCTGGCGACCACGCGCACCTTTCCTTTCACATGTTCGCGCAACCATTTCGCCACGGCGCGTGCTTGGCGCCGACCTCTAGTGGTGAGCACCCGGCCTTCGTCCGGTGTAGTGTTTTCCGCTTCGGCGTGACGCCATAAAATCATGTCCATATCGTTTCACCAAAAAGTTTGCTGTCGAAGAAATCGTCTGTGCGCTTGCGGCAAATGCGCCAGGTGGCCCTGACTCACACCTAACACCCACGCCTGCATGATGGCCAGGGCCTCGCCATTATTTTCGTCTGCCACCTGCGACAGAATCATTTTTGTCGTCGCCGCATCGTTTAACACGCCGAGAATGTTTTGCAAATTTGCTAATTCTTGAATGTAGGGCTTGCTGCGTTTTGCCTCGAACAGCGGCGAAAAAAACTCCGCGGCGTAGCGCAAACGCTTGCCACTGATGCGGACGCGATGACGCTCTTCGGGACTGAGTTCGAGCAAGTGTTCGGCGCGACGGATGAGTTGTTTGCGATGGCGGCTCAACTCGGCGCGGGCAAACTCCACGAGCTTGATGGTCTGGCTTCCATCAGTGGAATTCGCTGCTTGGCGCGACATGGTGACCAGCCATGCGCCGCCGTCGAGCAGCAACCGTTGATAGCGGGCGGATCGCAAGGCGGCGCAACTGGCTGCGTTCGCGGCGTTCCGCCGCAGCGCAATGCCCTCTCGTATCCGCGCCAAACCAGCATGATTCGGCCACGCCGTTATCACCGGCGGCAACGTTTCTTCCAGAAAAACATCGAGATCCCGCGTTGTTCCAAGTTGCGCGCCGAGCCAGCGCAATTCTTCGACCATCGGCGACATTTTCGCGGCATCGAGATGATCGGCAAAAAGGCGAATCGCGGTGCGCAAACGTCGAATGGCGACGCGCAGTTGATGCAAGTATTCGGAATTCTCGCCCGCTGCGCAGCCCCCTTCGTTAGCGGTGAGATGTTGCATACAGGTCGTGGCGATGGCGACGAATCCTTGCTGCGCAGTCATATGTTTATCGAGCGCGGGTTGTTTGGCCTTCACCGGCGTCGCGCTTGCACCCAGCGCAAAGCCACGCACAGCCTTGCTTTGATGGGCAAGCGCTAGTGGCACATGTTGCAGCAACTCGCGAACGAAATCGAACAACGCGGCCGGCTCACCGACAATAATTTCTAACTCCAACTCACTGATCGGCGTTTCATTTCCACTTGATACGATCTTGCCGCGATCAAGGGAAAACTCACATTGCGTGCCGTCGCCTAATTGCAGTACGCGACTTAAGCGCGTGAAGTCCGTGGTGAAGGCCGGTTGCAACGCTGCGCCATCCAGGATTTTTTCGAGTAGCGATTTCAGCTTCTCGTCTTCAAGCTCGCTGAAATCTAGGGTGTTCGCAGGCGTTTCGCTTTCCCACTCAGGACGCTCGTGCAATCCGGCGATGACGCGGCCTTCGGTCTTAATCGTTTGCAGCCACTTACCACCGACCTGGCGCAGGCGCACGGCAATGCCGTGGTCGCGCAGACGATAGTCCGCCGTATCGTAGTAGGTATTGATCAGCCGTTGGCTGGAGAATTTTTTCAGCGTGACCGAATTTAACAATGGCAACCGCAGCAAACGCCAAACATCACGCCCGGCGATTTGCAGCTTGAGTTCGATTTCGTTGCTCAACGCCGTGCAGCCAGTTCGACGACGAGGGATTCCTGCGCGCAATAGCGCTTGCCGCGACGGCCGACTTTGCGTCGGTAGTCGCCATCGGCGGTCATTTCCCAGGTCTGACAGTTATCTTTTAAATAGGGCGTCAGACCTTCGTTAATTACGCGACGTTTTGCTTTTTCGCACAAGATCGGCACGGCCACTTCGATACGGCGGAAAAAGTTTCGCTCCATCCAGTCGGCGCTGGAAATGTAGACATCGGCGTGTTTGTTATTATGAAAATAATAGATACGGGTGTGTTCGAGAAAGCGTCCGAGAACCGAGCGCACACGAATATTCTCCGACAATCCAGGCATGCCGGGGCGCAGCGTGCACACACCGCGAACGATGAGTTCGATCGCAACACCCGCCTGCGATGCGGCATACAGCGCGCTGATCACTTTCGGCTCGGTCAGTTGATTGAGCTTCGCGATAATCTTCGCCGGCTTGCCTTCAGCGGCGTGTTTGGCCTCTTGCTCGATGGCTTTGATGACGCGCGAATGTAGATGAAACGGCGCCTGCCAAAGGTGATGCAGCTTGCTCGCTTTACCCAGTCCGGTAAGCTGCATGAATACTTCGTTCACGTCGGCGCATATTTCGTCGTTCGCCGTCAGTAACCCGAAATCGGTGTAGAGCTTGGCGGTGCGCGCATGGTAATTGCCGGTGCCCAAATGTACGTAGCGTTTCAGCACGCCTTCTTCGCGCCGCACCACCATGGCCATTTTGGCGTGCGTCTTGTAACCGAATACCCCGTACACCACATGGGCGCCGACTTCTTCCAACCGCGCCGCCCAGTTGATGTTCGCCTCTTCATCGAAGCGCGCGAGTAATTCCACGACGACGGTCACTTCTTTGCCACGCGCGGCGGCGGCGATCAGCGCTTCAATCAGATCCGATGCGCGCCCGGCGCGATACACCGTTTGCTTGATCGCGACCACGTGGGGATCGGACGCCGCCTGTTGAATGAATTCCACCACCGGCGCAAATGACTGGAACGGATGGTGCAGTAAAATATCGCCATTGCGAATCGACGCAAAAATATCGTTCGCGTTGATAATCTCCGGCGGCAATCCCTGGACGAACACAGGAAATTTGAGCTCCGGCCGTTCCACGGAATCGGGCACATGCACCAAGCGGCCGAGGTTGACCGGACCGTCGACGCGATACAAGTCCTCGTGTTCCAAACCAAACTGTTGCAACAAAAATTCCGTCATGTCCGGCGAGCAGTTGTCCGCCACTTCAAGGCGCACGGCGTCGCCGAAATGGCGCTGGGTCAATTCCCCTTGCAGCGCTAAGCGCAGATTCTTAATGTCTTCTTCTTCCAGGTCGAGCTCGCTGTTGCGCGTAACTTGGAATTGGAACCAACCGGTGACGTTCATGCCAGTGAAAAGTTCGCCGACGTACTCGTGCAAGATCGAAGATAAAAAGACGAAGCTATATTCCGCACCGGCGATAGCCTTGGGAAGCTGCACTAGTCGCGGCAACGCGCGCGGCGCTTGCAGCACGGCGGTGCCGGAATTGCGGCCGAACGCGTCTTTGCCGGTCAACGCCACCGCAAAATTCAGGCTCTTGTTCAGCAGCTTGGGAAACGGATGCGCAGGATCGAGCCCGATGGGCGTTAACATCGGCATGACTTCGCGCTGGAAGTACGCTTTGATCCAAACCCGTTGTTCATCGGTCCAGGCGGCGCGGTACAGCAAATGAATATTTTCTTGCTGAAGAGCCGGAACGATGACCTCTCTGAACAATCGATACATGCGCGCCACCAAAGCCTGGGCGCGGGGCGCGACGAGCCGGAACGTTTCTTGTGGTGAGAGGCCGTCGGGATTCAAGTTCGGTACTCGATAATGCATCTGCTCCTTGAGGCCGGCGACGCGTATTTCGAAAAACTCGTCGAGATTGGAATCGGCGATGGACACATAACGCAACCGCTCCAATAACGGATAGCCCTCATCCTCGACCAGATCGAGAACGCGTTCGTTAAACGCGAGGTAGCCCAGCTCCCGGTTAAGAAAATGGGAGTCGTGTGTCATGTTAGGGCCTGACTAAGCTGTCTTGGTGGGACCGAGGTTAGCGGCGAGATATTACTTTTTTGTGACAAGTTGTAACAAATAGTCCGGCTGTTGCTGTTCCTGCGTGGCACAATAACTCACCCTCTAGTAGTGGCGCGGAAGCGCGCCTTAACCGCTGAAACCATGAACGAATTTTCAACCATCGCCGCCGTCGACTTAGGTTCCAATAGCTTTCGCTTGCAAGTCGCGCGCGTGGAAGATGATCACATCTACCCGCTCGATTCGCTCAAGGAAACCGTGCGCCTGGCGGCGGGACTCAACGATGTTAAGTCCTTGAGCGAAGATGCTCAAGAGCGCGCTTTGACTTCACTCAGGCGTTTTGGCGAACGACTTCGCGGCATGCCGGTGGATTCGGTGCGCGCGGTGGGAACCAATACGCTGCGCGTGGCAAAAGATTCCGATGCTTTTTTGCGCAAGGCACAGAAGGCCTTGGGGTTTCCCATCGAAGTCGTCGCCGGCCAAGAAGAAGCGCGCCTCATATACCTCGGTGTGGCCCACGGCCTGCCGCTAAAACGCGACCGCCACTTGGTGGTCGACATCGGCGGTGGCTCGACCGAATGCATTATTGGGCGCGGCTTCCAACCGGTTCGGATGGAAAGTTTATACATGGGCTGTGTCGGCTTCAGTCAGCGTTATTTTGGCGATGGCAAATTATCGGCAAAAGCGTTCAAAGAAGCCGAGATCGCGGCGGCGACAGAACTAGAAACCATCGTACACGACTTCACACCCGATGAATGGAAAGAGGCCATCGGTTCGAGCGGCACGGCGCGCGCCATTGCCGAGGTGCTGGAAGCCGCTCACCCGGGTTCCAGCGGCATCACTCCCAAGGGTATGGCCTGGATCAAGGATAAGCTGATCAGCAGCGGCGACCTGCGCAAGCTGGATATGCCGGGCCTGCGTGAGGATCGCAAGCCGGTTTTCGTCGGCGGCTTCGCCATTATGTCGGCGGTGTTTCGCCAATTGCGCATCGAGGCGATGCACACCACCGAATGCGGCCTGCGCGACGGCGTGCTGTGGGACATGCTCGGCCGCATTCAACATCGCGATGTGCGCGATACCACCGTAAAACAGTTTATGCGCCGCTACCACGCCGATCACCAGCAGGCACTGCGCGTGGAAAAACTCAGCGCCAATCTCTTCAAACAACTTGCCGCGCAGCATCCCGATCCGGAACATGTGTTCCCGGACTTAGCCTGGGCAGCACGGTTGCATGAAATCGGCGTTTCCATCTCCTATCCGAGTTACCACAAACACTCGGCCTATATTCTAGGCAATGCCGATATGCCGGGTTTCTCGAAAATGGAACAAGCTCTGCTCGCACGTTGGGTGTTGGGTTGCCGCGGGTCTCTGTCGAAGGTGGCGCCTTTGATCGAGAGCGCGGAACATTGGCTGCCGCTGTTGGCGCTGCGTCTGGCGGTGTTGCTACATCGCGGCCGCATGGTCACGCGCTTGGGCGAAGTTCGTTTGGATTATTCCGGCAAGGAATTCGTTCTGGGCATCGACGCCGGGTGGTTGGGGCGCAATCCGCTTACCGCCGCTGCGGTGGAAGCGGAAGTCAAAGTCTGGAAGAGCGTTAATTTGCGTCTTGAGTTTGAGAATTATCGTAAGCACGACGAATTGCCTGACGCCTAACTCAATACCCGGGCGATGGCCTGAGTGCCGCTCTGGTATTGGCTCTCAGGCCATTGCCTGAACATTGAGTGCGCGCGCGCATACGAGGGCATGCTGATTTCGTTTTCTGCCGCTAATCTGCGAAAATAGAGTTTCGATTTGCCGCGATCGGAATTTGAACCTCATGACCACACCAAGCCGGAAAAAATCGAGGCCGGACACTCACCGCTATCAAGCTTGTTTGAAAACACCGTTTGCGGTGTTGGGCATTTGCACCGATGGCGATTATCTGACGCGCATCGAATTCTTGCCGCTCAAGCATCCTCCGCTTGAACCACTCACGCCGGCGGCGGCACTGGCGTGCCAGCAACTTGAAGCCTATGTCGAGGATGCGAAGTTTCGCTTCACCCTACTGCTCAGCGTTGAAGGCACCTTGCATCAAATGGCAGTATGGCGAGCCATGCAAGGTATTCCGCGCGGCGAAACGCGCACTTACGGCGAACTGGCGCGGGCCATTAAATCGGCGCCGCGCGCTGTCGGCCAAGCCTGTGGAAAAAATCCGGTGCCGATCATCATCCCCTGTCATCGCATTGTCAGCAGCACCGGTATGGGTGGATTCATGGGCGCGCAGGAGGGTGAGCCGATTAAGATCAAGCAATGGCTGCTCGCCCATGAGCAGTACTGACGACGTTCTCGATCGATTCTGCGATGCGTTGTGGTTGGAGCAGGGCCTGGCACGCAATACGCTTTCCAGTTATCGCGGCGACTTGGTGCAATTCGCGGCGTGGCTGAGCGAGCACGGAAAAAAATCGCTGATCGAAAGCGACCGCGCCGACATTCAATCCTATCTCGCCGTGCGCATCATGCGCGATCACGCCAAACCGCGCACCACGGCGCGATTGTTGTCGAGCATGAAACGCTTTTATCAATACGGATTGCGCGAAGGAAAGATCCAAATCGATCCGACCTTGCAAATCGCAGCGCCGAAACTATCGCGCTTGCTGCCAAAAAGTTTGAGCGAGGCGGACGTTGAAGCGCTGTTGAATGCGCCGGATGTCGAGGCGCCATTGGGCTTACGCGATCGCGCGATGTTGGAAACCCTTTACGCCAGCGGTCTGAGAGTGTCGGAACTGATCGGACTTAAAGTCGTGCAAGTGAGCTTGGACATGGCGGTCGTCAAAACCCTCGGTAAGGGAGCGAAGGAACGCTTGGTGCCGATCGGCGAACAAGCCCTTGACTGGCTCACTCGATACCTCCGAGAAGCCCGCCCCTCGTTGCTCTCAGGCAAGTCGAGTGACGCAATGTTCGTCACCGCGCGCGCTAGCGCGATGTCGCGCCAGGCGTTTTGGTATTTGATCAAACGCCATGCCGTCAGCGCGGGAATTGACAAACCGCTTTCGCCTCACACCCTACGTCATGCCTTTGCGACCCACCTCATTAATCATGGCGCAGACTTGCGCGTGGTGCAACTATTGCTCGGTCATGCGGATATTTCCACGACGCAGATTTATACTCATGTGGCACGGGAGCGCCTCAAGCAATTGCATGCGAAGCATCACCCGCGCGGATAGAAAACTCAGTGTTAAACTAGATTCGTGAATTATCTACTCGTTGCCGTCATTGCCTATTTATTAGGCTCCGTGTCGTTCGCCGTCATCGTCAGCCGCTTGTTCGGCCTGCCCGATCCGCGTACCTACGGCTCGAATAATCCCGGCGCGACCAACGTACTGCGCAGTGGCAACAAACTTGCCGCGGCATTGACCCTGCTCGGAGATGCGCTTAAAGGCTGGTTCGCAGTGGCAATGGCCGCGCGCGCCGCACCCATATTAGGCCTCGGCGAGGTGCATATTGCGATTGCCGCTTTTTGTGTTTTTCTCGGGCACTTATTTCCGGCGTTCTATCGCTTCAAGGGCGGCAAAGGCGTCGCCACGGCGCTGGGGGTGTTGCTGGCGCTGGATTGGCGCGTGGGGTGCGCCGCCGCGGCGATTTGGCTGATCCTGTTTGCACTGACGCGAACATCCTCGATCGCGGCGCTCGTTGCGACGGCGACAACGCCGATTGTGGCCTTCTATTTTCGCGGCGCGGATCTGACCACCGGCATCGTCTTGTTGCTTGCGCTATTGGTGATTTGGCGCCATAAGGAAAATATCCTGCGCCTGCTTTCCGGACGCGAGAATCAAGTCGGAGAGTCAAAGTCCGCCAAGTAAAAAACCGCCGTTTCTATCTCATGCCGGGCATCATGCCCTTCATGCCCTTCATCATTTTCGCCAACCCGCCTTTTTTCATCATTTTCATCATTTTCTGAATCTGCTCGAACTGGCGGAGGAGCTTGTTCACTTCTTGCACTTGCACGCCGGCGCCGGTGGCGATACGGCGCTTGCGCGAGGCCTTAATTAGATCGGGATTGCGCCGCTCGCCGGGGGTCATGGAATTGATAATGCCTTCGGTGCGCGCGATGATTTTGTCGTCCATCGGCAGGCCTTGGGCGCCGGCGGTCATCTGCGCCGGGAGCTTGTCCATCAGGCCGGCCATGCCGCCCATTTTTTTCATCTGCTGCATTTGTATTTTGAAGTCTTCTAGATCGAATTTCTCGCCGGACTTCATCTTCTTCGCGAGTTTCTCGGCTTCAACCAGGTCGACATTGCGCACGGCGTCTTCCACCAGCGACACCACGTCGCCCATGCCCAAAATCCGCGAGGCCATGCGCTCGGGATGGAAGATTTCCAAGCCGTTCAATTTCTCACCGACACCGACGAACTTGATCGGCTTTTGCGTAACGTGACGAACCGACAGCGCCGCGCCGCCACGGGCATCGCCGTCGAGCTTGGTGAGGATCACGCCGGTCAGCGGTAGCGTTTCACCAAAGGCTTTCGCGGTGTTGACGGCGTCTTGCCCTTGCATGGAATCGACGACGAATAAGGTCTCGATCGGATTAACGGCCGCGTGCAGCGCCTTGATTTCCGCCATCATCGTTTCGTCGATGGCCAAGCGGCCAGCGGTATCGACAATCAACACATCGTGATAATGGGTGCGGGCGAAATTCAGCGCCGCCTGTGCAATGGCAACGGGCTGTTGCGATAGGTCCGATGCGAAAAAATCTACGCCGAGTTGTTGGCTCAGCAAACGCAATTGCTCGATTGCCGCGGGACGATAAACGTCGCAACTCACCAGCAACACTTTTTTCTTTTGTTGTTCTTTGAGTAGCTTCGCCAGCTTGCCGGAACTGGTGGTTTTGCCGGAGCCTTGCAGGCCCGCCATTAAGATAACGGCCGGTGGCGTGGTCGCCAGATTTAGCCCGGTTGCCTGCTCGCCCATGAGCGCGGTCAAGCGTTTGTGAACGATGCCGACCAGGGCTTGGCCGGGCGTAAGGCTGGTCAACACCTCATTGCCGAGGGCTTGCACTTTGACTTGCGCGATGAAATCTTTGACCACCGGCAATGCGACATCGGCCTCAAGCAATGCAACGCGCACTTCGCGCAACGCATCCTGGATATTCGCCTCGCTCAAACGCGATTGGCCGCGCAGGGTTTTGATGACGGACGAGAGCCGTTGGGTGAGATTGTCGAGCATGTTTCTGTCCTCGGCCGCGCCGTTAGTGTAGACTTTCAGGCCTGGGATTGTAACATCCTGTTTCGCGCCGATCCGACTCAACTCTATGCCGATAAACCTCTACCTCGCGGTCGCTTTGATCTACGCTGGTGTGGCGCTATTTTTGTGGCGCCAGGCCTATTCGACAACCCACGGAACAGCACCCGTTACGCTAAATCACGTCACGGCCTGGCCGAATTGGCTGATACTTTTCGGCATTATTTTGCATGCTTGGGTGTTGCTTCGATCGGTATGGGTCGCGGAAGGATTGAATCTCGGTCTGGGCAACGCGGTATCCCTGATTGTCTGGTTGATGGTATTGATCTACTGGCTCGGCAGTTGGATTTATCCGCTCGCAAGCTTGCAGATGTTCGTCCTGCCTATTGCCGTCGCGGGTGTGTTAGTCGCGCTATGGGTGCCGAGTAACCGCGTGCTGTCCATAGCGGCGCGCCCGGCGTTGGCTGCTCACCTGGCATTGTCGCTGTTAGCCTATAGCCTGTTCACCATCGCGGCGCTGCATGCGGTGCTCACCTCGGCACTGGATCGGGGCTTGCATCAGGGAAATACACCGCTGGCGTTACGCGACGCGCCACCTTTGATCGCGCTCGAATCGCTGTTGTTGCGCATTATCCAGCTTGGATTCGTGCTTTTGACCCTCGCCCTCGCCAGTGGATTTTTGTTTTCCGAGCAAGTCTTCGGCAAAGCCATCACTTTTCCTCACAACACCCACAAAGTCGTGTTCGGCGTGTTGTCGTGGCTCATTTTCGGCGCGTTCTTGGTCGGTCATCGATTCTACGGTTGGCGCGGGCGCACGGCGGCATTGCTGACCTTGGTTGGCTTTGGTTTGTTATTGCTCGGCTACGTTGGCAGCAAATTTGTCCTGGAAGTGCTGTTGCAGCACGCTTGACAAGCTTGGGTACCCACTCGATACTGATCTATCCTACGTTGCCGTCTTAACTCTTTTTGGACGATATTTCAACCAGTGCCCTGCTGATCACGCTGGGCATCCTCCTCGTTTTTTCGGGCTTTTTCTCCATCGCGGAAACCAGCATGATGGCGCTGAATCGCTACCGGCTGCGCCATCTGGTCGCGCAAGGTAGCCGCAGCGCCGCGTTGACCCAAGGCTTGTTGCAAAAAACCGATAAATTGTTGGGCGTGATTCTCCTTGGCAACAATTTGATCAATGCCGCATCGGCAACGCTGGTGACAATTATCACGGTTCGTTGGTTCGGCAAAGGGGAGTTCGCACTCGGTATCGGCACCTTGGCGGTCACTTTCGCGATTCTCGTTTTCAGCGAAATTACGCCGAAGGTCATCGGCGCCGCCTACGCGGAACGTATCGCGTTGCCGCTTAGCTATGTACTGGGGCCGCTGCTTAAGCTTTTTTATCCGGCCGTGTGGTTCGTTAATTTGTTCGTCGAGGGTTTGCTCTGGCTGATGCGGCTTAAGCCGTCGGAGCAACAGGACAGCGAGCAACTGAGCCTGGAAGAACTGCGCTCGCTGGTGCTTGAAGAATCCCACTATATCCCAGCCAAACATAAACATATCTTGCTCAATCTATTCGAGTTGGAAAATATCACAGTGGACGACGTAATGACGCCGCGTGCGCAAATCGAGGCAATCGATATTTCCGCCGATATCGATGAAATACGTAACCGGCTTGCGACATCGCACCACACCATCCAGCCGGTCTATGAGGAACAATTGGACGATGTGATCGGCATCCTGCACGTGCGCCGCGTGTTGCATCAGGCTCATAACAGTGACCTCACCAAGGAAACGCTGAAGGAGATCATGCGTCCACCGTTTTTCGTCCCCGCCGGCACGCCCTTACTGACACAACTACAAACATTTCAGGAAAACCAGCGGCGCGTTGGGCTGGTGGTCGATGAGTACGGGGAGTTGCAGGGATTGGTCACGCTGGAAGATATTCTGGAAGAAATCGTCGGCGAGTTCACCAGCCATTCCCCGGCCCATAATGCGCAGTTTCGCCGGCAAGACGACGGCAGCATTATCGTCGAGGGAACCTGCTCGTTGCGGCATCTCAATCGCAAGCTCGGCTTGCATTTCGATCTCACGGGACCGAAAACCATTAACGGCCTCATTCTGGAACACTTGGAAGATATTCCCGAACAAGGCACGAGTTTGAAAGTAGCCGGCTATCCCATCGAAATCGTGCAAACCCAAGATCGCATGGTTAAGGTGGTGCGAATTTATCCGCTACAACGATCGCTTGCCTTACTCGACCCGAATATCGCCTAGCGCCCAATCGACGCTATTCGTGTTTTAACAATCGTTCACAACTACAGCGGGGAAAGACCTTTACAAAGCCGCTGAAAATTGGCATTATGTCTAGCAATTATTCAATATAATCAATGTATGTGCGTTTAATTGTTAGCGCAAATTATTAAAAATTCAAGCGACTGCGCCCAAATCGCCTAAGCTTGAAGCTATTTTCTAGTAGGGGTTAAGCCATGGCCACCGCAGTTGCTCAAAGGAACGTAAAGAAACCCGCCAAAGACGGCGGCAAACTCTACAACTTCGTCTGGGAAGGCAAAGACCGAGCCGGGAAACTCATCAAGGGTGAAGTCAAAGCCGGTGGCGAGGCGATGGTTCAAACCACATTGCGCCGGCAGGGCATCAACGTCATTAAAGTGAAACGCCAGCGCCTCGGCGCCGGAAAGAGAATCACCGCAAAAGACATCACGTTTTTCACACGGCAATTGGCAACCATGCTGAAGGCTGGCGTGCCGCTGTTGCAAGCGTTCGATATCGTCGGAAAAGGCCACCACAATCCAAACGTAACGCGGTTGCTCATGGACGTCAAAACCGATGTGGAGACGGGAAACAACCTGGCATCATCGTTCGCGAAATTCCCTTTGTATTTCGACAATCTTTTTTGCAACCTGGTGGCGGCCGGCGAGCAAGCCGGTATATTGGATACGCTACTCGATCGTTTGGCGACTTATATGGAAAAAACGCTCGCCATTAAGAGCAAGATCAAATCAGCCTTGTTTTATCCCGTTTCCATTATTGTTATCGCGTTTGTTATTACCGCCGTTATCATGATCTTCGTCATTCCTGCATTCAAAGAGCTCTTCTCTAGCTTTGGCGCAGACCTTCCGGCCCCTACCATCATTGTGATGAACATTTCCGACATATTCGTGAAATGGTGGTGGGCGATTTTCGGTGGCATCGGTGGCGGATTCTGGTTTTTTTTCTATACCTGGAAACGTTCCCGTAAGATGCAAAAAGTGATGGATCGCTTGTTTTTGCGCATGCCAATTTTTGGCCCCCTGATCGAAAAAGGTGTTCTCGCGCGCTGGGCACGGACACTGTCCACCATGTTCGCGGCAGGGGTTCCCTTGGTCGAAGCGCTTGACTCCGTCGGTGGCGCATCGGGCAATATCGTATTTGAAGAAGCCACCCAAGCCATTCGCAGCGAGGTCAGCAACGGATCGGGGTTGACTGTAGCGATGCAAAATAGCGGCGTATTTCCCAACATGGTGTTGCAGATGACCGCTATCGGCGAAGAATCGGGCGCCCTCGATGCGATGCTTTCCAAAGTCGCTGATTTCTACGAAGAAGAAGTCGATAACGCGGTTAAAGCCCTCGCCAGCCTTATGGAACCGATAATCATGGCCGTGCTTGGTGTGATAATCGGTGGACTAGTGATATCGATGTACCTACCGATATTTAAGATGGGGCAGGTTGTCTAACCGACATCCCGCGAACAATTCGACGAACGCCGCGCGCTCGCTTTAATCCGTGGATTTAATCGACGCATTACAGACGATGCCGGCGTTGTTCGTCGCACTCGCAGGCATTCTCGGGTTGTTGGTCGGCAGCTTTCTTAATGTCGTCATCCATCGTTTGCCAAAAATGATGGAAAACGAATGGCGTGACCAATGCGCGGAACTCACGGCGCCAAATGATCAAGCGCCGTGGCCCTCGGTGGATAAGCCGACCTATAATCTCGTCATACCGCGCTCGGCGTGCCCGAGTTGCGGGCATCGGATCAGCGCCCTTGAGAATATTCCAGTGGTCAGCTATCTCGCCCTCGGTGGCCGCTGTCGCGGCTGCAATAGCAAAATCAGCGCCCGGTACCCTATTATTGAGGCGATGACGGGCCTGTTAAGCGGTTTGGTCGCCTGGCATTTTGGCTTCGGTATCGCGGGGCTCAGTGCGCTCATCTTACTTTGGGGAATGATTGCCCTGACTTTTATCGATGCCGACACACAATTGCTGCCGGATAGCATCACACTGCCCCTGCTATGGCTTGGCTTGATCGTAAACAGCGACAACACTTTTACTGACTTGCGTTCTGCAGTGCTCGGGGCGGTGTTCGGCTACTTAGCCTTGTGGTCCGTCTATTGGCTATTCAAATTGGCCACGAAAAAAGAGGGAATGGGCTACGGTGATTTTAAGCTTCTCGCCGCCATAGGCGCCTGGCTTGGATGGCAAGCATTGCCCCTGGTCATTTTACTTTCGTCCGTCGTCGGCGCAGTTATTGGGATTGCTCTCATCGTGCTAGCCCGTATGGGGCGAAATATACCCCTGCCGTTTGGCCCTTACTTGGCCATGGCCGGGTTCATCGCCTTGTTATGGGGAATGCCGATCATGGATAGTTATCTGCGGGGGTTTCAGTAGTGCCGTACACGGTTGGGTTAACGGGCGGCATCGGCAGCGGAAAGAGCGTGGTCGCAAGCCTGTTCGAAAAATTGGGCGCCGCCTTGGTCGATACCGATGTAATTGCTCATCAATTAACCGAAGCGGGCGGCGCAGCGATCCCGGCCATTCACGCGCAGTTCGGTGGCAATTTCCTGAACGCCGACGGCAGCCTAAATCGTTCCGCTATGCGACAACGGGTATTCTCCGACCCAAACGCAAAACAGGCGTTAGAAAATATCCTGCATCCTATGATCCGCCAGCGAGCTGACGCCGAAATCGCAACCTGCCGGGCTCAGTACGTTATGCTGGCGGTTCCCCTGTTGGTCGAAACCGGCGCCTACCGAGACCGCGTTGAGCGTGTCGTCGTCGTTGACTGTAGCGAGGCGCTCCAGCTAGCGCGCACCGCGGCCCGCAGTAAACTCAGTAGTGCCGAGATAAAATCGATTATGGCGACGCAAGCTGCGCGTGCCGAACGCCTACGGCATGCGAACGACATCATCGTAAACAATGGCGAGTTAGGCTCACTTTCGATTCCCGTTATGGTAATCGACCAACGACTGCGTGCGCTGGCAACAGCGCAAGAGAAACGCGCGTAATCACTAAAAATTTCTCGAAGTTTTCGCAAATAGCATTGTCAAATCATCGTGAAACCGTCAGACTTCCAACTTTAACCGTAGGTTAACCGTGATCACCTACGAATACCCGCTCAACGAAAAAATCCGAACTCTGTTGCGCCTTGAAGATCTGTACGAAAAGGTACGGTATGCCGGTGCAAGTTCGGAGCGTCGCGAACATCATACCGCCCTAGTCACGATGTTCGAAATCCTCGACGTCGCCACCCGCGCCGATCTAAAGTCTGAGTTGTTGCAAGAAATGGAACGCCAGAAGCAAGCGCTCGACGTATTGCGCAACAACCCAAATGTCGATCTCGGCCGCCTAGAAATGGTTTTGCGCGAAATCGAGCGCACGTCGGCTAACTTGCTCGCCGGAACCGGCAAATTCGGCCAACACTTACGTGAAAACGAATGGTTGATGGGAATTAAGCAACGCTGCGCCATTCCCGGCGGCGTGTGCGAGTTTGACCTACCGTCCTATCACTATTGGCTTAACCGTAGCGTCGAAGTTCGTCAAAAAGATTTAGCCGCCTGGATGCAGCCAATTCTTCCAGTCAGCGACGCGGCGAGCATCGTTCTGAAACTTCTGCGTGAAAGTACTCAACAAAGTATCGTAATCGCCCATCAGGGGGTGTACCAACAGGTTCCCGCCGGAAGAGTCGCACAAATGATCCGCATCACACTCGCACCGGGGTTTGAGTGCGTTCCGGAAATCAGCGCAAACAAATATGCGCTGAACATTCGCTTTATCTCGGTGGGAACCGCGGGACGCCCCCATTTATATGAACGGGACGTCGAGTTTCAGCTCAGTTTCTGTAACCTGTAAATCTTCTCCGCGCCCCCCCCATGAGCACCGCACCACTCGTACAGTGCCCGCAATGCGGGAAAAGTTCGTTCTATTCAAAAACCAACCCGCACCGCCCGTTTTGCTCCGAGCGCTGCAAGTTAATCGATTTGGGTGCTTGGGCCAATGAAAACTATCGCGTTCCGAGCCCCGAAGTGCCCGATCCGAGCGACGAACGGCCCAGTGCCGAGCCGGGCCAATAGCGCGTCGCGAGCCTCTAAAATACCCGTGACACACGGGTGGCAAACACCCGTTGTTCTTGACCGAAATCGCGCTTCACGTTAATGTATTTGATTCTGCTAAAACAAAATCGATCAAAATGCAGCTCTCTGGTGCTGAAATAACCATCCGTTGCCTGCAGGATGAAGGCGTTGATTACGTCTTCGGTTATCCTGGCGGCGCGGTGCTTTACATTTACGACGCACTCTTTAACCAAGACAAAGTCAAGCACATCCTCGTGCGTCATGAGCAGGCTGCGGTACACGCCGCGGATGGCTATTCGCGCGCCACGGGTCGTGTCGGCGTCGCCCTGGTCACGAGCGGCCCGGGCGTTACCAATGCAGTGACCGGCATCGCCACTGCGTTTATGGACTCTATTCCCATGGTCATTATTTCGGGCCAGGTACCGACCCATGCAATCGGACTCGATGCTTTTCAAGAAGTTGATGCGGTCGGCATCACCCGCCCCTGTGTAAAGCACAATTTCCTTGTCAAAGATGTCAAGGATTTGGCGACGACGATGAAAAAAGCGTTTTACATCGCCGCCACCGGCCGACCCGGGCCGGTTCTGGTGGACATCCCCAAAGATGTCAGCGCGCACCTTTGCGACTACGAATACCCCAAGTCCGTTAGCATGCGCTCCTATACGCCCGTCAATAAAGGCCACGGCGGGCAAATCAAAAAAGCCATGCTGATGTTACTGGAGGCCAAGCGCCCGATGATATACACCGGCGGCGGTGTGGTGCTCGGCGACGCATCGGCGCAATTGATTCAATTGGTGCGAATGTTGGGCTATCCATGTACCAATACCCTAATGGGCTTGGGCGGCTACCCTTCCCCGGATCCGCAGTTCCTCGGCATGCTCGGGATGCACGGCACCTTCGAAGCCAACATGGCAATGCAACATTCCGATGTGCTGATTGCCATCGGTGCGCGTTTCGATGATCGAGTTATTGGAAATCCGCAACATTTCCATGTCGAAGGCCGGCGAATCATCCATATCGATATCGACCCGTCGTCGATTTCGAAACGCGTCAAAGTCGATGTGCCTATCGTCGGCAATATCAAAGATGTTCTCGACGAACTCATCAAGCAGCTCAACGCGAGCAAGGACAAACCCGACAGCACGGCGCTTAAGGCCTGGTGGACTCAGATCGAACTGTGGCGCTCCCGCGATTGCCTCAAATACGACCGAGCTTCGACCATTATCAAGCCGCAAATGGTCGTCGATAAGCTCTACGAAATCACCAATGGCGATGCCATCGTCACGTCCGACGTCGGTCAGCATCAAATGTGGGCCGCGCAATTCTATCGCTTCAACAAACCGCGCCGCTGGCTCAACTCCGGTGGCCTGGGCACGATGGGCGTGGGCTTACCTTATGCGATGGGGGCAAAATTTGCGTTTCCCGACGTGGATGTCGCCTGCGTCACCGGCGAGGCAAGCATTCAGATGAACATTCAAGAGCTTTCGACTTGCAAGCAATATAATTTGCCGGTAAAGATTGTAAACCTAAACAATCGCTATCTCGGCATGGTGCGTCAGTGGCAACAGGTGATGCATGGCAACCGCTATTCGGAATCCTATATGGACGCGCTGCCGGATTTCGTCAAACTCGCGGAAAGTTACGGCCACGTCGGTATGTATATAGACAAGCCGGGCGATGTCGAAGGCGCGTTGCGCGAAGCGTTTAAGCTCAAAGATCGCCTGGTATTTATGGACTTCATTACCGATCAAACGGAAAATGTTTACCCGATGGTCATGGGCGGCAAAGGCCTCACGGAAATGATCCTTTCCTCCGAAGATTTGTAGTCCGTTACAAAACAGAAATTAGAAGCGAAATTCATGCGTCATATATTGTCCTTATTGCTGGAAAACGAAGCCGGTGCGTTGTCCCGCGTCGCGGGGCTCTTCTCCGCGCGCGGCTATAACATCGAATCGCTTACCGTTGCGCCGACTGAAGATGCCACGCTGTCGCGCATGACCATCGTCACCACCGGTTCCGACGAAGTCATCGAACAGATCACCAAACAAGTGAACAAGCTGATTGATGTGGTGAAAGTGTTCGACTTGAACGAAGGCCGCCACATCGAGCGCGAATTAATGCTCATCAAATTGCGTGCCGAAGGCAAAGATCGCGAAGAAATAAAACGTACTGCCGACATTTTCCGTGGCCGCATCATCGACGTCACGGAAAAAACGTACACCATCGAGCTCACCGGCACGGGTGAAAAACTCGACGCGTTTTTGGAAGCCATCAACCGCGAACTTATCATCGAGACCGTGCGCACCGGCGCCTGCGGCATCGGGCGCGGCGAGTGGGTGATGAAGGTCTAACACGTGAAAAGTGAAAGGTGAAGAGTGAAACTGCATAGGGCCTCGCCTTGACTTTTCACCCTTCACCCTTCACTTTTCACTCTATTGAAGGACACAAATGAAAGTTTATTACGACAAAGACGCCGATCTATCGCTGATCAAAGGCAAAAAAGTTTCGATCATCGGTTACGGTTCCCAAGGCCACGCTCATGCGCTGAATCTGCATGAATCCGGCGTGAAAGTGACCGTCGGTCTACGAAAAGGTGGCGCGAGCTGGGACAAAGCAAAGAAAGCCGGCCTCAAAGTTGCAGAGGTTGACGATGCCGTCAAGGGCGCCGACTTCGTCATGGTTCTGTTGCCCGACGAAAACATTGGTGCGGTGTACAAAGAAAATATTGAGCCCAACATCAAGAAAGGCGCATCGCTCGCCTTCGCCCATGGCTTCAACATTCACTACGGCCAAGTCATTCCGCGCGCCGACATTGATGTCGTCATGATCGCCCCGAAAGCGCCGGGGCACACGGTTCGCTCGACCTACACCCAAGGTGGTGGGACACCCTGCTTGATCGCCATTCATCAAAACGTTACTAAGAAAGCACGCGACATGGCTTTGTCGTACGCGGCGGCGATTGGCGGCGCCCGCGCCGGGGTGATTGAAACCAGCTTCAAGGAAGAAACCGAGACGGATCTGTTCGGCGAACAGGCCGTGTTGTGCGGCGGTTGCGTCGAGCTCATTAAAGCCGGTTACGAGACCCTGGTGGAAGCGGGATATGCGCCGGAGATGGCCTACTTCGAGTGCTTGCACGAGCTCAAGCTCATCGTCGACTTGATCTACGAAGGCGGTATCGCCAACATGAATTACTCGATCTCCAACAACGCGGAATATGGTGAGTATGTCACCGGCCCGAAAGTCATCAATGCCGAAAGCCGCGCCGCCATGCGCCAAGCGCTGCGCGACATTCAGACCGGCGAATACGCCAAGAACTTCATTCTGGAAAACCGCGCCGGCGCACCGTCGCTGTTGTCCAATCGCAATCTTAATAAAGCCCATTCCATCGAAATCGTCGGCGCGAAACTGCGCGAAATGATGCCGTGGATTAAGCACAATAAGTTGGTTGATCAAACCAAGAACTGAAAATACATGAAGGGTGAAGGGTGAGGAGTGAGAGGTAAAATCTAACTCTCGTTTCTTCATCCCTCATCCTTTACTTATGCCCTATCCCCACCCCATCATCGCTCGCGAAGGCTGGCCTTTCGTCGCGTTTGGTTTTTTCATTGCGCTCGTTGCGAATATTGGCTTCGGCTTTTGGCTTGCCTTGCCGTTTTGGCTGATCGCGATTTTCGTTACGCAATTTTTTCGCGATCCGCCGCGGCAATTGCCGAGCAACCCCCATGCCATCGTCTCACCGGCCGACGGCCGCGTTGTTTTCGTCGGTAAGGCCCATGATCCGTTCTTGCATCGCGATGCGCTCAAAATCAGCGTGTTCATGAATGTGTTCAATGTCCACTCCAATCGCAGTCCGGTGGATGGCGTGATCCAAAATGTTTGGTACCACCCCGGCAAATTTTTTAATGCCGATCTCGACAAAGCATCGGAAGAAAACGAACGCAACGCCCTGTGGATCAAAACAACCGCCGGCATGGATGTCACCTGCGTTCAAATCGCCGGGCTGGTGGCGCGGCGCATACTCTGTTATGTCGGCAAAGGCGATCAACTCACGCGCGGTCAGCGCTATGGTTTCATCCGCTTCGGTTCGCGCGTCGATGTGTATTTGCCGCTCGATGCCTCCGTCAAAGTTTCAATCGGCGATAAGGTCTACGCCACATCCACGGTGTTAGCCGAAAGCTAAAGCACTACGCCAGAAGCCGCATGAATACTTCGCCTTGGCGCGGCATGACCTGAACGCCAGCATCCATGCGGCTCTTGGCAATACCCCTTAAAAACGATAACTCACGCCCGCCACATAGCTCGTACTCTGCGTAAGCTGAATACCGTTGACGTTTTGATACAACGGCACTTGGACATAACCGTAAATCTGAAATCCGCCCGCAAGCGCGTAGCTTAGCCCCGGCGAGATGTATACATATTTGCCGCCGGATTCGTCCGGCTCGGAACTGGCGCCGCTGTCACGCCGTGTGTAGCGGCTGTTGAGCTGGATGTTGGCTGCGAACGATTCGCTCACCAGATAACGCAAACCGACATCAACGCTGATCTCATCGCCGGGACGAAAATCATCTTTACGGGCGATGGCGTGTCGCCATTGGGTTTGGCTAAACCAACGCCATGCGGTATCGCCCATGCCGCCTTTTGCAAACAGGCCGGTGATCAGATCGGTGCTGCCCGTTCCGAGTTGCAAGGTACGCTCGGCCAATTCGCCGGCATCGTTTCTCGCGTCCCGCTTGCCGGTTGGCAACTTCGCACCCGCATGCACCCCGACGCGAACCGCGCCTAAATCAAGTTGATAGCGGCCGACCACACGCGCATCACCGAGTCCCGACAAGTTCCATTCCTCCCGTTCTGGCTGTTCGCCTGCGGCGATTTCATCGGCGTCGGGGTTATGGATATGCGCATGGTTGCGCTTGAGATAGGGAACCTGCACGCCGAAGCCCCAATGACGGTCGAATACATAGTCGAACGCCAGGACGAGATTGTGGTGAATGGTTTCCAGTTCGTCGTGTGCGCCCGGCTCGCCTTGCGCCGCGACCTTGTTCTTGCCGGCGCGCCGTTCATCGAGATCGACGAATTCGTAACGCAAATTGACGCTGAGTCCGGGATCCGGCGCGTCGAAATGAATTTCACTATTGGTATTAATGAAACAATAAGAACTACCGCAATTGGCGGATGCGCTCGCCGCCGCGAGCAGAAAAATACTGAATAGGCTCGAACGGGCTGTCACTCGCATTATTTTCTCCTGAAGAAAAAATTAAGAGCATTTTCGCCGCGGCGAAAATGCGCGGCGAGAAATTTCAAAAATCAGGAGAAATTCGGTGGCGCGCGAGACGGCGGAATAACGGTGACAGGCGATGCAAACGAAACGCCCGGTGACAGGACGACTAGCAGATTCGCGCTGGAAAAATCAGAAAAATGATTCGTTGCGCTCAGCGCGGCCGCCGGCGCGTCTACGTTTTGCGGACAGGAATCGCAGTGTTGGTACTTACCCTTGGCGCGGTGCTGTTGCCACGGGTTGAGCAGTGCGTCGATCTTGTCCGCAAGTCCTAGCGTCGGCTTAGAACACAGCGCCGTGGCGAGAATGGCTTCGGCGCGCAACGCGCCTGCGCTCGCCGTCGCCAAGCGCAGTGTAGGAAGCCCGGTCTGTAGCGTGAATACCGCTAGTGCGGCCCACGCTAACCAACGCCGTCCCACGCCGCGCTTCATTTACGCGTCGCCTGCCATTCGATTACGCGGCGGTTGTACTCGGATCGTTGCACTTCGTTAAGGTATTTTCCACACATTTGTAAGTTATAACGCGCCTGGGCGTTGCCTTGCAAAAGCGCGACCGAGAACCAATACAACGTTTTGGCATTGTCCGCTGGCGTTCCCATGCCACGCTCGTGCATCACGCCGTGGCTCGCAGTGCGGCGGGATAATCCTGTCGGTCCAATGCATCTTGTGCCGCGCTTAGGTCGGACTGCGCGAAGCAACTGCAAAAACATAGCGCCAAAACACCGGCCCAGTTTCGCTGACCAGCAGCGCGAAAAAAGGCCGGGTTGCTTCGTTGCGCTCGCGATGACATTAGGTGTTGGGCTTACGGACTTTCTCGATAACGGGACCGCCGGCTTGTTTCCACGCGCCGAATCCGCCTTCGATGTGTGCAACGTTTTCTAAGCCCATGTCTTGCGCTAATTTAGCCGACAACGCCGAGCGCCAGCCGGCGGCGCAATAAAACACGAATTGTTTTTGTTCGGCAAATATCGGCTTGTGATAAGGGCTGTCGGGATCGATCCAGAATTCCAACATGCCGCGGGGCGCGTGAAACGATCCGGGCGCCAATCCCTCGCGTTCCAGTTCACGTATATCGCGCACATCGACCAGCACCACATTCGGATCGTTCGCTAACTTGATCGCATCCCCGGTCGATAATGTAGTGACCTCGGCATAGGCCTCATCCACCATTTCTTTATAACCACGCTTCATAACCCTCGTCCTCAACAAAGAAATAATTGATTGGCAAAATCGAGTATCCCGTTCGGCCCGACATAGGCACGGAACGTAAAGTACATCGCCACCGCAAGTATCGCCAAGAGCAAGAACTGGAGCGGCTTCCAGGCCGACGGCGGGATGTTCATGCGGCGCTTTCGCGCATCCGCAAACGTTCCACGGGGCGCTCGTCGATCGGCCAATTCGCCAGCGCCGCCAGGATACTCAGGGCAACGGAAATGATCCACACCAATTGATAGGAGCCGGTCGTATCGAACAAATAACCGCCGAGCCAGGCGCCGACAAAGCTGCCAAGCTGGTGACTCAGGAATACAAATCCCGACAACATGGACAGATATTTCACGCCGAAAATTTGCGCCACCACGGCGCTGGTCAGCGGCACCGTACCCAGCCATAGCAGGCCGATGGTTGCCGCGAACAAATACACCGACAGGGGCGAAATCGGCATGAGCAGGAAAATCGTAATCACCACGCCACGCAAAAGATAGATCAGCGTCAACAGATTTTTCTTAGTGTAATGGGCGCCCATGCTGCCCCAGGAATAACTACCGATTACGTTGAACAGACCGATCAGCGCCAGCGCAATCATGCCGTTTTTCGCCGTGAGGCCTTTGTCCACAATATACGACGGCAGATGCACACCGATGAACACCACTTGAAATCCGCACACAAAATAACCGAGCGTCAGCAACTTAAAACCATTGTGAGCGAATGCTTCGCGAAGCGCTTGCATGATCGATTGTTTCGCGACGGCCGACTCGGCACTGGGCTGATGATACTCGGCCAGCCCGCGGGCGAGTGGCAACATGAGAGCCGCCATCGCCGCCAAAATCAACAATGCGCTGGCCCACCCCCAACCCGCAAGCAGGCCGTGGGTCGTGGGCACCATGACGAATTGACCAAAGGAACCGGCCGCGCCGACAATTCCCAGCGCTTTCGAGCGAAATGCGGGTGTGACCGCGCGACCCACCACGCCAAAAACGATGCTGAAGGTCGTGCCGCTCAAGCCCAAGCCGATTAACACGCCGGCGGACAGACTCAATCCAAAGGCACTTTCTGCGACGGACATGAACAGCAGTCCCGACACATACAACACGGTGCCCACCAGCAACACGCGGCCGGCGCCGAAGCGATCGGCGATCATGCCGACGACCGGCTGCGCCAATCCCCACACCAAATTTTGTATGCCTAACGCGAAAGCAAAATTCTGGCGCGTGAGGCCGAGATCCGTGGTCATCGGCTGCAAAAACAATCCGAAGCCGTGACGCAGGCCCATCGAAAGCGTGACGATCAGACCACCGCAGATAAGTACAATCGCAGGGCTACGCCAGTTGAGTTTCGTGAGAAATAGGGGCGGGGTCACGCAAGTCCTTGAGGAGCAATTACTGTTGCCACTATTATCCACGAATTAGGCTGCGATCGTATGACCGTCATCGCGTCAATCACGGCAGAATAAGATCCCTGGCGAAATACAACGCGTCCGGCAAGGGATTATCGTAATAGGGTTTGATAGAAGCAAATCCGCGCGAGCGATACAAAGCTTGCGCGCCTTGCATGCTATCGAGCGTATCTAACACCACGCGCCGATAACCCCGTTCGCGCCCTCGCTCGACGATGCATTCCGTCAACTCGCGGCCTAGCCCTAATTGTCGATACGAAGGCTGAATGTAGAGGCGTTTCATTTCCGCATCCGTCGCCGACCATCGGCGCAACGCGACGCAGCCGACAGCCTGCTGATCTGCATTGCCAATAGCAGTGATCCGTCCGGTGGCGCATATTTTCCCGGCAAATCCTCTAGTTCCGCGGCGAAGTTTTTAAAGCACAAATCGACGTTGAGTTCTTTCGCGTACTCGAGAAATAGATTGCGAGCGATTTTAATTTGCTCGCCGGAGTTCGCCGCAACAATCGTCATCGGTTACCTTTCACCCTCGCTCTCGACCTTAAAAGAAACGGATTCGTATTCAACGGCAAGGCTGAAAGCCAATACCAGAGCGCACCTCCGGCAATGCATCGCCAGGAGCCAATATCCATCTGCCTGCTGGCAGGCCAGACCTATGCTCATTCCGAATGATTAAGGATATAATCATGGGTTGAGTTTGTCGGAGTTTTCCATGCCTATTTACGAATATCGATGCGCGTCCTGCGGCTTCGAGGAAGAGTACCTGCAAAAGGTCGGCGCCGCATTGTTGACGGACTGCCCCGAATGCGGCAAAGCCACGTTCGCGAAAAAGTTATCCGCCGCCGGCTTTCAGTTGAAAGGCAGCGGCTGGTACGCCACGGATTTCAAGAACAGCGGCAGCAAGGCGAAGGACACGAAGTCCGATAGCAAATCCGAGACAAAAACGGACAGCAAAACAGAGACGAAATCGGACACCAAAGCGGAAACCAAATCCGAGACAAAAACGGTGGATAAGCCGTCGACCAGCTCGACTTCTAGCTCTGACTCTTCAAGTTCTTAGGCTCACCGTTGCGTAAATACTTCATTACCGGGTTGTTGGTCTGGATTCCGCTGATCATCACCGTTTGGGTTTTGTCGCTCTTGAACGGCTGGATGGACGCGAGCCTATTACTGATCCCCAAAGCCTATCGCCCGGAAACCCTGCTCGGGTTTTATGTGCCCGGCGTCGGCGTGGTGTTGACTATCGCTCTGTTATTCGTCACTGGGTTGTTGACCGCGAATTTATTGGGCCATCGTTTGGTGCTGCTATGGGAAAGCTTGCTGGCGCGCATCCCCGTGGTGAAGACCATTTACGGCGGTGTGAAGCAAGTTTCCGACACGTTGTTTTCCGGCCAAGGCCAGGCGTTTCGCAAGGCCTTGCTGGTGCGCTATCCGCACCAAGGTTCCTGGGCCGTCGCGTTTCAGACCGGCCAGCCGAACGGTGAAATCGCTGAGATTTTGAAAGAAGATCACGTCAGCGTTTTCATCCCGACCACGCCGAATCCGACGTCGGGCTTCTTCATGATCATGCCGAAAAAAGATGTCATCGAGCTCAACATGAGCGTCGATGCGGCGTTGAAATACATCATCTCCATGGGCGTTGTCAGCCCGGACCAGCCTTCCCATCATTGATTCAACTTTAGAGTTTTCATGCGTACAGATTATTGCGGTTTCATTAATAAAAAACACCTTGGCCAAATGGTCACGTTGTTTGGCTGGGCTCATCGCCGGCGCGATCATGGCGGCGTGATTTTCATCGATTTGCGCGATCGCGAAGGCTTGGTGCAAGTGGTGATCGATCCCGACACGGCGGAGGCCTTTGCCAGTGCGGAAAAAGTACGCAACGAATTCGTATTGAAAATTATTGGCAAAGTGCGCGAGCGCCCGACGGGCACGACCAACAGCAACTTGATCAGCGGCGAAATCGAAGTGCTGGCGAAAGAAGTCGAAGTGCTTAACCCTTCGCTGACACCGCCGTTCCAGCTTGACGACGAAAACCTCAACGAGACCACGCGCCTCACCCACCGGTTCTTGGACTTGCGGCGCGATCAAATGCAGAAAAATCTGCGCCTGCGCTACAAGGTTGCGATGGCCGTGCGCAACTATCTCGATGCCGAGGGCTTCATCGACATAGAGACGCCGATGCTAACGAAATCGACGCCGGAAGGTGCGCGTGATTACTTGGTGCCGAGTCGCGTGCATGCCGGCGAATTCTTCGCTTTGCCGCAGTCGCCGCAGTTGTTCAAACAATTGCTGATGATTTCCGGTTTCGATCGCTATTACCAAATCACCAAGTGTTTCCGTGACGAAGATTTGCGCGCCGATCGCCAGCCGGAATTCACGCAGATCGACATCGAAACTTCGTTTTTGAACGAACAGGATATCACCACCATCATGGAAACCATGATGCGCAAGGTGTTCAAGGCCACGGTCGATGTCGATTTGGTGAATCCGTTCCCACGCATGACATACGCCGAGGCGATGTCGTTGTACGGTTCCGACAAGCCCGATCTGCGTGTTCCGTTCAAGTTTACCGAATTGACCGACGTGATGAAGTCGGTCGACTTCAAAGTCTTCGCCGGTGCGGCAAATATGGTCGGTGGGCGTGTCGCCGGATTGTTGATTCCCAAGGGGAGCGAATTATCGCGCGGCGAAATCGATGCCTACACCCAGTTCGTCACCATCTATGGCGCGAAGGGTTTGGCGTATATTAAATTCAACGAAATCGCCAAGGGTCGCGACGGCATGCAATCGCCAATCGTCAAAAATCTTTCCGATGATTCGTTGCAAGCCATCGTCGAGCGCAGCGGCGCAAAAGATGGCGATTTGATATTCTTCGGCGCCGACAAAGCCAAAGTCGTCAACGATGCCCTCGGCGCGTTGCGCGGAAAAATCGGCCACGAAAAAGGTTACGCGGAAAAAGCCTGGCGCCCGCTCTGGGTCACGGATTTCCCAATGTTCGAATACGACGAAGAAGACAAACGCTGGGTCGCGCTGCATCATCCCTTCACCGCGCCGAAAGACGGCCACGAAGAATGGCTCGCCACCGATCCCGGCAAGTGTTTATCGAAAGCCTACGACATGGTGCTCAACGGCTGGGAAATCGGCGGCGGCTCGGTGCGTATCCACCGCGAAGACGTGCAAAGCAAAGTTTTCCGTGCCCTCAACATCAGCGCCGAAGAAGCCCAAACCAAATTCGGATTCTTGCTGGAAGCCCTGCAATACGGCGCCCCACCCCACGGCGGCATAGCATTCGGCCTGGATCGCGTGGTCACCCTCATGACCGGCGCAGAATCCATCCGCGACGTGATAGCGTTCCCGAAAACCCAACGCGCGCAATGTTTGCTGACGCAAGCGCCGAGCGCCGTGGATGAGAAACAGTTAAAGGAATTGCATATTCGATTGCGGAATGTTGAGGTTGCAAGAGGGTAGTTTGGACAAAGGCATTCGGCCAGTGGCCGCATGGGTATTGGCTCGTGGCGATGCATCTCCGGAGAGGCAATATGGGACCGGTTCTTCGGTCATACGACTTGTAGGCTGGAATGGCATTAAGGCACATGCTGCCACTGGAAGCGAAGCACGTTCCGACGCATGTGGTGCGCCCAAAGCGCAGTTTTGGTTTCGTAATGCACTACCCAGCGAACCACACAAGCGGTTAAGTCAAAGTCACATTCAGCAGAGGGCGCTGCGCTTAGGGTGGCAGCAGTTGCGTTCATGCCATTCTGCCCCACGGACTTTCGGCGCGCCCGGGTTGAAGTGCTTGTAGGCGCCTCGTTCAGCCGTGACTGGCTTCGGCACGCAACTTCAACCCAAGCGCCCCGATGACTTTGAGAATGGTGTCAAAGCCCGGGCTACGCTCGCCGGAAAGCGCCTTGTAAAGGCTTTCGCGGGACAGCCCGGCATCTCGCGCGACCTGTGCCATGCCCTTTGCGCGAGCAATATCGCCAAGTGCTTTGGCAATGAATGCAGCATCCCCGTCGGCTTCTTCAAAACAGGCTTCTAGATAAGCAGCCATTTCCTCAGGGGTTCTGAGGTGCTCGGCGACGTCATAGCGAGTGGTAACAGTCTTGCTCATAGGGGGCTACTACGAAAGATTACGTGCGAGGCGCAAGGCGGCCTTGATGTCCTTGGCTTGGGTACTCTTGTCCCCACCGGCCAGCCGAATAATCAGCTTTCGCCCTCGCTTCTTGAAATACACCCGGTAACCGGGACCGTAGTTGATTCGCAACTCCGAGACACCTTCACCAACCGGCTCGAAATCGCCAGGGTTTCAAGCAGCGACCCATTCGATCCTTGCTTGGACGCGTGCTCTCGCCTGGAGGTCGCGCAGGTCGTCGAGCTATTGAGCGAAGAGGTCGGTTTTGCGAATTTCAAACATAAAGCCACTGTAGCCACATGGCTACACATTGTCAATGCCGTATACGCCGCTCTGAGGCGCCCAACGTTTGACATGAGCGGCGGGCGTAGTCCGTAGGACGTCCGCTCGATGGATTAGGGCGCCTCGCCTTAGCCCGAATATTTCACCGTAGTAATTGAAAAGAGGTCGGCGTTCCGTCTGTAAGCCGCGTTGATAAAGGTGTCGAAGCCAATCATCACGCAAGGAACGCCGATGCCAAATTGTA
>JBKJHT010000188.1:0-6010 GCA_046598945.1 Burkholderiales bacterium | reverse complement strand
GCGCGGCAACTACGCTGGCGGGCCGATTCGCGGCGGCATTCGGCGACGAATTGGCGACCCCGTTTTCTGAGATGACGCGAACCTTTCCCGCAGCCGTGCAGATCGCCGCGCTAATGGTCAATGACATCGCCAAACTCGGCATCATCGCCACGCGAGCGCGCACCATATTAGCGCTCGCGCGCCAAGTTGCCGACGGCGAGCTTCGCCTGGATCCCGCCGCGGATGTCGCGGCAACTCACACACAACTGCGAGCCATTCCGGGAATCGGCGAATGGACCTCGCAATACATCGCGATGCGCGCGTTGGCCTGGCCGGATGCTTTTCCCCATACGGACTACGGCGTGATGAAGGCACTCGGTGAAAAAAATCCGCGCAAGGTATTGGAACGCGCCGAAGCCTGGCGCCCATGGCGCGCCTACGCGGTGATACATCTTTGGCGATCGTTGGAGGAAACATGACACAGCACTACGCGTATTACGACAGTCCCATCGGGCAGATGCTGCTTACCGCATCGGCGTCGGCGCTAACCGGTTTACATTTCGTCGGTGAAAAATACTATCCCGGTATTTCTTCCGCATGGCGACAGGATGGAAATTTCATCGTGATAAAAACGGCAATGGCACAACTCGATGAATATTTCGCGGCACAACGAATATCCTTCGACCTTCCGCTCGCGCCGGAAGGAACGCAATTTCAACGCCTAGTTTGGAACGCGTTAACGAAATTGCGCTTTGGTGAAACGTCCACGTACGCGCAGTTAGCGCGGCGCATCGGCAATCCTAACGCCGTGCGCGCCGTAGGCGCGGCCAATGGCCGCAATCCGATTTCCATTGTTATTCCTTGTCATCGCGTGATCGGCGCTGATGGCAGCTTAACCGGCTATGCCGGCGGTTTGGTGCGGAAAGAAGCGTTGTTGCGCTTAGAGTCCACGCGCGCGGAATTTTGCCTTACGTCCTATTTCGATTAGAACGCGATTGAAGCCAATGGCGATTCCGCCATCAAAGAAATTTGCTCGCGCAATTCAAGAATTCGATCTTGCCAATAGCGCTGCGTGTTGAACCACGGAAAGGCTTGCGGAAACGCCGGATCGTCCCAACGCCGCGCGATCCACGCGGAATAGTGAATCAAGCGCAAGGTGCGTAGTGCCTCAATCAGATGTAACTCGCGCCGGTCGAACTCGAAAAAATCTTCATAGCCTATCAGCACGTCGGTAAACTGGCGCGTCATATCGCCGGTCTCGCCGGATAGTAACATCCACAGATCTTGGATCGCCGGGCCCATGCGACTGTCGTCGAAATCGACGAAATGCGGCCCCGATTCGGTCCACAATACATTGCCGGCGTGGCAATCGCCGTGTAGCCGAATGAGTTTAATCGCGCCGGCGCGTTCGTAACATTGCCGCACACCAACTAGCGCTTGTTCAACTACGCTAGACCAAACATCGATGAGATCCGTAGGTAAGAAATGGCTTGCGAGCAAGTATTGGCGCGGCTCTTCACCGAAGGTTTCGATGTTTAAAGCAGGCCGTTCGCGAAAACTTTCGATGGCGCCGACAGCATGAATGCGCCCGAGAAACCGCCCGATCCATTCCAGCGTGTTGGCTTGATCCAACTCCGGCGCGCGCCCGCCTTGCTTCGGATAGATTGAGAAGCGAAAATCTTGAAAAGTACTTAAGGTCTTTCCGTTCTCAAGCACGGTCGGCGCGACCACCTGAATTTCGCGTTCCGACAGTTGTTGCACAAACGAATGTTCTTCCAAGATCTCTGCGTCGCTCCAACGCTGCGGCCGATAAAACTTCGCGACGACAAGCGATGCATCGTCGAGCCATATTTGATAAACGCGATTTTCGTAGCTATTCAGTGCGAGCATGCGCCCATCGCATTTGCGACCGGTACTATCGATGGCGTCGAGCACTACATCCGGCGTGAGCCCTGCGTAAGGTGTTGCTATAGCCGTCTCCATGCCGTCATTGTACCTGCGCTGCGTTATAATGCCGCGCTAACTTTCCGTAAGACATTCCTATGGCCCAATACGTTTACACCATGAATCGGGTGAGCAAGATCGTGCCGCCCAAACGCACTATTCTCAAAGATATTTCACTTTCATTTTTTCCCGGCGCTAAGATCGGCGTGTTGGGATTGAACGGTTCCGGGAAGTCCTCGCTGCTGAAAATCATGGCGGGACTCGATACCGAGATCGAAGGCGAAGCACGCCCAATGCCGAATTTGAGCATTGGTTATTTGCCGCAGGAGCCGCAACTTGATCCGACGAAAACCGTGCGCGAAGAAGTGGAAGCGGGAATGGGCGAGGTGATTGAAGCGAAGAAAAAACTTGAGGAGGTTTACGCCGCCTATGGCGAGCCCGATGCGGATTTCGACAAACTGGCGGCCGATCAAGCTAAGTATGAAGGCATCCTCGCAGCGAATGGTAACGATACCGAACACCAGTTGGAAATCGCCGCCGATGCGCTGCGGCTACCGCCTTGGGAGGCAAAAATCGCCAATCTTTCCGGTGGCGAAAAGCGTCGTGTGGCACTGTGCAAATTGTTGTTGTCCAAGCCTGACATGTTGCTGCTCGACGAGCCGACTAACCATTTGGACGCCGAGAGCGTGGATTGGCTTGAGCAATTCTTGCAACGCTTTCCTGGCACCGTCGTAGGCGTCACCCATGATCGCTATTTTCTCGACAATGCCGCCGAATGGATTCTGGAATTAGATCGTGGCCAAGGCATCCCTTGGAAAGGCAATTACAGCTCGTGGCTGGAACAAAAAGGCGATCGACTCAAGCAAGAAGAATCGAGCGAATCGGCACGGCAAAAAGCGCTGAAGACCGAGCTGGATTGGGTGCGGCAAAATCCGAAAGGCCGCCAAGCCAAGAGCAAAGCCCGTCTCGCGCGTTTTGATGAATTAAGTTCCTACGAGTATCAAAAACGTAACGAGACGCAGGAGATTTTCATCCCCGTTGGCGAGCGACTCGGTAACGAAGTCATCGAGTTCAAAGGCGTGAGCAAAGGTTATGGCGATCGCCTGTTGATCGATAACGCGAGCTTCAACGTTCCGCCCGGCGCGATCGTCGGCATCATCGGCCCGAACGGCGCCGGTAAGTCCACGTTATTCCGCATGATCACCGGTAAAGAAAAACCCGATAGCGGCGAAATTATCATTGGCTCAACGGCAATTATCGCGCAAGTAGATCAATCGCGCGAAGCACTCAGCGGCGACAAAACCGTGTGGGAAGAAATTTCCGGCGGCGCGGATATTATCACCGTCGGCAAATTCGAAATGCCATCGCGCGCCTACCTCGGGCGATTCAATTTTAAGGGCGCCGATCAGCAGAAAATCGTCGGCAATTTATCGGGCGGCGAGCGGGGACGCCTGCATCTGGCTAAAACCTTGCTGGCCGGCGGCAACGTATTGCTGCTCGACGAACCCTCCAACGATTTGGACGTGGAAACATTACGCGCATTGGAAGACGCGCTACTGGAATTCCCCGGTAGCGCGCTGATCGTCTCTCACGACCGCTGGTTTTTGGATCGCATCGCAACGCATATTTTGTCGTTCGAAGACGAATCGCAAGTGGTATTCTTCAACGGCAACTATCAGGAATATGAAGCTGACAAGAAAAAGCGGCTAGGCGAGGACGGTGCGCGACCCCATCGCGTTCGTTACAAGGCGTTGAAGACTTAATCCCGAAATTCGAACTAAGGTAGGTTGGATCAAGTCCCAACGGGACGGATCCACTTTTTGTATTTCTAGGGCGGATCCGCTTCTTTGTGGCAGCATTTGTTTTTGTGCCACGCTTGATCCACCCTACCCTTTTGCGGTTTGATTAGCCGCGCCCAACAAACGGCATTTTCGTCGCCATGATTGTCATGAACTGTACGTTGGTTTCCAGCGGAAAACTGGCCATGTGAACGATTGCTTCGCCGACATGATCGACATCCATCAGCGGCTCGACGACCAGCGAACCATCGGCTTGCGGTAACCCCAGCTTGGCGCGCGGCGCGATCAACTCCGTCGCTGCGTTGCCGATGTCGATCTGGCTGCAGACGATGTTGTATTTGCGGCCATCGAGCGACGTGGATTTCGTTAGTCCGGTGATCGCATGCTTGGTGGATGTATAGGGAACGGAATTCGGCCTCGGCGCATGGGCGGAAATCGAGCCGTTGTTGATAATGCGTCCGCCCATCGGGTCTTGGCTTTTCATCATGCGAACGGCGGCTTGGGTGCATAGAAACGGCCCGGTCAAATTGATGTCGACGACGCTTTTCCATTGTTCAAACGTAATGTCCTCGATGGGGCCACCGGCGCTTATTCCGGCGTTGTTAAACAACAAATCGAGGCGGCCGAATTTCTCTTTGGTTTTGGCAAATAGTTCGGTGACCGCCTTTGGATCGGCGACATCGGTCGGAACTGCAAGCACGCGATTTCCCGCGCCCGATTCTTGCGCTACTTGTTGCAAGGGTTCCGCGCGGCGACCGGCTAACACCACTTGATAACCGGCTTTCAATAACGCAAGCGCGGTGGATTTCCCGATGCCCGTTCCCGCGCCGGTAACGATTGCTACTTTGTTTGACGAAGCCATGAATATTTTTCCTCACTGAGATTAAATGTATGTTGAGTGGGTACAGCAAAGCGAAACCCGCCGTTCCTTAGCTAACATTGATGGGTTTCGCTGCCCTCTACCCATCCTACAACTTAGCCTTCTGCGCGCCGCAGTTGCGGAAACAAAATCACATCGCGGATGCTCGGGCTGTCGGTCAGTAGCATGACTAATCGATCGATGCCGATGCCTTCGCCCGCAGTCGGTGGTAGGCCGTATTCCAGCGCGGTGACATAGTCCTTGTCCTTGAACATTGCTTCTTGGTCGCCGGATTCCTTGAGTTTCACCTGCTCGTCGAAGCGCGCTTCCTGGTCTTCAGGATCGTTCAATTCTGAAAACCCATTGGCGATTTCGCGGCCGGCGATGAATAGTTCGAAGCGGTCGGTGATGTCGGGATTCGTGTCGTTGCGCCGCGCTAGGGGCGAGACTTCGGCCGGGTAGTCGATGATAAATGTCGGTTGAATCAGCAGCGGTTCCGCCGTTTCTTCGAATAGCGTCAACTGCATGCCACCGAGGCCATCGCCGGGTTTGGGCGCGGCGCCAAGACGCTGCAACTCAGCGACGACGAAGTCGCGATCATTCAACTGTGCGTCGGTGTACTGCGGGAAATATTTTTGAATCGCTTGCGTGGTCGTGAGGCGCGCGAACGGCTGACCGAGATCGATAATCTGCCCCTGGTAATTCACTTGTGTCTTACCGAGCACCTGTTGCGCGACATCGCGAAACATAGTCTCCGTGAGGTCCATGAGATAACGATAGTCGCGATAGGCTTCGTAAAATTCCAGCATGGTGAATTCGGGATTGTGGCGCGTCGAGATGCCCTCGTTGCGGAAATTGCGATTGATCTCGAATACTTTCTCCATGCCGCCGACGACTAAACGCTTGAGATACAACTCCGGCGCGATGCGCAGGTAAAGCTCCATATCCAGCGCGTTATGGTGGGTCTTGAATGGCCGCGCCGCCGCGCCGCCGGGGATGGCGTGCATCATCGGCGTTTCGACTTCCAAGTAGCCGCGCGCAACCAAGAACTCACGAATACCCTGAACGATTTTCGAGCGCGTGATGAAAACTTTGCGTGTTTCTTCGTTGGTGATCAAATCGAGATAGCGCTGACGATATTTTTGTTCTTGGTCCGACAATCCATGAAATTTTTCCGGCAGCGGTCGAAGCGATTTCGCTAACAGTCGCAACGAGTTCACTTTGATGGAAAGCTCGCCGGTCTTGGTTTTGAACAAAATCCCTTGCGCACCGAGGATATCGCCCATGTCCCAATGCTTGAACAAGTCGTGCACCGCCTCACCGGTGATATCGTTGGTGATGTAAAGCTGGATGCGGCCGCTCATGTCTTGAATGGTCGCGAAGCTTGCTTTACCCATTACGCGTTTGAGCATCATGCGGCCGGCGACGC
>JBKJHT010000143.1:0-42073 GCA_046598945.1 Burkholderiales bacterium | reverse complement strand
CGTAGACCGTGAGCATACTCCGATTATTTCAGAGAAAAAAGGTCTGCCCTTCGATAATGAATTCAAGCAAAAGATGCGGCGTAAATTTTTGTTTTTGAATACGAAATGGGTTAGATTTGCGCGAAAGTCTGGAGTAAATGAGTTGTTGTGTAAGGCAAACTGGACTGTAAGAAATTACAGGTGCTTGGTCTTTTAGGTCGAGTTGACTTTTTTGAGGACGTTAATTGCGCGGGGTAGCGGGTTTGCTCTATGGATTCCCGCTTTCGCGGGAACGAGGGGCTGGCCTCGGGCCACACGGCGGGTTGCACAGCTATTGGCCCGAATCAACGGAGCATTGCATGCAAATCACTATGCTTGCAACAAAAACACCGTTGGGCGCTTATCCAAATTCGGCAATTGCTTTTTCCATTCGCCGATCGTGCGAGTGACAATTATCTCATTCTCGCCGGTCACGTCGGCTGCCATGCACAGCAATGTTTGGCTACTGCAGGTGGCCATGAGCGTATCGATCATTGCGCCGTTTCGATAAGGCGTTTCAATAAATAGTTGAGTTTCGCGATCGCGCCGTGAGCTTTGCTCCAGCGCAGCGATCGCTTTCGCGCGTTCGATTCGGTCCACCGGCAAATAGCCGTGAAAGCGAAAGCGTTGTCCATTCAGCCCGCTTGCCATCAGCGCCAGTAAGATCGACGACGGACCGACCAACGGCGCGACGCGGATGCCCAATCGATGCGCCTCGCGAACCAGATTCGCGCCGGGATCGGCAACGCCGGGACATCCAGCTTCCGACATCACGCCGATACTTTTTCCTTCCATCAACGGCGCGAGGTAGGCGGCGAGCGCTTTGCGGCCGTCGACGGCTCTGAGTTCGACGATCGTCAGTTGCCGCATTTCGCTGGGATGTCCATACCATTTCAACCACTGCCGCGCGGTCTTGGCGTTCTCGACCACAAAGATCGTAAGGCTCGCAACCAGCGCCGCGATATTGGCCGGCACCCCATTTCCCGGTACGCTCTCGGCAAGCGGAACGGGAACTAAAAAGAGTGTTCCTTTATTCATGCCACGCCCGAATTAAGTGCTTGCACAGGCGTGTCGCACTACTGCGGTGCGTAACCGTTAGTGCGTTTGGTTCCGCATCTATTTTAGGGCATGCCTTGGAGAGCCTCATGGATATTGGCTCTCCAGGCCGTTTTGTAAACAATCCAAGAGTTGGCATGGTGTGTGCAAGGAGTTGAAGATGATCAATTTAGATCATTTTAAATCCGTTTATAACTTTCTCGGGAGATTTGGAATGAAGCGTCGCAATTTTCTGACACTGTCTGTCCTCGCGGCTTCGCTGGCGTTTGCCGGCGCCGCGCGCGCCGCCGATACCATCAAGGTCGGCGTGTTGCATTCGTTGTCCGGCACCATGGCCATCAGCGAAACCGTATTGAAAGACGTCGCCCTCATGGCGTTTGAAGAGATCAATGCCGCCGGTGGTGTAATGGGTAAAAAGATCGAGCCGGTAGTGGTCGATCCTGCCTCGAACTGGCCTTTGTTTGCCGAGAAGGCACGCCAACTGTTGACACAAGATAAGGTTGCCGCAGTATTCGGTTGCTGGACCTCGGTATCGCGCAAATCGGTGCTGCCGGTGTTTGAAGAACTCAACGGCCTGCTGTATTACCCAGTGCAATACGAAGGTGAAGAACTATCGAAGAATGTTTTCTACACTGGCGCTGCGCCAAATCAGCAAGCCATCCCGGCTGTTGAGTATTTGATGAGCAAAGACGGTGGCGGGGCGAAGCGTTGGTTCCTGCTCGGTACCGACTATGTCTATCCGCGCACGACGAATAAAATTCTTCGCGCGTTCTTGAAATCCAAAGGTGTAGATGAGAAAGATATCGAAGAAATTTACACGCCGTTCGGTCATAGCGACTACCAGACCATCGTCGGTAACATCAAGAAATTTTCTGCCGGCGGCAAGACGGCCGTGGTCTCCACTATCAATGGCGATTCCAACGTGCCGTTCTACAAGGAATTGGGCAACCAAGGCCTGAAGGCGACCGACGTTCCGGTGGTTGCGTTCTCCGTCGGTGAAGAAGAGTTGCGCGGTGTCGATACCAAGCCGCTGGTGGGTCACCTCGCCGCATGGAATTATTTCATGTCGATGAAGAATCCGGCCAACGACGCCTTCAAAAAGAAATGGGCGGCCTACGCCAAAGCAAAGGGTCTATCCAGCGCCGGCAAGCCGCTGACCAACGATCCGATGGAAGCCACTTACATCGGCATCCATATGTGGAAGCAGGCGGTAGAAAAAGCGAAGACCACCGATGTCGACAAGGTCATCGTCGCCATGGCGGGTCAGACCTTCAAAGCGCCGTCGGGCTTCGTCACCAAAATGGACGAGAAAAACCACCATCTGCATAAGCCGGTGTTGATCGGCGAGATAAAGGCTGATGGTCAGTTCAGCGTGGTGTGGAAAACCGCGGGCCCGGTGCGCGCCAATCCGTGGAGCCCGTACATTGCGGGTAATGACAAAAAGACAGACGAGCCCGTTGTAGCAGGCAAGTAAGGTTCGATGGGGGCCGACGCAAGGTCGGCCCCTTTTTGGTTAATAAAAAAATATCCTGGATTTCCTTGAAAATGTTTCGATCGTGGCTGTGGTTCTTGCTGTGCGCGCCGATGACAGCATTGGCGATCGACGCGGAGGCGCTCAAGGGCCTCGCGGCGGCGGAGAACGACGACAAGATCGCTGCTATTAGCAAGCTTGCCGATAGTGGCGACCTTGCCGCCGTACCCGCGTTGCAAGCACTCTTCGATGGCACGTTGTATGTATCGCCGCAGGGCGACCTGATGATTGTAACCGACACAAGCGCCGTCGATGCCCTCAGTAGCCATGCCATTGTCCCCATGCCGGACGATCTCGCATCGATCGACATCAATAATCGCGTGCGACGCGAATTGAATGCCGCGTTGGCCGCGCTCAAATTATCGGCCCCGAATCGTGCCGTTCGACTCGCCTCGGCGAAACAGTTGCAAGCGGATGCCGACGAAGGTTCGTTACCGGGCATCGAGCGGGTTCTACTGAAGGAGCAGGACGCGGAGGTGAAGGAGATTTTGCTGCTCACTAAAGCGCAGATCAGCCTCAAGAACGCCGATCCGAAAGTTAGGCTTGCCGCGGTCGATGCCTTAGCTTCAACGAGTAATCCAAACGTTAAAACCGTGCTTGCGGTCATGGTTGAGAAGAAAGCCGACGGCAGTTACGGCGAGCCGGATAGCGCCGTGCGCTTGGCCGCTATCGAAGCGCTTAATGATATTCAGGGTCGCCTATCGCGCTTGGAGTTGGCAAGCCATGCCTTCAATGGCCTGAGCCTGGGCAGCGTGCTGTTGCTTGCCGCGTTGGGCCTGGCGATTACCTTCGGCTTGATGGGCATTATCAATATGGCGCATGGCGAATTGCTGATGATCGGCGCCTATGCCACCTTCATGGTTCAATCCTTATTTCGGCAATATTTTCCGGCGTCGATCGATTGGTATCTCGCCGCTGCCGTGCCGTTTGCCTTTATCCTGACGGCGCTGGTCGGCATGGCGCTGGAGCGCGGCGTGATTCGCTTCCTCTACGGCCGCCCGTTGGAAACGTTGCTCTGCACCTGGGGCATTAGCCTCATCCTCATTCAGATCGCGCGTGCTACATTTGGCGCGCAGAACGTCGAAGTATCCAACCCAAGTTGGATGTCCGGCGGCATTAGTTTTTCCAGCGGATTGACGTTGCCCTATAACCGTATCGTCATTATTGCTTTCGCCATTGTCGTGGTTGGGCTGGTTTGGTTTTTGCTCAATAAAACCCGCCTCGGCCTGTTTGTGCGCGCCGTCACACAAAACCGCACCATGGCCGATTGCGTCGGTGTGCCCACCGGCAGGATCGACATGTGGACTTTTGGTCTTGGCTCCGGTATCGCGGGCTTGGGCGGCGTGGCGCTGTCGCAAATCGGCAACGTCGGCCCCGAACTCGGACAAAGCTATATCGTCGATTCGTTCATGGTCGTGGTGCTGGGTGGGGTAGGGCAGTTGGCGGGAACCATCATCGCCGCCATCGGCCTTGGCGAAGTGAATAAATACCTGGAGCCCTATGCGGGTGCGGTGATGGCGAAGATTTTGGTTTTGGTATTCATCATTTTATTCATACAGAAACGTCCGCAGGGTTTGTTTGCGCTCAAGGGCAGAAGCGCCGAGGCGATGGCATGAGCTACCCGGCGAGGGACCCGCGCAGCGGGATCGACGGTCAAGCGATTGCCATCGTCGCCGAACCTATGCGTGCAAAACTTGCACGCACCGTGCTGAGGTGACAGCATGATGAAAAGAATTTCATTGCTCTATACGGCGAAAGGCTGGATCGCATTGGCGGCGTTCGCGCTCATCGTGCTGGTTATTTTGCCGACCCTCAATCTCGCAACCAGCCCAGAACATCCGCTGCACGTATCGAGCTACACCATCAACCTGCTTGGTAAAATCATGTGCTACATGATGGTCGCGTTGGCAATGGATTTGATCTGGGGTTACACGGGGATTTTGAGCCTGGGTCACGGCGTGTTTTTCGCGCTGGGCGGTTACGCCATGGGCATGTATCTCATGCGCATGATCGGCCGCGAGGGGCAATACCAGAGCGACTTGCCGGACTTCATGGTTTTCCTCGATTGGAAAACCTATCCGTGGTTTTGGTCCTTCACCGAGCATTTTTGGTACGCGCTGATGCTGGTGGTATTAGTGCCGGGGATATTGGCCTTCGTGTTCGGTTATTTCGCGTTTCGATCGCGCATTAAGGGCGTGTATTTTTCCATCATCACGCAAGCGCTGACGTTCGCCTTCATGCTGCTGTTCTTTCGCAACAACACCGGCTTCGGCGGCAACAACGGCTTCACGGATTTCAAGTGGATATTGGGCTTTCGCATCACCGATCCGAGCACCAAAGCGGCGCTATTTATCATCACCGGAATCACGCTGATCATCGCGTTACTGGCCTGCCGCTACATCGTGAAATCCAAGCTGGGTCGAGTGTTGACGGCGATCCGCGATGCGGAAAGCCGGGTGATGTTTTCCGGCTATGATCCCGTGCCGTACAAACTTTTCGTATGGACTTTTTCGGCAATTCTGTGTGGCATCGCCGGCGCGTTGTATGTGCCGCAAGTGGGCATTATCAATCCCAGTGAAATGTCGCCGGCGAATTCTATTGAGATCGCGATCTGGACGGCGGTGGGAGGCCGCGGCACCTTGGTTGGCGCATTGGTCGGCGCCGCGCTGGTGAATTTGGCGAAGAGTTGGTTCACCGTCGCAATGCCGGAATATTGGCTGTATGTTTTGGGATTTTTGTTCATTGCCGTGACGCTATTCATGCCTCAGGGCGTGGTGGGTCTGTTGAAAAAACGAGAAGCATCGGTACGACCGGAAGCCACGCCGACTGTGCGCCCAAAGCCAGTGCCGCGCGCCGCTGAAATGGCCGAGCAGTCGGCGGTATGAACGCTTCACAATCCATTTCAAGTGGCAGCGGTGACAGCGCCTACGGCCGGATCGTCGCGAGTGATAAGGTTGATGTCAGCCATGGACCGATACTCTATTTGGAATCCGTGACCGTTAGCTTCGACGGCTTCAAGGCATTGAATAACTTATCGCTGACCATCGAGGCAGGCGAGTTGCGCTGCATTATCGGCCCGAACGGCGCCGGCAAGACCACCATGATGGATGTCATCACCGGCAAGACTCGACCCGACAGCGGGACCGTGTTCTTCGGCCAGACCATGGATTTAACGCGCATGCGCGAGCCGGAGATTGCCCATGCGGGAATCGGCCGGAAATTCCAGCGCCCGACGGTGTTCGAGCGCCATAGCGTATTTGAGAATCTCGAACTGGCCATGAAGTCCGATAAACGCGTGAGGCAATCATTGCTGGCGGAACTAACGTTCAACCAAACCGCAAGCATTCACGACATGCTGCGCCTGATACAACTGACGGCGCAGCAAGATGAACTCGCCGGCTCTCTTTCCCATGGTCAAAAGCAATGGTTGGAAATCGGCATGCTGCTGATGCAAGAACCAAAATTAATTTTGCTCGACGAGCCGGTCGCCGGTATGACTGACGAGGAGACCGAACGCACTGCCGAGCTCATACAGGAACTTGCCGGCAATCATTCGATTGTAGTGGTGGAACACGATATGGATTTCGTCGCTTCCATCGCCAATAAAGTCACGGTGTTGCACGAAGGCAGTGTGCTGGCCGAGGGCAGCATGGACCAAGTGCAGCGCGACGAGCGAGTGATCGAAGTTTACTTGGGGCGATAATGCTGGCGGTCGAACAACTTAATCAATTCTACGGTAGCAGCCATACGCTGCGTAACGTCGATCTTGCGCTTAAAGTCGGAAAATGCACGACCCTGCTTGGACGCAATGGCGTGGGCAAAACAACTTTGCTGAAATGCATGATGGGCGTGTTACCAATCGCCTCCGGCCGCGTGACGCTTGATGGCGAAGAAATTAGCGCCTGGCGACCCCATCGGCGTGCGGCTAACGGCATTGCCTACGTGCCGCAAGGCCGGGAAATTTTTGCGCGCCTGACGGTGGAAGAAAATCTTTTCATGGGCATGGCGGTGAAAAAAGCGAGCCAGGCGAAGTCCATACCGGATTACATTTACACGCTTTTCCCGGTGTTAAAAGAAATGCGCCAGCGCCGCGGCGGCGATCTCTCCGGTGGCCAGCAACAACAACTCGCCATCGCCCGGGCGTTGGTGGGCGAGCCAAAAGTGTTGATCCTGGACGAGCCGACAGAAGGTATTCAGCCGTCCATCATCAAAGACATCGAACGCGTCATCCGCCTCTTAACGCAGCGCGGCGATATGGCAATCCTACTCGTTGAGCAGTATTATGATTTCGCAGAGCGTCTCGCCGATTTTTTTGCGGTGATGACGCGCGGAGAAATCGTGCTCAGTGGAGAGGGAAAAGACATGAAAGACCTGAAAGTCCGCACCTACGTTGCGGTGTGATCGTCGCGGAGGAATTCGCGCAGCGAACCTGGGAGGCCGAGTTAACACTGTGTTACGAGCAGCGTGCTCAACGCAGCGTACTGACGCAGCGGCAACATCGTGGCCCGCTGGTGGTGCAAAAACCGTTCTATCCCGAAGGTGACGCGGTATGCCACAGCATTATTGTGCATCCGCCCGGCGGCATTGTTGCGGGCGATCGACTTAGTATAAACGTCAATGTTGCGGCCCACGCCCACGCGCTCATCACCACGCCGGGCGCGACCAAGTGGTATCGCAGCGAAGGCGATTTGGCCGAGCAGCACGTCACCCTTAAAGTAGCCGCGGGCGCAAGCCTTGAATGGTTGCCGCAAGAAGCCATTGTGTTCAATTCCACCCGCGCGCGGCAGACTATTGCCGTCGAATTAACCGAAGATGCTCGTTACTTCGCTTGGGATATACTCGTGTTAGGCAGAATTGCATCGCAGGAACGGTTCGCGCGAGGGCGTTACGAGCAAGCCTGGCAGGTCATGCGCAACGGCGTTCCGTTGTGGCTGGAGCGCGGTCACATTGTGGGGAATTCCACCCTGCTGACTGCGCCTGCCGGGCTCGCCGGATGTCCCGTTTTGGCCACCCTAATCGCCGTAGGCAATGTGCCGAACGCCGCTCTGGTAGCCTCTTGCAGGGCGATTACCGTGGGCGGGGGCGCACATGTCGCGATTAGCGCACTTCCGCACGTATTGACGGCGCGCTATCTTGGCCATCGAGTCGAGGACGCGAAAAGTTTTTTGCAATCGATTTGGCGCAAGCTGCGGCCGCACTATTTCGGCCGCGCCGCTCAGACGCCGCGCATCTGGTCCACATGAGAGGAGAACATGGAATTAACGCCGCGCGAAAAAGATAAATTGCTGCTCTTCACCGCCGCGCTGGTGGCCGAGCGCCGCAAAGGCCGAGGTTTGAAACTTAACTACCCAGAATCGGTGGCGTACATCAGCGCAGCGATTATGGAAGGTGCACGGGACGGACGCAGCGTCGCCGATCTAATGAGTTATGGGACGACGTTGCTGGGCCGCGTCGACGTGATGGAAGGGGTGCCCGAAATGATTCCGGACATCCAAGTCGAAGCAACTTTTCCTGACGGCACCAAGCTCGTCACCGTCCACAATCCAATCCAGTGAGCGAATATGATTCCCGGTGAAATGAAAATAAAAGTGGGCGAAATTGAGATTAACCAGGGTCGCGAGACTATTAGCCTGACGGTCGCGAATACCGGCGATCGGCCGATCCAAGTCGGTTCCCATTTTCACTTCGGCGAAACCAACGCAGCCCTGGCCTTCGAGCGCGGCAAGGCAACGGGATTTCGCCTCAACATTCCGGCTGGCACCGCGGTGCGCTTTGAGCCGGGACAAGAGCGCACAGTGGAACTCGTAGCATTGGCGGGAGACCGCACCGTGTATGGCTTCAACAGCAAGATCATGGGCAAGCTCAACCGCGCGGGAAAAGCCAAATGAGCCGACGCATGGATAGAACCGCTTACGCGGAAATGTTCGGCCCGACCGTCGGCGATTGCGTGCGGTTGGCCGATACGGATCTGTGGATCGAAGTCGAGAAGGACTTCACGATCTATGGTGAAGAGGTTAAATTCGGCGGCGGCAAAGTGATTCGCGACGGCATGGGCCAGAGCCAGCGCGCGCACAACGATGTCGTCGATACGGTGATCACCAACGCGTTGATACTCGACCATTGGGGCATCGTCAAAGCCGACATCGGCCTCAAGGGTGGGTGCATCGCGGCGATCGGAAAGGCGGGCAATCCCGATATTCAGCCGGGTGTGACCATCGTCATCGGCGGGGCGACGGAAGTGATCGCAGGGGAGGGCATGATCGTCACCCCCGGTGGCATCGACACCCACATTCATTTCATTTCGCCGCAGCAAGTGGACGAAGCGTTGATGTCCGGCGTGACGACGATGATCGGCGGCGGCACAGGGCCGGCGGCAGGAACCAATGCGACCACGTGCACCCCGGGTCCATGGCATTTACACGGCATGCTGCTCGCCGCCGACGGCTTGCCGATGAATTTAGGTTTTCTCGGCAAAGGTAACGTGAGTTTGCCGCAGCCGCTAGTTGAGCAGGTGGAGGCGGGCGCCATTGGCCTAAAACTCCACGAAGATTGGGGCACCACGCCGGCGGCCATCGATAACTGCCTTTCGGTTGCCGATAAAATGGACGTTCAAGTGGCGATCCATACGGATACGTTAAACGAAGCGGGCTTCGTCGAAACGACTATTGCTGCATTCAAAGGCCGCACCATCCATAGCTTTCACACGGAAGGCGCGGGCGGCGGTCACGCGCCTGACATTATCAAAGTGTGCGGCGAAGCGAATGTGTTGCCCTCGTCAACCAATCCAACGCGGCCCTACACCGTCAACACCCTCGACGAACATCTCGATATGTTGATGGTGTGTCACCACCTCGATCCAAAAATCGTCGAAGATGTCGCATTCGCCGAATCGCGTATCCGGCGTGAAACCATCGCCGCGGAAGATATTCTCCACGACCTCGGCGCCATCAGCATGATGTCGTCCGACTCACAGGCGATGGGCCGGGTCGGGGAGGTGATCCTGCGCACCTGGCAGACGGCGCACAAAATGAAGACGCAGCGCGGTGCGCTCGCGGGTGATCGCACGGATCATGACAACCACCGAGCCAAACGCTACATTGCCAAATATACGATTAATCCGGCGATCACTCATGGTATTTCCCACGCGGTCGGTTCAATCGAAGTGGGCAAACTCGCCGATCTCGTGCTGTGGAAACCGGCGTTTTTCGGCGTCAAACCATCGTTGATCGTTAAAGGCGGCATGATTATCGCCGCCGCCATGGGCGACCCGAACGCATCGATTCCCACGCCGCAGCCGGTGCATTACCGGCCGATGTTCGGCGCCTTCGGCGGCGCGTTGCAAGCCACGTCGTTCACCTTTGTTTCGCAAGCGGCGCTTGCTAACGACATTCGCACGCGCCTCGGGTTAGGCAAACAAGTGATCGCCGTCAAAGGCACGCGCGAGTTGCAAAAGTCCGACATGATCCACAACGATTACTTGCCGAAAATCGAAGTTGATGCGGAAACCTATCGTGTTACCGCCGACGGCGAACATCTGGTCTGCGAGCCCGCTAAAGTGTTACCGATGGCACAGCGTTATTTTCTGTTTTGATGGTTGCAGAAACTGAAAACATCGCGCTGATTCGCCAACGCGTGGCGCCGCAAGAGCGTTACGATGATCGTCTTGTATTGCCATTTGAGCGACGGCAAAAAAGCCGATTGCGCACACGTTTAGAGTCGGGGATCGAGGTTGGCCTATTCCTTGAGCGTGGCACGATGCTGCGCGACGGCGATTGCTTGATGACCGAAGAAGGGCGGGTGGTGCGCGTCGTGGCGGCGCCGGAAAAGGTTTACCTAGTGCGCTGTGAATCGACATTGCAGTTGATGCGCGCCGCCTATCATCTGGGCAATCGCCACGTACCTCTGGAAATCGGCGCTGGCTGGTTGAAGCTTAAAAGCGATGCGGTGTTGCGCGATATGCTGCTCGGATTGGGTGCGTCCGTCAGCGCTGCCGAACTGCCGTTTGAGCCGGAGGCGGGCGCCTATGGTGGCGGGCATCGCCATGGCGACGTCAGCCATCGACCGCTCATTCACCAGCACAAGCCATGAGTCTGACGCTGGTTCGATTGTTGCAACTGGCGAGTCCGGCGTTGCCGGTCGGCGCGTACAGTTATTCGCAAGGATTGGAGTCGGCATGTGAAGCGAAGATCGTTTGCGAGAATGTAAGCGCGCGCGCGTGGATCAGCGCTGTGTTGCAATTTAACATGGCCACGATGGAGGCGCCGATCGTCGCACGACTTTACCGCGCCTGGCAAACGGAAGATTTAGACTCGGCCAGATACTGGAACCACTATTTTCTCGCCTCACGCGAGACCGCGGAGCTACGCGCCGAGACCGAACAGATGGGTTATTCGTTGGCGAAACTTTTAGTCGACGGAAATTTTTGCGATCCGGCGCGCGTGGCAACGTTGGCCGACGTGCAGCCAAAAGGTTTCCCAATGGCATTCAGTTTTGCCGCGGTCAGTTTCTCGGTGCCCGTTGAAGAGGCGCTCACCGCTTACCTCTGGTCATGGCTGGAGAATCAAGTCATCGGCGCGATTAAGTTGATCCCGTTGGGCCAGGTGGCGGGGCAGACGTTGCTGTTCGACTTGGGTCAAGCGATTCCGCCCGTGGTGGAGCAAGCGTTGGATTTGGGTGATGATGATCTCTGCAACCTTGCACCGGGCCTCGCGATACTATCCGGACAGCATGAAAGTCAGTACAGCCGATTATTTCGATCTTAGGAAAAAATGGACGACAAGCAACCATTACGAGTAGGCATTGGCGGCCCGGTGGGCTCTGGTAAAACCGCGCTGGTGGAAGCGCTGTGCAAGCGTATGCGTGACACTTACAACATTGCGGTCGTCACCAACGACATCTACACCAAAGAAGATATGGAGATATTGGTGCGCGCGGGTGCGTTGGCGCCAGAGCGCATCGTCGGGGTCGAAACTGGTGGGTGTCCGCATACCGCGATTCGCGAGGACGCATCGATCAATCTCGAGGCCGTGGCGCGTCTCACGCAAACTTTTCCCGGACTCGACGCGATTTTTGTCGAAAGTGGTGGCGACAATCTCGCGGCGACTTTCAGCCCGGAACTATCTGACCTCACGCTCTATGTCATCGACGTGGCCGGCGGTGAAAAAATTCCGCGCAAGGGCGGGCCGGGCATCACCAAATCCGATTTGTTGATCATCAACAAAATCGACCTCGCACCGATGGTCGGCGCGTCGTTGGAGATCATGGAGCGCGACGCGAAGCGCATGCGCGGCGAACGGCCATTCGTCTTCACCAACCTTAAAATTGGGACAGGTCTGGACACGGTGATCAGTTTCATCGAGCGCGAAGGATTGCTGAAAGTACATTGATGTTAATCCGTCGCGAACAAAGTTTGTTGCTGATCGTCGATATTCAGGAGAAATTGGCGCCGGCGATTTTAAACGCCGATGGCGTCATGGCTAACGCCGCAAAACTCATTCAAGCCGCGCGGAAATTAAGCGTGCCGATGCTCGCCTCGGAACAATATCCGAAAGGCCTCGGCCGCACCGTACCTGCGTTGCGAAATTTATTGCCGTCCGCAGTGATATTCGAGAAAACCCACTTCTCATGTTTCGGCGAAGCGGGCGTCGCGGATCGATTACGGCAAACTCAACGGCAACAAATTATTGTCTGCGGTATGGAGGCACACGTGTGCGTACTGCAAACGGCGCTGGAGCTAAAAGCAGCGGGGTATACAACGATGGTCGTCGCCGACGCGGTATCGTCGCGCCAGCAAGAAAACTATGCGTTAGGGCTCGCTCGCCTGCGCGGCGCCGGCGTGGAAATCGTAACGACTGAGATGGTGTTGTTTGAATGGATAGGGCAAGCCGGTACGCCCGAATTTAAGTCACTATTGGCATTGATCAAGTAGTGGTCCAACTGCGAGTCAACCACAATTGCTGGAGCATACGTGGAAGTTATTATTTAACATAATATACATTATACGAAGTACAATTAACGCCAGACCGCTCCGCGCCGAGCACTGAACAATCGAAATTTGGTCGATTTTTTGTTAGCCTTCAAAGCCATCGTGCACGACGACTTCCACCAAGGTCGGGCCGTTAGTTTGATAGGCCTGACGCAAGGCGGAATCGATTGCCCCTGGCTCGGTCACCCGCTGCGCGCTCACCCCCATCGACTGGGCAAGCGTGACGAAATCGATGCGCGGATCGCGCAAGTCCATGGCGATGAATTTCGCTTCTTTTTGATACGGCATAACGCGTTCTTTCAAAATCCGATAGCTTGCGTTATTGGCGATGATGTAGGTGATCGGCAGTTTAAGGTGCGCTGCGGTCCAAAGCGCCTGAATACTGTACATCGCGCTGCCGTCGCCGACGATGGCCACCACTCGACGCTGCGGTTGCGCCAATTGAATGCCTATGGCGCCGGCCATGGCGAAACCTATTCCGCCGCTGGCCAAGCCGTAAAAATCGCGGGCGCCACGGATCGGCAAAAAATTTAGCAGTGAAGCGGACGACGTTAGCGCCTCTTCTACCACAATCGCGTCGCGCGGCAATCCGGCGACGATTCGAGACATCAAAAATTTAGGATCAATCGGTGTTGCGATCGCCGCAGTAGCGACTTGCACCAATGCCCGCTCGCGTTGCACTGACCAGTTGTTCGCAGCAATCGCTTGCAAATTCTGCTCGGCACGTTCGCGTTGCGTGCCGTTCATGCGCTTCTTCAACAAGGCCAGCAGCGCGCTCAGGGTTTCCTTTACGTTGGCATTGATGGCGATTTCTGCCGGATAGCTCTTGCCGATTTCCCAGGCCCGCTCGCCGACTTGCACGATGGGCATGCCTTCGGGTAGCGGGTCAATGGGACTAAAAATCGACATGCGCAGCATGTCGGTGCCCAGGAGAATCAACAGATCGAACGGCTGCAACGCGGCGCGCACTTGGGTTTGGTTGCGCGTCAGCGATCCGAGGCTGGCAGGATGCTCGGATAGGGCCTGGGCGGAATAAGGCACGGTTTGCTGAAACATGCCGGCGCCCAGCATTTCCGCCAACTCACCTACTTCAGCTAGGGCATCATGAACGCTTACCTCGTGCCCACTGACAATGACCGGATTGCGCGCCAGTAATAGGCGATCTGCCAAACGCTCTAACGCAGCATCGCTCGGACGGGTGACCGCGTCAACGCGTACACGCTTCCCCAAATTCAGGGGCGCTTCGGCGTTGAGAATATCGCCGGGCAGCGAAATAAACACCGGCCCGGTCGGAGGCGTCAGCGCAACTTTGGCAGCGCGGCGCACGATCTGCGGAAGATCTTCTAGGCGCGTGACTTCGACGGCCCATTTCACCAACGGTTCGGCCAGCGGCACCAGTGGCGCGTATAGCATCGGCTCGTTCAGGCTGTGGCCCTGCTCGTGCTGTCCGGCGGTGAGAATCATCGGTGAGCCGTACCACTTTGCATTGAACAAGGATCCCATGGCATTCCCCAAACCGGGCGCCACATGTACGTTCGCGGCGGACAATCGATTCGATGCACGCGAATAGCCATCGGCCATCGACACGACGATCGATTCCTGCAAACCCAGCACATATTGCAAATCGGGATGATCGTGCAGCGCGGCCATAATCGGCAATTCAGTCGAGCCGGGATTGCCGAACAGAATATCGATGCCCTCATCCTCCAGCAGCGACAAAAAGGCGGAGCGCCCGACAATGGGTTGCACGTCCTTGGTGAAATCGTTCAATTTATTGCCTGCGTGTGGTTTTTGCTAAGACGCTATCTTAGAGATTGCCTGAGCTCTAGTCGAGTCAGCTTTACAATTTACCCGGCGGAAAAAACACGGCATTGCCAGAAGGCGCATGGATACTGGCTCTAAGGACATGCAGTGCCAGAAGGCAAGCGCGGCGCGACTCGTGGCAAGCATCCGCTTGAACAAGAGTGCGTAAGCCCGTAGATAGTCGGGATCACACCAAGCTTATTCACCCTATTCTGTTGTAAGCGATTGCGCCGCTAAAGGCGAGATTCGCAGCCCCAACAACACCACCAGATGTAGCGGATAGAAAATATAAAACACATTGCGCATGCGCGGCACCGGAAGGCTAATGAACGGCGCCAGCGCAATCGTGGGCAGCGCCGCAAACGCCCAAAAGTTTCGGTTGATTGTGTACAGGGCGGCCGTTGCTATCATCACCAGCATGAACGACCCGGCACAGTTAGGGGAAGTCGAGCAGGAGCGGCTGACGAGCCTAGACCGGACGCTGTTGCGGCAGGCCAGCGCGGATATCGTGGACCTGACCCAGCAGCCTAACGACCGGCAGCGCCAAAACCGGTCGAGTCTGATTTACCCATCCTGGCCCGCGCGTAACACCAAAAAATAGAACAACGAGCTTATTCGAACCCATTAATATATTGGCAACGATTTAGGACGGAGTCCATGCGCGCCGGAATGTGCCCACGTCGCCGGAAGAGCTATCCAAGACGACTAGATATGCGCTCTAGCGACTAGCGTGCGTAACTTTCCATTTCTTGAGGCGACCCACGCAGGCAATTACCTCCGTGCAGGTGCGTCTACGTCGGAATAAAACTCACATTGGCAGTCCCGGATTATCGACTATGGATGCGGCGTAATAGCGATAATCGTAATCTCGCTTTTCTTTGGGCCGTAGCACCAAAAAATCCGATAGGCACCCGGCGTGCGGTGCTGGACGTACGCCCCAAAAACCTTAGTGCGAGAATCATAGGGGTTTTCGATCGAGTCGTACTCGTGTGTTTCGAGGCCGGGATGGCGAGGATTTGACTGGAGTAGCTCCACGCACTTTACCATTTGCTTAAACAGCCCATCCTGCTTGGAAGCCTTTGACTTCTTCGATGCAGTGCGGGTTTCGAGCGATTTCTGGGCCGCTGCCTGAAGTTCGTGGAAGGTGTTCGCGGACGCCTCAAGCCAGACGAGCGTAAAGGGCATCAGTCCTCAAGCTGCGCAGCGAGTTTCGCTGCCGCTTTCATGTCCGGCGGGTTCTTCGCAACATTACCTTTGCGCGCTTGATCAAGTCCACGCCTAACCGAGGCCAAGACTTTCGGGTTTTCGTAAAGCCACGCTTCGCGCTCTGGAATCACACGCGCCAGCCGGACGATGACCTCATCATCACTCTGCTTTTCGACGATAACGGCTCGGTTCGCGAAGTGGCCACCGAGGGTCACGCGGCCTTTGGCATCGGTGGTTTTGTGGCGGACTTGGGTACGAGTAGTCATCTGGTCAGTATCGTCAATAGGGGGCTTTTAGTCAAGTGGGGGTTTCCCACTTACCGTTTTTGTCTCTGCCTACGAACTTCATACAAACAAATCCCTGTCGCGACCGAAACATTTAAACTTTCCACGCTGCCGAACATCGGAATACGCACCGTACGGTCGCATAGTTCGCGCGTCAAGCGCCGCAGGCCTTTGCCTTCCGCGCCCAGTACCAAGCCCATAGGTCCGCTGAGATCGGCTTGGTGTAGCTCCTGGTCGCCGGACTCATCGGCGCCGATGAACCAAATATTGCGGTCTTTCAAATCGCGCAAGCTGCGCGCGAGATTCGTAACCATGAGGTAGGGCACGCTTTCCGCGGCACCCGAGGCCACTTTGCTGACGATCGCGGTGATGCCGACGCTGTTGTCCTTCGGTGCGATAACGGCGTGCACACCCATGGCGTCGGCAACCCGCAAACAAGCACCGAGATTGTGCGGGTCTTGCACCCCGTCGAGCACCAGCAGGAACGCCGGTTCCGTCACTTCGTCTAAAATTTCATCGAGATCGCGACTGACCGGCGTATCGAGAATGTTCGCCACCACGCCCTGGTGACGCGCGCCGCCGGTGAGGCCATCCAGGCGCGCGCTGTCTACGCTCATGACACGCACCTGGCGCTGCTCGGCGAATTCCAATAGCTCGCGGCTGCGCGGATCGTTGCGCGCGGCATCGACGTAGATTTCTTCGAACTGGGTCTTGTCGCGGCGCAGCGCGCTACGCACGGCGTGGAAGCCATAAATGACGCGAAGTTTGGCCATGGTTATTTTTTCTTCTTCTTGCCAAGCGGCGGCCGCGCCGATTGCTTGGGCAACCTATGGGGCTTCGCGACAGCGGGTGGCTGATCCGCCAAGACAAAATCGATCTTGCTGGTTTCCAAATCGACGCGCACCAGGCGCACGCGAATGCGATCGCTCAAGCGATAGCGCTTGCCGGTACGCTCGCCCAGCAGTTGATGCTTAGCTTGATCGAAGTGAAAATAATCGCTGCCTAATTCGCTGATGTGCACCAAGCCTTCGACATACAAATCCGTCAGTGAGACAAATAATCCGAAGCCGGTGACGGCGCTCACTGTGCCGACGAATTCCTCGCCGACGCGATCGCGCATGTAGTAACACTTGAGCCAGGACAACACATCGCGCGAGGCCTCGTCGGCGCGGCGTTCCGTTTGCGAACAACTGACGCCGAGTTCTTTCCAATTGCCCGGCTGGTAGCGCTCGCCCTTAAGCACCGCCTTGATGGAGCGGTGAATGACCAAATCGGGATAACGCCGAATCGGCGAGGTAAAGTGGGCATAGGCGTCATACGCCAAACCAAAGTGGCCGAGATTATCGGGGCTGTAAACCGCTTGCATCATCGACCGCAGCATGACAGTTTGAATGAGCTGAAAATCCGGCCGCGCTTTAACGCTGGCAAGAAGTGTAGCGTAATCGCTGGCTTTCGGCGCTTCGCCGCCGCCCAAACCGAATCCGAATTCGCGTAGAAACTCGCGCAAGCTTTCGAGCTTTTCCGGATTGGGCCCGGCGTGAACGCGATAAAGCGCGGGATGTTCGTTGGTCGCGAGAAAATCTGCCGCACACACATTGGCGGACAGCATGCACTCTTCGATCAGGCGATGGGCATCGTTTCGAACGACCGGCACGATATTGCTGATTTTGCCGATATCGTCAAATATGAGTTGCGTTTCCGTGGTTTCAAAATCGATCGCGCCGCGTTTCGCGCGCGTCTTTAGCAATACCTTGAACAAGGTATAAAGCCTTTGGATCGGATCCAGCAGCGAAGCATATTTTTTTCCCGCCGCGCCGTTTGGATCCTCCAACATCGCCGCCACTTCGGTATAGGTAAACCGCGCCTGGGAGTGCATTACTGCCGGATAGAACTGATACTTTATAACCTCGCCGGTTGACCCGACAATCATGTCGCACGCCATGCACAATCGATCGACTTCCGGATTAAGCGAACACAGGCCGTTGGACAAAGCTTCCGGCAACATCGGAATGACGCGGCGCGGAAAATACACCGACGTGCCGCGGCTGCGCGCTTCGCGATCCAATGGATCGCCTTCTTGAACATAGTGACTGACATCGGCAATGGCGACGATCAGACGATAACCCTTACCTTGTTTTTCGCAGTAAACGGCATCGTCGAAATCCTTCGCGGTTTCGCCATCGATCGTGACGAGCGGCAAATCGCGCAGATCGACGCGATCAGGCGCGAGGTCTTTTTTCAAGACCTTTTTCGGCAATTTTTTCACCACCGCCTCGACATCGGCAGGCCACAAGAATGGCAACTGATGCTTGCGTAGCGCGATTTCAATTTCCATGCCGGAATCAGCAAAATTACCGACCACCTCGACGATGCGGCCGACGGCTTCGGTGTGCTGACTGGGATGATTGATCAGTTCCACCATCACGACTTGGCCCGGCTCGGCGCCGCCCTCGGAACCGGGCGCGATGAGAATATCCTGGCTAATGCGCTTATCTTCCGCGACGACAAAATAAACACCGTGTTCGACGAACAAGCGCCCGATCATGCGCTGGTTCACATGCTGCAGAACTTCAACTACCGCGCCCTCGGGCCTGCCACGCCGATCCAAGCCGATGATGCGCACCATCACCTTGTCACCGTGCAATACCTTGCGCATTTCCTTGGCATCGAGGAATAAATCGTCGCCGCCGCTTTCGCGGATGACGAAGCCGTAGCCGTCGGGATGACCTTGTACCGTGCCTTTGATCAGATCGAGCTTGTCGGGAATACAGATCGCCTGTTTACGATTGCGCATGATCTGGCCATCGCGCTCCATGGCTTGTAAGCGGCGATTGAACATTTCTTCTTCGCCCTCGTGGATCTCGAGCAATTCGCCGAGCCGCTCGCGCGACAGCGGCACGCCCTCTTGCACCAGCACATCGAGTACGAACTCGCGGCTCGGCAACGGGTTTTCGTAACGGGCCCGCTCACGCGCTAGGTGCGGGTCTTGATCACGTAGATTTGCTTTCTTCTTTGACAATGGATGGGAATCCTATAAAATTCGATTTAGCCTGACTGCCCAGATGGCGAAATTGGTAGACGCGCTAGGTTCAGGTCCTAGTGGTGGCAACACTGTGGGGGTTCGAGTCCCTTTCTGGGCACCATTCGAAGCGCGATAAACGTCGCATGACTTTGTCGCAAATTTGTTTTTCGCCGCTTATGTACCTTGTGTACACTGCGCGGCGAAAAACAAATCCGCTTCGCGTCCTGCTCGTTTCTCGCGCTTCTCCCGGCTAATTTTCGCTGTAAAATGTCCTCACTATTCAAACGGATGCCGCAAAACAATCGTTTCGTCGCGATCCGGCCCAGTGGAAATCACATCGATCGGCACGGCGCAGGTCTCCTCAATTCGCTTTAGATAGCGGCGCGCGTTTTCCGGCAGTTTCTCCAACACGTTCACGCCAAAGGTGCTTTCTTTCCAACCCGGTAAATCTTCGTAAATCGGCTCGGCCAGGGCTAACGCCTCGGCGCCAACCGGGAGTATGTCGCTAAACGCGCCGCCAATCTTGTAGCCGGTGCACAACCGTAGCGACTCGACACCATCGAGCACATCAAGCTTGGTGACGCAAAGCCCCGACACGCCGTTAATCTGAATCGAGCGCTTGAGTGCGGCGGCGTCGAACCAGCCCACGCGGCGCGCGCGTCCAGTGGTGGCGCCGAACTCATTGCCCTTAGCGGCAATGTGCTTACCCACCGCGTCGATCAATTCCGTTGGAAATGGCCCGGAGCCCACGCGGGTGGTGTAGGCCTTGGTGATGCCCAACACGTAATGCAATGCTTGTGGGCCTACCCCGCTGCCGGCGGAGGCGGCGCCGGCGACACAGTTACTCGATGTGACGAACGGGTAGGTGCCATGATCAATGTCCAATAACGAGCCCTGCGCCCCTTCGAACAACAGGTTTTTCCCGGCTTTATTCGCTTCGTACAACAATCGCGGCACGTCGGCGATGAACGGCTTGATCCGCTCGGCCAGCGCCAGGGTTTCATCCAAGGTTTGCTGAAAATCGACGGTGTTGACTTGGAAGTAATTTTTCAGCACGAAGTTATGGTAATCCAATACTTCGCCCAGCTTAGCGGCAAAGCGTTCGCGATAAAATAGGTCTTGCAAGCGGATGCCGCGCCGCGCGACTTTATCTTCGTACGCCGGCCCGATGCCGCGTCCGGTAGTGCCGATCTTGGCCTCGCCTTTTGCCGCTTCGCGCGCCACGTCAAGCGCGCTGTGATACGCCAGTATCGCCGGGCAGGCTTCAGATATTTTTAGCCGGCCGCTGACATCGACGCCGCTGGCTTTGAGCATGTCGATCTCTTCCAGCAGCGCCGTTGGCGACACAACGACACCATTGCCGATGAAGCAGTCGACGTCCTGGCGCAAAATACCCGAGGGAATGAGATGCAAGACGGTCTTTTTCCCGCCGATGACTAACGTGTGCCCGGCATTGTGGCCGCCCTGAAAACGCACGACACCGCGCGCGTGGCCGGTTAACCAATCAACCAATTTGCCTTTACCTTCATCGCCCCATTGGGTGCCGATCACTACTACATTCTTTGCCATCACTGTGCCGTTGAAATTAATTTAATTTGCCATAGTCCGGACGCGAAAACCAGACATCGATCGCAACCGAGTTCAACGGCATTGGAAGTGACGCCGGGTAGCTCCGTAACCACACGTTCGCCCTGCTTACGCAGCGTTTCAATGGTTTTTTGCAGCGCGCTATCGCCGTTCAGATAAGGCGCTAACACGCCACTGCGCAGCGGCAGATCCGCATTGCTCAAAGCTTCACGTAAATCCATGCTAAAACCCGTGGCCGCGCGGGAGCGACCAAATGCTTTACCGATTTCATCGTAACGCCCACCTTTTGCCACCGCGTCGCGGAAATCATTGGCGTAGGCGGCGAACACGATACCGCTATGGTAGTGATAACCGCGCAGCTCGGCGAGGTCGTAGGTCACCTTGATACCGCGCTGGCGCAACATTCTGCCCAAACGATTTAACTCGTCAAGCGCCGCATGAATGCGGGCGTTAGCGGGTAATTGATCCTTCGCGCGGTCGAGAATTTCGCTATCACCGTTGAGTTCAGGCAATGTGCAAAATGCCTTAGCCAAACTCGAATCAAGATCCGCCGTCAGCTCGGCAATCAACCGTGCGTCCTTGCTTTGCAACGCCTGAAACAGTTCCATTTCCCGCGCAGCGGATTGTTCCGACTGGGACACCAAGGCGCGAAAAATGGCGACATGGCCAAGGTCGATCAAAACATCTTTGACGCCGGCCAGGGTCAACGCTTCAACCATTAGGTTTTGAACTTCGAAGTCGCTCTCGAGTCCCGCGTGGCCAAATAATTCCGCACCGATCTGCAGTGGCTCGCGCGTGCCCAACATGTTGTCAGGCTTGGTTTGCAGCACGCTGCCGGAATAGCACAGCCGATTCACGCCTTTGTAGTTCATCAAATGGGCGTCGATGCGCGCCACCTGCGGGGTAATATCGGCGCGCAAACCCATGTGGCGGCCGCTTAATTCGTCGACCAGCTTGAACGTCTTCAGGTCGAGATCATGGCCGGTCCCGGTCAATAGCGATTCCAAATATTCCAGTAACGGCGGCTGAATCAGTTCGTAACCATGGCTCCAAAATAGATCGAGAATAGATCGGCGTACCCGCTCCATGCGCCAGGAAAAAGGCGGCAAAACGTCCTCGATGTATTCGGGAAGTAACCAGTTTCGATTCATGATTTCAACTGCTCGACGGGCGGAAAAATAGCAAAAAAACCAAGCCCGAAACGATCGAAATCAATCCGATAAAACGGATTTGGCCATCGCTCATTTCGGTGAGTCTCTTAAAGGCATCGCGCCACACACTTGGAACGGCAAAGGGTAGCATGCCCTCGATCACCAACATAAGCGCGAAGGCGGTGAGCCAGGAATCCGACATCCGTATCTATTTCGTTTGACCGGGACTCTTCAGGTGTTTGAAGAACTCGGAATTGGGGTCCAATAGGAGAACGTCGTTCTTAGTCCTCAAGCCGGCGCGGTACACGTCCAAACTCCTATAAAACCCATAGAAATTCGGATCTTGATTGAATGCCTCGGCGTAAATGGCGGCTGCCTTGGCATCGCCCTCACCCTTCGCTTTTTGTGCATCACGATAGGCGCCGGCGACGATGACTTCACGCTTGCGTTCAGCTTCCGCGCGAATCTTTTCCGATTCCGCAAAGCCTTCGGAACGCCGCTCGTTGGCGACGCGTTTGCGCTCAGCCTCCATGCGCTTATATACAGATTCGCTCACTTCTTGCTGATAGTCGACCCGCTTCACTCGAACATCGAGCACTCCCACGCCGATACTGCGGGCGTCCGCATCGGCTCGGGAACGCATCACTTCCATGATTTGATTGCGTTCACCGGAGACAACTTGATGGACGGTGCGATTGCCGAACTCAGCACGCAAGTCATTGTTGATGGTCTGCGCAAGACGAATCTGCGCTCGACGCTCGTCACCGCCGACACTGACGTAATATTGCTTCACATCAAGGATGCGCCATTTGACGAATAGATCGACCCGAACGTTTATTTTCTCTTTCGTGATGAACTGTTCCGGCTCCTTGGCATCGAGGGTTTGCACACGGCCGTCGAAATAACGCACGTTTTGAACGGGCGATGGCCATTTCAAATACCAACCAGGTTCCTTGATGATGCGAACAATTTCTCCGAGTTGAAACACGATCGCCTGCTGGCGCTGATCAACCGTGAAGAAACATAAACTACCGATGACCAAAGCAACGATCACGGTAACAACGGATGCGCTAATTTTATTCATAATGATGTCAGTTTAATTGGGCGCAAGTCGAGACTAGCGCGCATCGCGTTCGCGGGAACGGAAAAGATCGCGCGCGCGCGAGGCGGGCTCCGGTGTAGGAACGGCTTCCGGCTGACGCGGCGTGGCCTCCACATGGGGTGCATTACTACTGCCGTCGCCCATTTGCATCAGCTTATCGAGAGGAAGATAGAGCAAGTTGCCTGTGCCTTTTTGATCGACCAGAACCTTAGTGGTATTGGAGAGAACTTGCTGCATCATGTCCAGGTATAGCCGCTCACGGGTCACCACCGGCGCTTTCTGATACTCGGTCAATACTTGCTTAAAACGGCTGGCATCACCTTCTGCCGCGGCGATCACGCGCTGCTGATAACCATTGGCTTCCGCGCTCAAACGCGATGCGGTACCGACGGCTTTGGGCAAAATATCGTTTGCGTAGGCTTGGCCTTCGTTAATCTGCCGTTCCTTGTCCTGGTTGGCCTTATTGGCGTCGTCGAACGCTTGCTGCACCTGTTCCGGCGGCTGCGCGTTTTGCATATTCACCCGGCTGATTTTGATACCGGACTTATAGCGATCCAAAATCGTTTGCATCAGCGCAGCGGATTGTTCGGCAATCTCCGTGCGGCCCTCGTTTAGAACGTAATCCATTTTATGTTTGCCGACCACTTGGCGCGTCGCCGTCTCCGCCGCTTGCCGTACCAGATCTTCGGCATTGGCTTCATACGAGCGGTTCTCAAATAAGAATGCCTTGGGATCAATCAACAAATATTGCACGGCGAATTGAATATCGATAATGTTCAGATCGTCCGTCAACATCAAGGACTCTTCGATAATCTTGGATGACTTTGAGTTGCCGCGAAAACCGATATCCGCCGTATGTACCGCGGAGACGTTCACCACTTCTTTTGTCTCGACGGGCCACGGAAAATGCCAGCGCGGTCCCGGGTCGGTCGTTTCTAAATATTTTCCGAAGCGCAATACGATGCCTTTGCTGCTGGCGTCGACGATATAAAAACCGCTGGCAAGCCAAATCGCCAACAAAATTCCTGGAATGAGCCATGCGCCGCCGGGCAGTGAACGCATCGGCGAGCCGCCGCCGCTGCCGTTGCCCCCAGTACTTGGCCGACGGCCCATCAATTCGGAGATTTTTCGGTTAAAGCGGCGAAACAACTCGTCTAAGTCCGGCGGACCTTGGTTGTTTCGCTTTCCCCACTGGGGATCATTTTGGGCCATGTTGATATTTGAGGTTACAGGTGAAATTTCTATGTGAGGGCGTCGCCGAGATTATTCAATGTGGTCTCGGCCGATGCGGAATCAGCGAGCGCTTGGAATCTGCCCTTTTGTGCGATTTCCTGCAAGGCGAGCCGCAGCGCATCCAAGCCGATGCCGGTTAAAGCACTCATTTTTACCACGCGGATATTACCATATTCATCGCGTTCCAGGCCGGGCTCCAACTGCGGAACCAGGTCGATTTTGTTCCATACCATGACCTGCGGTAGATCCTGGGCGCCAATTTCCGCCAATACGGTATTCACCTCGATGATCTGATCGTCGCGAAAAGGATTGGCGGCATCGACTACGTGCAGCAATAGGTCGGCGTGAATGGTTTCTTCCAGTGTTGCGCGAAAAGCCGCGACCAAGGTATGCGGCAGATCGCGAATGAAACCGACCGTATCGGAAATAACGGCGTGTTGGTTAGCGCCAAGAAAAACCTTGCGCGTGGTGGTATCGAGTGTCGCAAAAAGTTGATTCGCGACATAGGCATTGCCGCGCACGAGGCGGTTAAACAGCGTCGATTTACCGGCATTCGTATAGCCAACGATAGAGACATTGAACACGCGGTTACGTTTTCGCGCATTGCGCTGTAACCCGCGCTGGCCCTTTAGTCGCTTGAGTTGATCCTTGAGCTTTTTGATGCGGTCGCTGAGTAAACGCCGATCGATTTCCAACTGCGTCTCACCCGGCCCGCCGCGCACGCCGATACCGCCGCGCTGCCGTTCCAAATGAGTCCAACCACGGATCAAGCGCGTCGAGAGCCGCTCCATCTGCGCCAGTTCCACCTGCAACTTACCCTCGAAGCTCTTGGCGCGCAACGCGAAAATTTCCAGGATCAGTCCGGTGCGATCGATCACTCGCACGCCAACTTCCCGCTCCAGGTTTCTCTCCTGAACGGCGGTGATATCGTGATTCAATAGGACGAACTGTGCATCCCTGGCCTTGACGGCGAGCGCAATCTCCTCCACCTTGCCGGAACCGGCAAAAGTGGCAGGATCAGGCTTCAGACGTTTGCCGCCGATCTCATCGACCGGCTTGAGTCCGGCGCTTAACGCCAACTCACGCAATTCGCCTAAGTCCTCGCGGTGGTTGGACATCCCCATATCCAAACCGACCAGAACGGCGTTGACGCCGTTCGTGCTGTTACCGGTCATGCAACTCCGTTAAGATTCTGGGGTCTGCTCAAAAGGGATGGTAACGGGGCGCGCGGGAACAACCGTGGAAATGGCGTGCTTATACACCATCTGGGTAACGGTATTTTTCAGCAGCACAACATATTGATCGAAGGATTCTACCTGGCCTTGCAACTTAATTCCGTTCACCAAATAGATCGATACGGGGACGTGCTCTTTGCGCAGGATGTTTAAGAACGGGTCTTGTAACAATTGCCCTTTGCCACTCATATTATTCTCCAAGACTGGTTTTTGGTAAGGAGGTGATACTTTAAACCAAAATCAAATGCTTTTCCATGGATAATTTTACGGGGCAAATTTGCCCTATTAACGGCGGCGATCGCGATCGAACGGGTTGGCGCCCTGGCGGAATTCCACCCGCAGGGGCGTGCCGCTCAACTCAAATGCCTCGCGGAAGCGATTTTCCAGAAAACGTCGGTAGGAATCGCCGATTTTGTCTACCGCCGTGCCATGTATCACGATCAGTGGTGGATTGCTGCCGCCCTGGTGGGCGTACTTCAGCCGCGGCCGGAACGGCCCGTGTTGCGGTGGCTGATGCTGTTGCGTGGCCAGCGCTAATACTTTGGTTAATTTTGGCGTCGGCAGCTTCGCCATGGCAGCCGCGTAGGCCTCATCGACCGAGCGCATGACCTGCGCGATTCCGGCGCCCTGTAAAGCCGAAATGAAATGTTGCCGCGCAAAGCTTAAAAAGTTGAGCTTGCGCTTAACCTCCGTTTTGATACGCTCGCGGCTATAGTCGTCCAGATCGTCCCACTTGTTGATCGCCACCACCAAAGCACGCCCTTCTTCCAGAATAAATCCGGCGATATGGGCGTCCTGGTCGCTGATTTCTTGATGGGCGTCCAGGACTAGAATGACGACATTGGCATCGGCCACTGCTTGTAGGGTCTTGATGACGGAAAATTTCTCGACTGCCTCAAACACCTTGCCTCGGCGCCGAATGCCGGCCGTGTCAATCAACGTATATTGTTTGCCGTCGCGCTCAAAATCGACGTAAATGCTGTCCCGCGTCGTGCCCGGCTGATCGAACGCGATCATGCGCTCCTCGCCAAGCAACGTGTTGATCAGTGTGGATTTGCCGACGTTAGGCCGGCCGACAACCGCAATGCGCGGATGCTTGTAATCCGGCGTTCCTTCTTCGTCGTCGGGAAATTTTTCCAGCGCGATTTCCACCAGATCGCGCACGCCTTCGCCATGGGCGGAAGAAATAGCCAGCGGCGCGCCGAGCCCAAGCTCGTGAAACTCCGCCGTGACCACATCGGCATTCATGCCCTCGGTTTTATTCACTGCGAGCCACACCGGCGCCCGCTCGCGGCGCAGAATTTCCGCGATACGTTTGTCTTGCGAGGTCAAACCCTCGCGGCCATCAAGTAGAAAAATAATGCCATCGGCTTCGGCGATGGCTTGCAGCGTTTGCTTTGCCATTTCTTTGAGAATGCCGTCCGGCGTCGCCGGCTCGAAACCACCAGTATCGACCACCAGGAACGCACGGTCGCCGGTTTTACCTTGGCCATAGTGGCGATCCCGCGTCAAGCCGGGAAAATCCGCCACCAGCGCCGCTCGGCTTTGGGTCATGCGATTAAATAGCGTGGACTTGCCGACGTTGGGGCGGCCGACAATGACGAGGGTAGGTTTCATAATTTACTTTTAAAACGCACTGCCCTGGGAGGAAGTGCTGGTGCGGCTCTCAGGCCATGCATTGCCAGAAGGCAAGCTACATAAGCCTTCTGGCCGGGTGTTTAAATTACTGTATGGCGATCGCGTACAAATTACCTTTTTCCGTTTGCACCAGTACGCCCTGCTCCGTCGCCACCGGGGCCGCGATGATGGGGCTTTTATCGGTTGCGATGCGCGCCGCCAATTCACCGGAGTCCCGCGCCAGTAAGTGCACGAAGCCTTCGACATCGCCGACGATCACATAGTTGCCGAATAACGCCGGGCCCGACAGCTTGCGTCCCTTGAGTTTGTCTTGCTTCCACAACGGTGTGCCCGCGGTTTTGAGAAAACCCATGACGACGCCATTGGCGTCCGCGGTATAAATCGCTTTATCGTCTTTAGCTAAGCCCGTCGCGCTTGATACTTCGCGCGACCAGTCCAAGGCGCCCTTCTCCGCGCCGAAGCAGGCCAAGCGGCCTTGGTAGGACACGGCGCAGACTTTCTCGGCATCCAGCAACGGCGCACTGGCGACATCGGCGATGCGTTCCAATTCGGTTGCGCCGCGCGGCTGCGACACCAAGGTTTCCCACACTAAGCCGCCGTCGTCCACTTTGCTGGCCATCAAGCGGCCGCCGGGCATACCGGCATAGATCACGCCATTTTCCGCGGCGACGGCGCCGAGATTGCGCAGCACTAAGGGCGGATTGGTGCGCTGTTGCAACCAACGGCGTTTACCGTCGGATTCGTTGAGGCCGACCATGCGGCCATCGACCGTTCGCACCACGACCACGCCCCCGAACGCTTGCGGCGCAACCAAAATATCGCTGGATACGGCGCTACGCCAAAGCTGTTTGCCGCTCAAATCAAGCGCGACGACTTCACCTTTGCGCGTGCCGACGAACACGGCGTCTTTGCCGCCGCCGACGCCGGCCGAGAGCGATTCTTTAATGGCCGCGCGCCACAACTCTTTGCGCGACGCGATTTCCGTGGCCACGACTTGGCCGTTTTCGCTGGCCGTGTAAACAATGCCGCCGTGCAGCAGCGGCGCAAAACCGATGGGGCTGCGTTTGCCAACGTTCTTTTGCCACGCCAGCGCCGCTTTGGCCGTGACCGCATACTCGGTCAACGGCGACATTTTTTTGTCGCCGCCGCCGAACCAGGCGCACGCACCGGTTAACAGTGCCAGCGCAATAAGCGACGCAACACGCCGTATCACTGAGCTTCTCCCAATGCATCGAATTTGAGCTGTAGCAATTGTTTATCGCCTTGCGGATTGGTCCTAGCCAGCGCAATGGCATAGGCGTTCTTGGCCTGCGCCAACTTGCCTTGCGCAAACAAAATATCGCCGCGCAGGGCCGCCGTCGCGGCTTCAAAACCCACGCCGGTATTGGCGTCCAGTTGTTTGATCGCGGCGTCGAAATTCTTTTCGTCGGCCAACACGGCGGCCAAACGCAAGCGGGCGACGGACTTCAACTCCTCTTCTTTAGCATGGGTGACGGCCCATTCCAACTGCGCCTTGGCGGCGGCGAGATCGCCTTTGTCGAACGCCGCTTTGGCTGCGACCAGCGCGCTACGGGGCGCATAGGCCGACTTCGGATATTTGTCGATAATGGCTTTAGCCGCATCGGCTATTTTTTTCGAATCTTTTTCTTCTGCCGCTTTTTGTACCGCGGCAAACAGCGTCGCGGCCTCGCCCGTTAACGCCCGCTCATGCTGGCGCCACCATTGAATACCGGAAAACACGATAACAAACACGCTGACGGCGGCAATAATGGCATTGCCCCATTGCTTCCACCAGGCTTTAATTTCGTCTAATTTTTCTTGTTCTTCGAGATCATAAACTGCCATGGGTACGTCCTTGTTTAATGGATTCGATTGCTTGTGTAAGGTCTATGGTCGCCTGTTCGCCCTGCCCGCGCAAGGGTTTCAGACTTAACCGACCGCTCTTTACTTCATCTTCGCCGAGGATAATCGCATAGCGAGCGGCGCTGCCGTCGGCGCGCTTGAGTTGCGCCTTGAAATTACCACCGCCGGCATGCAACACGATCGCGAGGCCGGCATCGCGCGCTGCTTCCGCCGTACTAAACGCCGCATGGATCGCGCCGTCACCGTGGTGCACGATATAGGCATCCGGCGTCGGCGCCGCCGTTACCACTGCACACTCTTTCATTAATTCGACAAGGCGCTCCACACCCAAGGCAAAACCACATCCGGGCGCCGACTTGCCCCCGAGTTGTTCGATCAAGCCATCGTAGCGGCCACCGGCGCAGATCGTTCCTTGCGCGCCGAGCTTGGTGGTCACCCACTCGAACACCGTGCGGTTGTAGTAATCCAGCCCGCGCACTAAACGCGGGTTGATAGTGTAGGAAATATTCGCCGCGCGCAACAGCGATTGCAATTGCTCGAAATGGTCACGCGACTCGGCGTCGATAAAGTCAAGCAAGGGCGGCGCGGTAGCGATGACCGGGGTCAACGTCGGGTTCTTGCTATCGAGAATGCGCAACGGATTGGTGTGCAGGCGACGTTTTTCTTCCTCGCCAAGCGCGTCGATATGCGCTGAAAAATACTCAATCAACTTGGCGCGATGACTGGCGCGCGCTTCGCTGTTACCCAGGGTATTGAGCTGCAACTCGACATCACGCACGCCCAACTCGCGCCAAAGCCGCGCCGTCAAAATAATTTGCTCGGCTTCCACATCCGGGCCGGGAAATCCCAAGGCCTCGAGCCCGAACTGATGGAACTGACGATAGCGTCCACGCTGCGGCTTTTCGTGGCGGAACATCGGGCCGGCATACCACAGGCGCTTCGGGCCGTCGTACAGCAGATTGTGTTCCAACACCGCGCGAATGGTCGATGCCGTGCCTTCGGGCCGCAAGGTCAGGCTTTCGCCGTTCAGGCTGTCGACAAAGGTATACATTTCCTTTTCGACAATATCGGTCACTTCGCCCAACGAACGCACGAATAAGCTTGTCGTTTCGACGATGGGAAAACGAATTTCCTGGTAGCCATATTGCCCAAACACCGCGCGGATCTTGGCTTCCAGCCATGCCCATACGGGGCTGTCACTCGGCAGCAGATCGTTCATGCCGCGAATCGCTTGAATTTTAGCGCTCATGACACGGCGCTCGGTTCTTTTACGTTGCCGTAGCGTTGCTCGACATAGCGCTGCACGATCTGATGAAATTCCGCGGCGATGTGATCGCCCTTCAGCGTTACGGTTTTTTCGCCGTCGACATACACCGGCGCGACCGGCAATTCGTTGCTGCCCGGTAAGCTGATGCCGATGTTTGCCAGTTTCGATTCGCCGGGGCCATTCACCACGCAACCCATGACCGCGACTTTCATGCTTTCGACGCCAGGATATTGGGTTTTCCAAAGCGGCATTTGATTGCGCAAATACGCTTGAATCTGCTGTGCAAGCGTCTGGAAATAATCGCTGGTGGTGCGGCCGCAACCGGGACAGGCGCTGACCATCGGCGCGAAGGAGCGCAACCCCATGGTCTGTAAAATTTCCTGCGCGACGACGACTTCTTGAGTGCGGTCGCCGTTCGGTTCCGGCGTCAGCGAAACGCGAATGGTGTCACCGATACCCTCTTGCAGAAGCACAGCCAGCGCGGCGCTCGAGGCAACGATGCCCTTCGATCCCATGCCCGCCTCGGTCAAACCGAGATGCAACGCATAGTCACCGCGTTGGGCGAGTTCGCGGTATACCAAGATTAATTCTTGCACGCCGCTGACCTTGCACGACAGTACAATTTTGTCGGCGGATAAGCCCAATTCCTGAGCTCGCGCGGCGCTGTCGATCGCGGAGCGGATCAGCGCTTCGCGCATCACTGCTTCGGCAGAAAGCGGCGTTTTCAAAATAGCATTCGCGTCCATCAATTGAGCCAATAGCGCTTGATCCAGACTGCCCCAATTCACGCCGATGCGTACCGGCTTATCGTACTTACATGCGACTTCGATCATGGTCGCAAACTGTGCATCGCGCTTGCTGCCCTGACCGACATTGCCGGGATTGATGCGATATTTCGCCAACGCCGCCGCGCACTCAGGATATTGGGTCAACAGGCGGTGACCGTTGTAATGAAAATCGCCGATCAGCGGAACAGTGCAATCCAGCGCATCCAGCCGCTCACGAATCGCTGCAACGGCGGCAGCCGCTTCCGGGCTATTCACGGTAATGCGAACCAATTCCGAACCGGCTTGCGCCAACGCGGCAACTTGCTTTACCGTGGCGTCGATGTCCACGGTATCGGTATTGGTCATCGACTGCACGACGATCGGCGCAGAACCGCCGATCAAGATGTTGCCGACTCGAACCTGTCGCGTGCCGCGCCGGTTGGCGCTGAGAGAGTTAATTGGCATCATATTGGCAAAACTTACTGCTCGATCTTGAAGCGCGCAATGCTGCCCTGAATATGCGGCGTTAAATCGAACGCGTCGCCGTTGTAGGTCATCTTCACATTCGCCGCATTGCCGATCGTGAAGGACAACGGCGGTGGCGCGGTAATGTCGTGCTCGGTGCCGGCGGGATTATTTTTGAGCCATAAGACTTTACCCGATGGATCGCGAACTTCAACCCAGGAGGCGCCCCCGAACGCCAGATGCACCACGTGCTCGGCGATACTCGACGGCACGGCTGCGGGCATTGCCGGTGTCGCGGACTCGGGCATGGCGACGCCAAGCGCTTCGCTTGCGGACGGTGGTGCAATCGCCACGTGTAACGGTTGGATGGTCACTCTCGGTGTCGAACCATTAGCGCCGGTCGATGGCGAGGCCTGATTTGCGCTCGGCCCGAAATTCCCGTCCCAACGCCACGCCGCATAGGCAAGCGCCGTTAGGACTAATATTCCAAGGGTGAGGCGCAACATGGGGCGGTTGCGGTGCCCCATTCCCGATTCGGAAAACTGTACGTTCTGATCGCGCAATGTGATACGGCTGGCGACCTTGTTCGTGGTTTGTTTCTCAAAGGCCTCGAGAACGGTCTCCGGATCGAGTTGCAAATACCGCGCATAGTTACGCACGAAGCCGCGCGCAATCGTGTGGCCGGGCAGGCGGTCGAAATCGTCGGCTTCCAAGGCTTCGATTTGGCGCGGCGCGATACGCAACTTCGCGGCAACGTCCGCCACGCTCAAGTTGCGCTCTTTACGCATCTGGGCGAGTTGTTCGCCCGCAGTCCGGGTATTGGATGGGCTCGGTTCGTGCTCAGTCATATTTGCCACTTATCAGCAACTTCGCTTCACGCGACTCAGGATAGCGCTGCTTCAACTTCAGCGCATTGCTAGCTTCGGCGTTACGATCACCCATTTTTCGATTCATCCGCACCGCCAGCCACAATACCTCCGCGGAGGCATTCGAAAACTCTAAAACACGGGTCAGATGCAATCTTGCCTGGGGTAAATTATTGCGGCCGAAATTCAGATCCGCCAACTGTAAATGAATTTGCGGATCGTCCGGCGCAAGGCGCAAGGCGCGCCGAAAATATTCCTCCGCCTGCACATTATCGCCCGTGCGGCGCGAGCAAATGCCGGCGTTATTGAGCGGTTTATGCGGTTGCGCGTACAACGGATCTTTTACCGCGTTGAGAAAATAGGCGATGGAGTCTTTTTCACGCTTGCGGTTGCACAAATACCAGCCGTAATTGTTATTGACATCCGAATTGTTCGGCGCGAGCTTCAGCGCTTTCATGAAATTTTCTTCCGCCAACCGATCCTCGCCTAACTCCATATAAGTCAGGCCGAACATATTGTAGGCGGGAAAGTACTTGGCGTCGGACGAAATGGCAATATTCAGTTCGTCAAGCGTAATATCGAATTGCCGCCGCGAATAATAATTGGCCGCAAGCTCGCTGTGTATCTGGGCGCGGTAGCGCGCATCCGCGGCAATTTCGGCGGCCGTCTGTTTTTTCGCCTCAAGCACGGGCGGCGCTGAGGGCGCTCGGTTCGCACATCCGGCGATAATGACTAGAAGAACAAGCAGTATTCGCATCAGCGGCTGACCTCCAAAATGATCGGATTGTTGCGGCCTGTCTTATCCATCACCTGACCGGCCAATTGGCCGCAGGCGGCATCGATATCGTCACCGCGCGTTCTGCGCGTGGTGACGACGAAACCCGCGCCCATCAACACGTCGCGAAAGCGCTGAATCGCTATCGATGACGAGCGCTTGTAACCCGAATTCGGAAATGGATTAAATGGAATCAAATTGAATTTACATGGCAGATCGCCGACCAGTGCAACCAACTCGCGCGCCTGCGCCACGCTGTCATTCACCGCATCAAGCATGACATATTCAAACGTTACAAAATCCCGTGGCGCCGCCTCGAGATAGCTACGGCAGGCGGCCAGTAAGCGCGCCAGCGGATATTTCTGATTGATCGGCACAATCACATCGCGCAGCGCATCGTTCGGCGCATGCAACGAAACAGCCAACGCTACCGGACAACGTTCCTTCAAGCGCTCCAGCGCCGGCGCCACGCCAGACGTCGAAAGCGTCACGCGCCGACGCGACAGGCCATAGCCATAGTCGTCGAGCATGATGTCCATCGCGTCGCAGACATTGTCGAAATTAGTCAGCGGCTCGCCCATGCCCATCATCACCACGTTGCCGATAATGCGCTCGCCCTTGGGATCGCGTCCAAGCGCGCGATTCGCCCACCACAACTGGCCGATGATTTCCGCCACGCTCAGATTGCGATTGAAACCTTGCCGTCCGGTCGAGCAGAAGGTACACGCCAGCGCGCAACCGACTTGCGACGAAATACACAACGTACCGCGATCGTTCTCGGGAATAAATACCGTTTCGATCGCGTTGAGTTCACCGACATTCAGTAGCCACTTGCGCGTGCCGTCGTCGGAAATCTGCTCGGTGATCAACGCCGGCGGCGCGACTTTCGCCACGTTCTGCAACTTCTCGCGCAACGATTTGGCGATGTCGGTCATCTTGGCGAAATCGGTCTCGCCGTATTGATGGATCCAGCGCAGCAATTGCTTGGCGCGAAACGGCTTCTCGCCGAGCCCGACAACGAATTCGGTCAGGCCGGTAAGATTGAAGTCAAGCAGATTGACCATTGCGCTCATCTGGATTTAGCGGGAGTAAATGTTCAGCGCGGGAAAGAAATAGGCGATTTCGTTGCGCGCCGTTTCCGCTGCGTCCGAACCGTGTACCGCGTTAGCATCGATGCTATCGGCAAAATCCGCGCGGATCGTGCCCTTGTCGGCTTTTTTCGGATCGGTCGCACCCATCAACTCGCGATTTTTCGCGATCGCATTCTCGCCTTCCAGCGCCTGCGCCAGCACCGGGCCGGAGGTCATGAACTTGACCAAATCCTTGAAAAAAGGACGCTCTTTGTGTACCGCGTAAAAACCCTCGGCTTCGGCTTGGGACAAATGCAGCATGCGCGCGGCAATAATCTTCAGACCGGCTTTTTCAAAGCGCAAATAAATTTCGCCAATCACGTTTTTCGCAACCGCGTCGGGCTTGATAATGGACAACGTACGTTCTACCGCCATGCTGATTCGACTCCAGTAAATTCAGGAAATTCAAGATTTTACCATTTCAAATTCGGTAAGAGAAGGAAATGCTGGGGAAATGCGGCGGCGCGTGGGGGTGGTTCTCTGGTCTGACCGCCACACCGATGCCGAGCGGATCGCCTCTGTTCCGATTTTCTAGCGTATCGGAGCAAACAAGCGTCGGCCTGGGAACCGCATGGATATTGGATGGCCTAGGGCCAATGCCTCAACAGCCTATGCCACGCCAGGAGGCAAGTACGGTGCGGGTCGTGGCCTAGTTAGGACAGAAAGTAGATCGCACCCAGGCCAAATCGCTATTGCACGACGCGCATGACGCGAAAGCCTAAATTGCTCGCGCGCAACCCGCCCATCAGCCCGTAACGATAACCCGCGCGCACCCAAGCTGGGAAAATGTTCCAACTGCCGCCGCGGCTCACGTGCTTCATGCAGGTTTCGGCGGTGACGGCGGTGCCGTCGCTCGGCGCACCCGCATAACTCGGGTGATAGCAATCGGCCACCCATTCCCAAACGTTGCCAAGCATGTCATGCAGGCCGAATGCGTTGGGCGCGAACGTTCCCACGGGCGCGGTTTCGGCGAAGCCATCGGCACAGGGAAAAACCGCCTAGTCGAACATCAGCTTAGTCTTGGCAAGTGTGTCATAAACATTGGCGTATTCGCAGGCGCGGGCTTTGTTGTCGCTCCAGAATGTGCCTTGGTTGCCACCCGCCTGGGCCGCGTATTCCCATTGCGTTTCGCTTGGCAATGCGTAGGGTTTGCCGGTCTTCTCGGATAGCCATTTCGTGTATGCATTCACCTGCGCAAAATTGACGTTGATCACCGGCCGATGTCCGCGTCCCCATGCTTCGTCGGGCGCTTTTTCACAGGCGCTGGCGGCGACGCACGCATCCCACTCGTCGAACGTTACTTCGTATTTGCCGAGGGCAAACGGCTGCGCAATCGTTACGCTGTGCGCCGGGGCTTCGTCATCTTCGCGACCGTCTTCGCCGTTCGTGCCCATGATGAATTGCCCGGCCGGCACGAGGATCATCTCGGGACATTGTTCGCAGTCCTTGATGACGGACTGCGAAGCGATTGCGTTAGTTACACCAAGAACGGCGAACAACACCAGCGCCAGTACGCCGTTGGTGAAAAAAAACTTGCCGGTACAGGACATCCGATTTCTCCGATTAAATTTCTTCAGCAGGGGGGAATCACACAAAGGCCAACGATAAATAAAGCGTCGGCTTATATGTGGACAAGTCATTTTTCGATTCGGGATTGCAAATAATGGTTACGGCCACGGGGCAATGTATCCTGGGTGCGCTGGGGGATCAAGCGAGCGCCGAAGAAAATCACGGCGATCCGCTTAAGCGGACGCGCGTTGTTGCGACACGTTCACTCAGTGAAAATCTCGACTCTCGATAAGCAAATTTCCCAGTAACTTACTCTGATCGATCAAGCGTTTCGCGATGACGTGAATGACTTCGCCTTTGCGTTCGACGATACCCTCGACGCACATCAAGCGCGCTGCCAGCAACACTCGGCGCTGCCGATCGGCGAGATCGCGCCACACCACGATATTGCTGTAGCCGGTTTCATCCTCCAAGGTAATAAAGGTCACGCCCGAAGCAGTGCCGGGGCGTTGGCGACAGGTGACAATGCCCGCCGTGCGTATGCGTTGCCCGTGTTGTATTTGCTTGAGATCGGCGGCGGTGAGCATTTTTTTCGCCTGTAATGTCGCGCGCAATAAAGTCAGCGGATGGCGCCGCAGCGTCAATCCCGTGTGCGCATAGTCGGCAACGATGTCTTGCCCTTCACTTGGCGCAAATAAATCCGCTTGAGGCTCGATGCGCTTGGCATCGATCAACAACTCCGTGGGCTGATCGACACCCAAGGTCTGCCACAGCGCGTTGCGGCGATGACCCGCCAGGGAAGCAAGCGCATCGGCTTTCGCCAAATTTGCGAGATCTTTGCGATTGAGATCGGCCTTGATTAACAGATTATCGATGTCGAGAAATTTACTCGCCGCTCGTGCGTAAACAATGCGTAGCGCCGCCGCTTCACTCAAACCCTTCACCATGCGTAACCCTAAGCGCAGCGCGGGTTCGCCGTTACTCGACGGCTCCAGCGTGCAATCCCATTCGCTGTGTTGCACATCGACCGGTCGCACGATCACAGCGTGACGCACCGCGTCTTGCACTAACTGCGACGGCGTATAAAAACCCAAGGGATAGCTATTCAACATCGCGCAAACAAACGCAGCAGGTTCATGGCATTTGAGCCAAGCGGACAGATAAACCAACAACGCGAAACTGGCGGAATGGGATTCGGGAAAACCATATTCGCCGAAGCCTTGAATCTGTTGGCAGATTTGCTCGGCGTAGATTTCTGTATAGCCGCGTGCCAGCATGCCGTTGATGAGCTTATCGCGGAACGGCCCCAAGCCGCCCTTGCGCTTCCACGCGGCCATGGCGCGGCGCAATTGGTCGGCCTCGCCCGGTGTGAATCCGGCGGCGACCACGGCCAGTTGCATGACTTGTTCCTGAAATATCGATACGCCCAAGGTGCGCGCCAATACTTGCTCCACGGCCGGCGATGGATAGCTCACGGGTTCGCTTCCTTCGCGTCGGCGCAAATACGGATGCACCATTTTTCCTTGAATCGGGCCGGGGCGCACGATGGCGACCTCCACCACCAAATCGTAGTAGCAACGCGGCTGCAAGCGCGGCAACATCGCCATTTGCGCGCGCGATTCCACTTGGAACACGCCGATGCTGTCGGCGCGGCACAGCATGTCGTATACCTTGGGATCTTCGGCGGGAATAGCGGCGACGGTTAAGCGCGAACCGCGATAGCCGTTGATCAAATCGATGCAGCGGCGAATGGCGGAGAGCATGCCCAAGGCGAGCACATCGACTTTCAGTAAACCCAACGCATCGAGGTCGTCCTTGTCCCATTGAATCACCGTGCGCCCCGCCATCGCAGCGTTCTCGATCGGCACCAGACGCGATAGCTTGCGGTTATCGATGACGAAGCCGCCGGTGTGTTGCGAAAGATGACGCGGGAAGCCGATCAGCTCGTGAGTCAGTTCAGCCAGTTGCTGAATCAGCGGATTGTTCGGATCAAAGCCCGCCTCAACCAAGCGATCTTCTTTCACCCGCTTGCCATCCCACCAGGCCATGGATTTCGCCAGGCGGTCAACTTGATCGAGCGTTAGCCCCAGCGCTTTGCCAACATCGCGCAACGCGCTGCGCGGACGATAAGTGATCAAGGTCGCCGTCAGCGCCGCGCGGTCGCGGCCATATTTTTGGTAGATGTATTGCATCACTTCTTCGCGACGTTGATGTTCGAAATCCACGTCGATGTCCGGCGGCTCGTTACGCTCTTTAGAAATGAAGCGCTCGAACAATACTTGCATGCGATCGGGATCGACCTCGGTGATGCCCAAGCAATAACACACAGCGGAATTGGCAGCGGAACCACGGCCTTGGCAAAGAATATGTCGGCTGCGCGCGAAGCGAACGATGTCGTGTACCGTGAGGAAATAGGGCTCATAGCCCAAGTCCTCGATGAGTTTTAATTCGTGCTTGATTAAGGGGGTTACGTTTTCCGGAACGCCATTGGGATAGCGTTGCGCTGCGCCCGCCTCGCTTAATTTTTTGAGATGAGTGATCGCTGTTTCACCCACAGGCACTAACTCTTGCGGATATTCATAATGCAACTCATCGAGGGAAAAATTGCAGCGCTCGGCAATCGCTACCGTTTCCAGCAGCAATTCCGGCGGATAGAGTTTCCCCAAGCGACCTATGCCGCGCAAGTGACGTTCGCTGTTGGGATACAGTGCGCGGCCTAGTTGAGCCACAGGTGTGCCCAGGCGAATCGCCGTCTGCACATCTTGCAGTGGCTTGCGGGAGCGCGCATGCATGTGCACATCACCCGCCGCGACCAGGGGAATACCGAAATGTTTGCCGAGTTGTTGCAGGGTTTCCAGTTGCGTCGTGTCGTCGGGGCCGCGCAATAATTCGACCGCCAGCCAACCGCTACGATCAAAAGTTTCGCGGAACCATCGCAGTTCCGATTGTTTCGGCTCATCGCCGGGAACAAGTAGCGCTAGGCAATCGTCGACGCCGTTGGTCAGCTCCGCTTTGCGCAAACAATAGCTGCCTTTTTTCGCCGCACGGCGCGCCGTGGTGATCAGCTCGCTGAGATTGCCGTAACCCGATAACGTCGTCGCGAGCAGAATAATTTTCAGCCCGTCGTCCAGTTGAAACTCGCTACCGATGATGAGTTTGATCGGCGTATCACGCGCCGCCTCGTGGGCGCGCACCACGCCGGAGACAGAACATTCGTCGGTGATCGCCAGCGCACGATAGTTAAGCGCCGCGGCGCGGGCGATCAACTCATCAGGGTGCGATGCGCCACGTAAAAACGAGAAGTTGGTGAGGCAGTGTAACTCTGCATAGGCGGGAACCATGGCGCATTTCCGTCATGCAAAAACACCGTGCATGTACCATCGAATCGGTTCATGATGCTGCCGGTAAATCCATAGCACCGCGCCTCTGCCGTTACGCGCGATGTAGTAATCGCGCTGCACGGATTTTCCATCCCACCAACCGGCTTCGATACGTTCCGGGCCGGCGAGTAAGGCCATATCGTTATCATTGATTGGCCGCGGCTGCGGCAATAACCACAATGGCCGCAGCGGATAATGGCTCACGGCATGACGCTGCGAAACATTGCCAACAGACCACGCATATTCGGGTCGATGATCGTTGCCAAGCGCCAGGGTTTGCACTTTGTCTTTCCCTAACCGCGCTTGCAAGCGCTCCAGCAATTGCCGGCTGGCGACCTGATGCGACGCGCTGTCCACCAAAAAACTGCGCTGCTTCCCGGAAAGCGATTGCAATTGTTCCGCATGCACACTCACCGCCCATACGGATCGCTCGAGTTTCAGATTCGCAAGCCGCGCCGAGATCAGCATCAACAAACGCTGATGCTCGCGCTCCGGCGCAAGCAGGCCGACGCTGAATGACTCACGTTGCTTGCTGCCCTGCTCCAACTCGACGCGCACGCTTTGCACGCCCGTACCGAGGCCGCGCAAGAACCCTTCCATTTCGATCAGCAAGCGTTTCAGCGGAAACAACAGCGCATCGACTTCGCTGACTTCGGCGGGTAATTCGATACGTGAATGGAATTGTTGCGGTGCGCTGAATACCGGCCGCACATCGGGCTGGACACCTAAGGCTTGATCCAACTCGTTCGCCAACTCGGCGCCGAAGCGTTGAACCAAACCGGCTCGTGGCAACGCAAGACAATCGGCGAGGGTTTTAATGCCGAGTGCGTGTAGGAGTTCTACGGTTTGTGTGGGCCATCCTAGGGAGGCTACGAGTAATTTTCCAAGGTGGTTCAAAAAAATTTCATCAACCGAGTCATTTATATTGTCATTCCCGCGAAAGCGGGAATCCATTTGACGGTTGCAAGTCGACATGGATTCCCGCTTTCGCGGGAATGACATGTAGTTATCGTGAGTGGTGAAATAATCTCCGGCTATCGTAAACCACCAAGCCGCCCGCGCCGTAGGTGCAACAGCACAAACAACGCGATAACCCAATCGCTCGCAACCGCTCCTTATTTTTTCTATCAGCGCATCTAGACCACCCTGAAGACGTAAGCTGGGCGCGGCTTCCAGCAAGATACCTTGTTGCGGTTCGAGCGTGACGGTGGGTGTGAATTGCAACGCCCACGCAGCTAAGCGTTCAAGCGCATGAGCTTCGTTATCTTTGTTGCGTGCGACGACTAAGAGGCTGGATGCCAAGGCTTCGGCAGCGGCAACGGGCGCGCCCAGTTGAACGCCAAGAGATCGCGCAATATCGTTCGCGGCGATGACGATGGGCCGGTTGACCGGGCCATCCTTGATGATGATCGCGCGATCCCGCTGCAAACCGCGAGCGGTAATTTGCAGAGGTAATTCGGGTAGGTAGAGGGCGATCCAGAGCATGCTTGCCATTTGCGTTCAACACTTAATTGTCGAGATGTCATCTCAATTTTTACCCACCATCAAATACGAGATTGCTTCGTCGCAAAAAGCGCTCCTCGCAATGACAGCATGTGTGGTGTCATACCTTTTATTTTTTAGTGCGCGGCAAATTGCGGTCGTGCGGTTTCCTGAGCGAATAGTTCCACATTGGCATGCAAGCTTGCCTGGCGTCGTTTCCATGTCACCGGTTGCAGCGTTAGATACACCGCATGATCGAGCGGAATATCGCGCCGCTTGATCACGCGCAGCGCCAACTCGCCCGCCATCGCCGTGACGAGCAAGCGCAACGTGGCGGGCGAAGCTTGATTGCTGTCGCGGCGCGAGCGAAATAAAATCGCCGGGGTCTTGCCATTCAACGCGGCCAAGTGCAGGCGATGCAGCGCTTTGTACTCGATAGCCTTGCCTTGCGGCTGCCAGAAAATCACCAAAGAGCAGGCGCCCGACAACAAACTTTGCTCCGTCGACCACAGTGCTTCCTGCAAATTATCGGTGCTGATGAACGAGCAATTTTCCAGCGCCACGCCTTTCGCCAACCACGCCGCGGGAAAAGGAATATGCGGCGCGTTCACCAGCACTACGCCCTGCCCCGATCGGCTGGCGGCAGCGATGGCGGGCATGAGTAGCGAGAGTTCGCCGATGCCTTCGTCATTGGAATTCAGAATCTCGGTCAGCGCGCCGATCGGCCAACCACCGCCAGGCAACACGCGATCAAGATCGCTAAAGCCCGACGGCAAGGTGCGCTGCGGCGCGATGGCTTCACCGTGGCGCAGCAGCGCGCTTTTCAAAAAGGGTTCGAGTTGTGGATTCATCTTGTCTCCAAACTGCGAATGACGCCCACCGCCAGACCCTCGATCACCAGCGAATCGCGGCGCAGATCGAGCACGATGGGATTAAATTCCGGATTGGCGGGCAACAACTCCGCATAATGGCCTTTAATGCGCAAGGTCTTCACCGTGACATCATCGTCGATGCGCGCGACCACCATTTGCCCGGTGCGCGCTTGTTGGGTTTTATGCACCGCCAGCCAATCGCCGTCGAGAATGCCGGCGTCGCGCATACTCATGCCACGCACTTGCAGCAGATAATCGGGCTGCGGTTTGAATAAGGTTGGCGCCACCGGATAACGCCCCATCACATGCTCTTGCGCCAAAATCGGCTGACCGGCGGCGACGCGGCCGATCAGCGGCAACCCAACTTCTTCGACGATGCGCAAACCGCGCGAAGTATTCGGCGCCCACTCCAGCGCGCCTTTACGCGCCAGCGCCTCGATATGCCGCTGCGCCGCGTAGCGCGACTGAAAACCAAACGCCGTGCTAATTTCAGCGCGGCTCGGCGGCATGCCATTTTCCGCGCTGTGTTCGCGGATAAAGGCGAGGATCTCGCGTTGACGGTCGGTTAAATCATCCATAGTGTACAAATGTACACTAGTCTATTTCTTGATGCAAGCTTGATGTTCTTTATTGATTTCCCGATCCGCCGGCATGGGTTGAGTGGGGTAGGGGTAGGGGTAAGCGTAGCCCACCCCGCTACGGACCGTCGCCCCTAATCGAGCGGGTCTACAAGCCTCCGAGTTGCTCATGACAATCCATATTTAACCGATGGCCTGGGAGCCAATACCAGCGGGGCTCGCAGACCATGCCTTGCCACGACCGGGTAGCCCTAGGCTAGCCACTGGC
>JBKJHT010000030.1:0-4526 GCA_046598945.1 Burkholderiales bacterium | reverse complement strand
GAAGAGCCACCGGCGGAATAACCTTTCTTGTGGGGATTGTGCACGGGGCCGGTGGCACTGGTGTGGGAGCCGCCGGAGAAGCAAAAATATTCGCACACCGACTTGCCGACGATTGTCGCGCCGGCGTCGAGCAAGCGGGTGACGATGGTTGCATCGATATCGGGAACGTAACCTTCGAATGTCGATGCGCCATTCATCATCGGCACGCCCGCGACACAAACGTTGTCTTTGATTGCCACGGTTTTACCGGCGAGCTTGCCCTTCGCCGCGCCTTTGATGGTCGACTTGTAATACCAGGCGCCGTACTTATTTTCGTCGCCTTCGGGGCGGTAGCCCGATGTGCGCGGATATTTCACTTGCGGCAGATAATCAGCCGCCTCGTCGATCACATCATAGGCATCGAAATTACCTTGCAACAAGGTGTTATAGGTTTTCAGTTCCTCGGGCGATAGATCGATGCCTAAACTTTGGGCAACGTCGTCGAGTTGGGTCAGGGTAGGGCGCTTTACGGCCATTTGCTATTCCTCCTTGGTGATTTAGATGCGGGCGCCCACGCCGAACCACTTACCTCAACTGATGGGCCGATCCAGCGATGGACATAGAAAATTTTCGTGCAGCCAGTTGATCGAAAGAGGTGACGCCTTTTGCGACCATCATTTTCTCGGCAGCCGTGAGCCACTGCTGATAGTAGGTTTTGGCTATGCCGCCGTCGGACTCGACGGCGGTCGCGTCTGCGACTTCTTTTGAAAAACACTCGACCCATTCAGCCCAAGTGAAATGCCCGGCGTTGGTTAAGCGCACAACGATGGCGAAGGCGCGCGCTTCCCACGGCTCGTTGAACTTAACGTCATCATTGGCGCTAAGCGGCAGCGATTTACAGATCAGTGGAGAATCGGTCGAGGTCATATTGCTTACTTTGCCGCATCCATGTAGTCGTCGAACACATCAACGCGCAAGGTATCGCGCTCGGAAGCCTGCGGGCCCCACACTTCGCGTGCGGTGAAGCGCACGTTGTAACAATGCTGGGGTTTTTCTGGTAAACCATGGGCGTGCGTATCCGGAAAGGCGAACACGCCGTAATCGGTTTCGATCGTGCCTAACTTGCCGCGCAAATAGCCCGGCAGCCGAATATGCGTGGTTGGATTGAGATTGCGTACGCAAATGCGATCACCGACCTTAAACAGCGGTGCGACTTTCGCGTCGACGCGGGCGGATGCGCCTTGGGCGAGCAAGCCCGGCACAATTTCTGGCGTGAGTAGCATGTCAATTTCCTCCTTTTGCAAGGGCGGCCATGCGCGCATCGAGTTCTTCGCGCGTGACGATACCGCGTTTGGCCAGAACTGTTTCAAAAGCCGTCATCCAGTGTTCGTAATAAGACGATTCGAGATAGTGGGCCGGCGGCATTTGCTCGATGGCGTGACGAAACTCATCGACGGTGTAGCCGGCGAAAACAAACGTCGAAGCAAATAGTGCAAAGGCGCGGCCTTCCCATTTTTCATGGAACACCGGTTCATTTTTTTCCGGATTGATGGGGCCCAATCCGTGCATCCCACCCAGATCATGTATTCCGTTCATGTTCAACTCCCAGTCAAAGTTTAGGGGGATTTGGCTTTGGTGACGCCGATCATGGAATCGCGCGTGACCAACTCGGCTAACTGCGCTTCAGTCATTTTCTCGGTGCCGGGTGGGCGTTCGGGAAGCACGAGATAGCGTAATTCCGCTGTGCTGTCCCAGGTTCGGACCTCGACATTTTCTGGGATTTCCGTTCCAAATTCTTTCAATACGCCGCGTGGGTCGGCGACGATGCGCGCGCGATACGGCGCGGCTTTATACCAAACGGGGGGCAAGCCTAGGGTCGGCCACGGATAGCAGGAGCACAGGGTGCACACCAACACGTTTTGTACCGCCGGCGTGTTCTCGACCACGACCATGTCTTCGCCCTGCAAGCCGGAATAACCAAGCTCCTTGATCGCGGCGGTGGCGTCCGTTAAAAGGCGTTTTTTGTATTCCGGATCAACCCACGCGCGGGCAACGACTTTGGCGCCATTGCGCGGACCGATTTTGTTTTCGTAGGTATCGACCAGGGCATCGAGTGCCTTCGGATCGATCAAGCCTTTTTCTGCGAGTATGGATTCCAGCGCGCGGACTCTAAGGGCGGGGTCGGACTCTTTGTTCTCCAAGTGCGATGTTGCCATGACGATTCCTTTTCTGGGTTTCAGTTAGGTATTAAAGGGACACGGGGATGGGACAGGCGCTTGATGCGCTACATCACACTGGTAATCGTACTGCAAATTGCTTGGCTTGAAAACAGCCGGCCGCGCGAAGCTAGCCGATGGCACGGTTCGAACCATGCGTTGCAGTTTGCGGTGGGCAGCATCGTTGCGCGTTAGTGATCGTAGTTGACGATGACGTTATCGGAAACCGGGTAGCTTTGGCAGGTGAGAATATAGCCGCGCGCGATCTCGTAATCTTCTAGTGCGAAATTCTGATCCATATCAACCTCACCCTCCACCAGCTTCGCTCGGCAAGTCGAGCACACCCCACTCTTACAGGCGTGGGGCGGCTCCAAACCTTCGCGCATGGCGGCTTCTAGGATAGTCTCGGTCTTTTTTTGCATGGCAAATGTGCGCGCTCGGCCTTCGATAATAATCGTCGCGTTGCAAGTTTCAGGCGGTGCGGCCGTTTCGGGCAAGTCAATTCTGGGCTTGCGCTTAAGCATTTCCGGCGTCGCGAAAAGTTCTATTTTTATTTGTTGCTGGCTTAGGCCGTGCGCACGCAACGCCGCGTTGAGGGTCATCATCATCGGTTGCGGACCGCAGATGAACGCCGTGTCCACGCTCTTCAGATCAAGCCAATGTTTGAACAGCAGAGCACATTTTTCCGTGGTCACCAGGCCGTTGAATAACTCGACTTCCTGGTGTTCACGATTCAGGATGTGGACTAAATTCAAGCGCCCCATGAACTCGTTTTTCAGGTCCTCCAACTCTTCGCGGAACATGATGGTGCTGGCGGCTTCATTGGCGTAGAACAAGGCGAATCGACTGTGCGGCTCGGCGAGTAACGTGGTCTTGAGGATGGCGAACACCGGCGTGATGCCGCTACCACCGGCGAAGGCGACGTAGTGCTTTCGATGGGCGTGATCGAGCGGAACATAGAAATGCCCCAGCGGCGGCATGACGTCCAATACCTGCCCCGCTTTGAGCTCGCTGTTCGCCCAAGACGAGAACCGGCCACCGGCGACTTTTTTGATGCCGACACGCAGTGTGTGATCCTGGACGGCCGAACAAATGGAATAGGTTCGCCGCACATCTTCGCCGTCGATAGTCGAGCGAAAGGTCAGATACTGGCCCTGGATGAAATCAAATAGTTGCTTGTGTTCGTCCTTGGGAACTAGAGTTACGACTACAGAGTCGCGGGTTTCGCGCCGGACTTTGGTGACGCTGAGGGGATAAAACTGCGCCATCAAATCAAAGGCACTTAAACAGATCGAACGGTTCCAGGCAATCCAGGCATCGGTATTGAGCTTTGCACGGGGTGGAGCCGAACTCGCTAACTTTTGCGACGGACGCGGAGGCGCAGCGTGGGCAGGAGATTGAAGTGCCGCGCGGTGTCGGCGGCGCGATGCCGAATGCGCGCAGGCATTCTTTGCCTGCATCCGAAATCCAATCCGTTGTCCAGGGTGGCGACAATTGCGTTTCAAGGCGCAAGGTTTTAACGCCATGGGATTGCAACGCCGCTGCAATATCTTGGGCAATTACGCTGGTTGCGGGACAGCCGGAGTAGGTTGGCGTCACGCATACCACGAGTTGATCGTTTTCCCAGCGCACGTCACGCACAACGCCCAGATCAACCACCGAGATGACGGGAATTTCCGGATCGGGCACTTCACCGAGCCAAGACCAAACTTGATCGACGCTGGGTTGCAGCGTAGTTGCTACCATGTGGCGTTCGGATAGGCGCGCTGCAGAAACTGCATTTCCGCCAGCAAAAATCCGAGGTGTTCCGTATGCACACCGCGTTTGCCGCCGCGCTGCGCCCAATCGTTTTGTGGGACAGTCTGCGAGGCCTCAGCGAACGTTGTGGCGATGTCGCGTAGCCACGGTTCGCGCAATGGCGCGAGATCGACCGCAACGCCCGTGGCGATCAATGTTTGATCGATGCTATCCATTTGAAAAGGCTCGCCAGTGTAACTCCATAGATTGTCTACCGCCGACTCCATGCGCCGATGGCTCTCGTCGCTTCCGTCACCCAATGCGAGCACCCAGTCGCGACTCCGGCGCAGGTGATAGTTCACCTCTTTGATCGATTTTGCCGCGATTGCCGCCACTGACGCATCGCTGCTTTTCATTAACGCGCCGAGCAGCAAGTGATGGAAACTATCGAAGAAAAATTGCCGCGTCATGGTGAACGCAAAATCGCCGTTGAGTTGTTCGACCAACAATACATTGCGAAATTCGCCGGCATCGCGCCGATACGCGAGTTGGTCGGCATCGCGGCCATCATTCGCTGTTTTCGCGGCTAGACTG
>JBKJHT010000186.1:0-6216 GCA_046598945.1 Burkholderiales bacterium | reverse complement strand
CTGCGGATCGGGTTCCTCTTTGTGACGTCGTATATATTGCCGTATCACCTCGGCAGTCACCTTGTCTCCCACCGTACGCGCAAAGTATCCGTCCTCCCACAACTCCCCGCCCCACAGCTTTCGCTTAACCCAAGGAAATTCCTTGAATACCGCCCGCGCACTTAAACTCTTAAACCTCCCCACGACTTGCGATATCGTACGGGGCGGTCTAGGGCTGTAGCGCGGCGGAAACGAACAAAAATTGTGCACACGATCCACGCTCACTTCCATTTCCTCAATGGTAATGTCGTAGGCTTCGCCTATCTCACAAAACAGTTCCTCTACTCGCGTCGCCAGCGCCCCCGTCAACAATCCTTTACGATACTTCGGCGACCATACCAGATGGTAGGCTGTGTCATAGGCACTATGCGCTGCTCGTCTCCACACCATCTCGTCATTCTATCCGCCCCTTCATCTTGGCGTGGGCATCGAGCCCACCCCAAGATCGCTCATTCCTCCCCACCGCAAGCAGTGGGGCATCCTGATCGGTTTTCGTAAAATGCGGCCGCTTGTTCAACCTATTCGCTGAACGTCTACGATCGTCGGCGACGGCTTAGCTCCGCTTCTTCGCCTCCATCTTCGCTTTCAATTCCGCAAACGGATTGAACGTGGCGGCGGATGATTCATCTCCCATGTTTGTGCGCCCTGCCCCATCTTTCAACTTGGAGTGTTCGTGCTCATGGCAATAGGTGCATAGCAGTTCCCAATTGCTGCCGTCCGGCGGGTTGTCATCGTGGTTGCTGTTTTTGTGATGGACTTCCAGCAATTGAAGATTGCTATGGTCAAACGTGCGCGCACATCGGCCGCACACCCACGGATAAAGCTTGAGTGCCTGCGCGCGATAGCCTGCCAGCCGTTTATCGGCGTTGCGCCGCGCGTCACTGACTACTTGGTCAAGGCGATTATTTTCTTTTGCCATAGGGTTTCACTCGTGTATTCGTGGATCCATTTCAGCCTGCCGTCGGGAGTTGGTAGGTCACCTTCAGGCCACTGACCAATACAAGCTGGCGCGCGACCAGCGCGTCCCGTACAGCCTCGGCTTCCGCTAATGGTCGGTCTTTACCGATCTTTGCATGGATGGTATTGAGCAACGTCACTATCTTGGCCGGTCGGCCCGACTTTCGGTTGTTCAGGTCTTCTGTCACGGCCTTGATTTGTAGTTCTAGTGCAGGCGATACTTTCCCAATCAAAGGTTTGGCGTTTGCTTTCGCGTGCGGCGCAACCTTGGTTTCCTTTACGGGCAATATGGGAAGTTCTTGCACCGTCTCCGCCACACCCTGTACCGAATTAAAGACAGGCATTTCCTCAATCGACTTAGAACGAGCCGCCATCACCTTGCAGGTTTTCAGGTGCTTAACGAGTGGGTCAAAGCCCGTGTCTTTAGAAATAATGTGAAACATTGCGCCCGGATCGGCTGCAGCCAAGACGCCAAGGTAGTAAGCAATATGAAAGTCCAACGCATTGGAGCCCGACGATTCCAACATGATGTACTCGGCGCGATTGCCCAATTTTTGCATCGCGATGGCGAGTTCGCTATGAATTTTCGTATTGCTCTTGCCGAGAAAAACACGCACGCGAAACTGATCGCCGTTCAACAACGCCAGCGACTTGACCTGCACATTTTCGTAGTCGATCAGAACGTAATTGGTTTTCAATTCGAACCCCTTGGACACTCAGTCATCAATAAAAACTGATTCTAATCGCGTTTTGTTAATTTTGGTTCTCCAAGTGATGAGTCATGAACTGCACGACAACATCGAGCAGCCGGCCCGCTGTCGTGCCCAGTCTGGGCGTTTGGCGGCGAAGGTTTCCTTATCCGGTTGCTCGTCGTAGGGGCGCCGCAACACCTCGAGAAGTTCGTTCACCAGTCCATAATCGTTTTGCTCAGCGCGATCAATGGCCAGTTGCGCAAGGTAATTGCGCAGCACGTATTTTGGATTGACGCTTTGCATGCGCGTGCGACGCTCGTGTTGCGGCTCACCTTCCGCGCGCACCTGCCCGGCGTAGCGATGCACCCACTGAAGCGTACGCTGGCGCTGCGTATCGTTAAGCGTTTCCGGCCGGTAATACGCCGCCGCGAACGGTGCGAGCAGCGCTTCATCAGACGCGGCGGGCGAAGTGTCAAGCAGTGCCAGGCGCCGAAAGAAAATGGTCATGTCCGTTTCGACTTGTTGCAGCACCTCCAACAACTCGGAAATTAGCTCAGCATGCGACGGCGCATGAAACGTCCTGAACCCCAGTTTTTCCGCCATCATCTGTTGCCACTGTGCGTCAAAATGCTTGCTGTATTCCGCAAGCGTTTGTTCCAGTGGTTCGGCATCTTGCACCAGCGGCATCAGCGCATTGCCCAGTTGCGCCAGGTTCCACATTGCGACCTGGGGCTGCGCGCCAAAACGGTAGCGGTGGTGTTCCGCGTCGGTGGTATTGGGCGTCCAGTGGGGGTCGTAGTCTTCCAGCCAACCGTAAGGGCCGTAGTCGATGGTCAGGCCTAAAATCGACATGTTGTCGGTGTTCATCACGCCGTGCACGAAGCCCACCCGCATCCAGTGCGCAATCATCACCGCGGTGCGCGTGCAGACGTCGCGAAACCAGCGTAGGTAGGTTTTCTTACCGGGCGCACCGAGGGCCGGAAAATCCGTTGCGACGGTGTAATCGACCAGCTTACGCAGAAGGTCAATGTCATTGCGCGACGCGAGAATTTCGAAATTGCCAAACCGCGTGAAACTCGGCGCCACGCGGCACACGATGGCGCCGGGTTCGGGGCGCGGATTGCCGTTGTAGAACATGTCTCGCATGACACTTTCACCCGTGGCCACGATGCACAGGGCACGGGTCGTCGGTACGCCAAGATGGTGCATCGCTTCGCTGCACAGAAACTCGCGAATCGAGGAGCGCAAGACAGCCAGGCCATCGGCGCCGCGCGAGTAGGGTGTCGGCCCGGCCCCCTTAAGCTGCAGGACCAAGCGCTGTCCCGCGCAATTCACGGTCTCGCCCAGGATGATGGCGCGACCGTCGCCAAGTTGCCCTGCCCACTGACCGAACTGGTGGCCGCCATAACACATGGCGAATGGATCCATGCCATCAAGTAATTTATTTCCGGCGAACACCTGAACGAATTCTGCCGATTCACAGATTGAAGGCGTGATGTCGAGTAGTTCAGCCACTTCGCGCGCGTAGGCGATCAGGTGTGGTGCGGCGACCGGCGTCGGCAACACACGCGAATAACAGGCGCCGTGCACCTGGCGCCGAAAATTCGTGACTTGCGGATCCGCAGGAAGTTCGCGGCTAAAGCGATTATCGAAGTTATTTAGAAACCCTGCGCCACTACTCATCGCCGAACACCGGTTTGCGTTTTTCGATGAACGCCAGCACGGCTTCTTTATGTTGCGGCGTCTTGTGCGCGATCGCCTGAAATCCCGCCGCCATCTCCAGCAACGATTCGAGGCGCGCGGTCTGGCCTTCGCGCAGCAGGCGCTTAGTCATCCGCAGCGCGCCACCGGGGTTGGCGGCGATTCGCTGCGCAAGATCGTTCGCCGCCGCAAGCAAATCGCGGGGCAGAACCACGCGCGAGACCAGCCCACATTCTAGCGCTTCGGCCGCGCTCAACGCATCGCCGGTGAAGCTCATCTCCGCCGCTTTGGACAGGCCGACCACGCGCGGGAGCAGCCATGCGCCGCCGTCCCCTGGGATGATGCCGACTTTGACAAAACTCTCGGCAAAGGTCGCGGTTTCGGAGGCGATACGGATATCGCACATGCAGGTGAGATCGCATCCCGCACCGATTGCCGGACCGTTCACCGCGGCGATGGTGGGTACCTCGAGGTTGTACAACGCGAGTGGCAAACGTTGTATACCGTTGCGGTATTCCTGGCGGATATGCACCGGATCGATCTCCTGCTCGAAAAAACGCCGCATATCTTTAACGTTGCCGCCGGCGGAAAACACCGGCCCCGCACCCGTGATGATCACGGCCCGCACACTCGCGTCGGCGTTGATGCGCTGACACGCCGTAACAAATTCGTCGACCGCAGAATTTCCGGTGAGCGCGTTGCGCGTTTGCGGCTCATTCATCGTGAGCGTGACAACTGATTGCTGCTGTTCGTACAACAAGAAAGAGCTCATGGTTTTCCCGTATCGTAGAAAATAGATTTTTGCGCGGCATGCTTTGTAAACGTACGCAATATATCACTCGCCGCTGGTTGCGATGCTTAAGGAAGCTCTGATTTATTTCGAGTTCTAAGCAAGACAAGGCGAGAGCGAAAAATTGTGACGCGGCCTACGTCTGATATGTAAAGCCATTGCAGCGGGGACATTGAGCACAAGATTTTGGGCCTATGACTTACGCGCCAAAGCGGCCAGCGATGATGAAGGAAGTGCGCAAGACCGCCTCGCCCACTCCAGTTCAACGCAAACTATGACCTATTTGCGAGGCCGCAAACCTAAGACCGTAAAAAGCCTTTGAAGACCGCTAAGGCAGTGCGTGAAAATAACGTGACCAATTTCTCTAGATGTGGTTTAAGGAGGATGTGCAAGGAGCCGCCGCGATAAAGCGGATCAAATCACGCTACCGTTCGCTTGCCGCAGTGATGGATGAACGGTTGCGTCGGCAATGGGCTGCGAGCGAAGCGCAGACATACGGATGGGGTGGAGTGAGTGCGGTCAGTATGGCGACTGGCATGTCGCGTAACACGATCCGCAAGGGGATGAGTGAGTTAGCGGTGCGCAAGAAGAACGCCAAGGCGAGAGTGGATTCTCGCTTGCGCAAGAAAGGCGGCGGGCGCAAGCGCCTGACCGAATCTGACCCAGGACTGTCGGGGGCGCTGGAACAACTGGTGGAGCTGGAACAACTGGTGGAGCCGCTGAGTCGTGGCGACCCCATGTCGGCATTGCGTTGGACCTGCAAGAGCACGACCCATTTGTCGGCGGAATTGACGCGGCAAGGACACACCATTAGCCCGTGGTCGGTGGGCGCCTTGCTCAGAGCGTCGGGGTACAGTCTACAGAGCAACCGCAAGACCAAAGAAGGCGGGTCGCATCCTGATCGCAATGCGCAGTTAGAGCATATCAACGCCAGGGTGGAGCGGTTTCAGCATCGCGGTCAGCCGGTGGTATCGGTGGACACCAAGAAAAAGGAGCTGGTGGGTCAGTTCAAGAACGGTGGGCGCGAGTGGCGACCCAAGGGCGAGCCCGAAGAGGTGGATATGCATGATTTCCCGGACCCGGAGTTGGGCAAAGTCATTCCCTACGGGGTATTCGATTTAACCGAGAATGAGGGTTGGGTCAGCGCAGGCATCGACCACGATACGGCGCAGTTCGCGGTTCAGGCGATTAGTCGGTGGTGGAAAAAGATGGGTGCCAAGCGCTATCGCAACGCCAAAGAAGTATTGATCACCGTCGACGGGGGTGGCAGCAACGGCAGTCGGTGCCGCTTGTGGAAGGTGGCGCTACAAGACTTGGCGCTGCGGCTGGAGATGCCGATTCATGTATGTCACTTCCCGCCTGGAACCAGCTAATGGAACAAGATAGAGTGCCGCATGTTTTGCCACATTACCCAGAACTGGCGAGGCACACCTTTGGTGAGTCACGAAGTTATTATTAACTTGATCGCGAACACCACGACACAAACTGGCTTGAAAATCCGCGCCGAACTGGGTCGAGGAAACTATCCGACCGGCATCAAAATCACCGACGCCGAATTGAGCGCATTAAATCTCAAACTGAGCCCATTTCATGGCGACTGGAACTACGCACTACTCCCTGATCGAAATAAATGTTGATCATGTTATTTTCACGTGACTCCTAAGGTCGGCAAAATCGCGCTTTGTTAATATTGAGCGCAAGACCGCACGCGGTGCTGATCGGATTGTCGAGCATCTTCGCGCCGGCCGGTAACATGGCCTGTTCGCGGGTGCTCTCAGGCTTTGCGCGGGCGCGGCGACAGAAGGAATCCGCCATCTTGTCGAACCATTCCTGACGAAACTCGAGTTCAACGCCGACCGCCTTAGCTGCGATCTCTTGGGAAAGATCGTCAATGGTGGGCCCAAGCCCGCCATTGACGATGACGGCGTCAACGCGTTGGCTGGCAAGCTCGAAAGCTTCCAACAGCGTTGTTCGATCGTCGCCGATGGTAGTCCCCCGGCGCACCTCGAGGCCAACCTCGCCTAGGCGTTGGCTGAT
>JBKJHT010000004.1:0-5389 GCA_046598945.1 Burkholderiales bacterium | reverse complement strand
TTCTTCATCGCGCTTTATGCCATCTGGCGTCAGTTCGAAGATCCAGGCGAAGGCGATAGCCGGGATGAAACCAATTGCCAGGACGATGACGATGGTGCGCGCCACCCAATCGGGTGCACCGAACATGGGCAGCACCGTACCGGCAACCTGCGTGATCAACCACGCGCCGACCAGGTATAGCCCCGCCATACGGATGACATTGCGGCGCCTGAGTTCGACGATCAAGCTCATCGCTTCAATCCCGTTCGGGCAGGAATGGATTGCACACGGTCAAGCCGGAGAACGTCCTGCCATGGCTCATGTCCTCAGTGAACAGCTTCGTGCATCGGCTGCGGATAGCCGCTTCCACGATGAGTGCATCAAACCACGATAGTTGCTCGGCCGCTGCAAGTTGGTGCGCATCAAGCACCAGATTGGCATGGGTTGAGACCACCTCAAAGGCGGCCAGAACATTCAACGCTGTGGCCGTGTCAGCAAACGACAGCGCTGGCTTGAGCTTGCGAGTCAGGACGGCGCGCAGTTCAATCAAGACCTGTGTGCTGACTACGATGTCGTGATCGGTCGCCAGCTGGCGCAGCCACGTGCTGATTCGACGCGATTTTTCCGGCTCGCGCTGGTCAAGCCGGTATACCCACAAATTGGTATCGACGAATACCCGCATCGTCAGCGGTCGTGCAGTTCGTCGCGTGACCAGCGTTTGTCGCTTCGCGCAGTGTTTTTGGCGGCCAAGGCATCGAGGGTATCAAGCGCGGCCAGTCGACGACTTTTTGCGTCCACGTACTGGGTCAGGTAGTCGCGCACCAACGCGTTGACTGACGTGTGTTCGCGCAGCGCAGCTTCGCGCGCCCGCTGCAGGAGCGCGTCGTCCAGGCTGAGGGTTAAATTGGCCATTTTTCGGACTCCGGATTAGCACGTAACCAGTGTAGCACAGGCTTATTTCGGGAAACCCATATTCGTTACCAGCGCGGTGAAGCGCGGGTCATTGCGCAACGGATCCATAGCCGTATCGAAGGGCAGTCGCACCATACCGGCATCATGCAGAGAGTAGCTGCGCTCCAGCCAGGCGAATGCCTTATCTTTGTCGCCACGCCAGGCATGGATCTGAGCGATCTGGTAGGCAAAGCCAATCGCGAAGTCATTCTCCATTTTCGCCAGTAACTGCCGCGAAGCCACTTCGTTACCACGAGTGAACTCAATCATCGCCATACCTGCGGTCCGGAACTGCTCGGGCGCGCGCTGGTAGTAAAAAATCGCGCTCTCCGTATCGCCCTCCGCCAGCAGCATGTTGCCGAGCTGGAAGTTAGCCCAGCTCTGGCGTGGATTGATTTCCAGCGCACGGGCGAAGGCCTGCTTTGCTTCTGCCTTTTCGCCGGCCGCATCCAACAGTCGCCCTAGCGCGGTCCAGACGCTGTCCGAGAGCGGATCGGAAACAACCGCCTTGCGCAATGCCGCCAGCCCCTTCTCGCGCTGCCCGAGGGTAAACAGGACGGATGCGTAATTGATTAGCGCAGAAGCGTCATTCGGGTCGATTTCCAAGGCGCGCGCAAGATCCGTTTGCGCACCCTGCCAGTCCCATCGAATTCGGTAGCGATTCGTGCCGCGCCAGACATAACCATCCGCAAGGTCGGGCGCGAGTGCGATGGCACGGTCGGTATCGGCAAAGACCTGTGCCATGGCGATCTTGCGCAGCTCTGGCGTTTCGGCGAACTCTGCCAGGCTGAGCCCGAAGTTCCCAAGTTGCGCATAGGCATTGGCGTAACCGGGGTCAATCGCGACCGCGCGTTTCAAGGCCGCCATTGCGGCTTCAGCGTTAGCGCGCCCGCCAAGCCGGAAGACGTCCTTGGCAATCAAGTACTGCTCGTAGGCCTCTGGATTGTGGGTGCGCTGGGTGGTGCCCAAGGCCTGGTTGGGCAGTAGTTTTAGCTTTAGCGCGTTCACCACTTCGGTGGAAATCTCGTCCTGCACCTTGAAGATATCGGTCAACTTGCGATCGTAGGTCTGCGACCACAGGTGCGAGCTGTCGGAGGTGCGGATAAGCTGCGCGGTGATGCGCAGCGTGCCACCGGACTTCCGCACGCTGCCCTCCAACACGTGCCCGACCTTGAGGACGCGAGCGATTTCAGCGACGTTGGCTTCCTTGCCTTTGAAGGAAAACGACGATGTACGCGCGATGACGCGTAGTTGCGGGATCTGCGCGAGCTGGTTGAGCAATTCCTCAGAAAGCCCGTCGGAGAAGTACTCCTGGTCCCTGCCTTGGCTCATGTCCACGAACGGAAGCACGGCGATAGAGTTGTCCGAAACCGCGGCTGCGGTGGGGCTTGTCGAAGTCGCTGTACTTGCCGTTTCTGTTGAATCGGCAATTACCGCTACAGGCGCACGCCGAGGCGAAAGTACAAACTTGTCGAAGCCGAAATAAACAAGCGCCAGCATCAGCACCGCGATAATCATGCGATTCATGCGCTGCGCGGTTTGCGGTGCTATGGACTTTTCCGGCGGTACTTCTTCGTCACGCTTGATGCCGTCGGGCGTCAGCTCGAATATCCAGGCGAACGCGATAGCCGGGATAAAGCCGATCGCCAGTACGATGACGATAGTGCGTGGCACCCAATCAGGCGCGCCGAACATCGGAAGTACCGTATCCGCAACCTGCGTGATCAACCACGCACCGACCAAATACAAACCAGCCATGCGGATGACATTGCGGCGCTTGAGTTCAGCAAGCAGGCTCATTTCGGGAAACCCATCTTCGCGACCAGCGCGGTGAAGCGCGGGTCCTTGCGCAGCGGGTCCAGCACCGGATCAAAGGGCAGGCGCACCATGCCAGCATCGTGCAGGGTGTAGCTGCGCTCGAGCCAGGCGAAGGCCTGGTCCTTCTCGCCGCGCCAGGCATGGATTTGCGCGATCTGGAAGCCGAAGCCGATCGCGAAGTCCTTCTCCATCTTCGCCAGCAACTGCCGCGAAGCCGCTTCATTGCCACGGGTGAACTCGGCCATGGCCATGCCGGTGGTCCGGAACTGCTCGGGCGCGCGTTGGTAATACGAAATGGCCGCGTCCGTGCTGCCCTCCGCCAGCAGCATATTGCCGAGCAGGAAGTTGGCCCAGTTCTGCTGCGGATTTATTTCCAGAGCACGGGCGGCGGCCTGCTTCGCTTCTGCCTTTTCACCGGCCGCATCCAGGAAACGTCCGAGCGCGGTCCAGACGTTCTCAGAGAGCGGGTCCGAAACGACCGCCTTTCGCAATGCCGCCAGCCCTTCCTCGCGCCGCCCGAGCGTAAACAGCACGGCCGCATAGTTGGTAAGCGCTACAGCGTCGTTGGGGTCGAGCGCCAGGGCGCGCGCGAGATCAGTCTGCGCACCCTGCCAGTCCCAGCGCATGCGGTAGCGGATATTGCCGCGCCAAACATAACCCTCGGGAAGGTCGGGGGCGAGCGCGATCGCCCGATCGATATCGGCCAAGGCCTGGGTGATGGTGATTTCGCGCTGCGCAGGCGTTTCGGCGAAGTCGGCCAGATTGGCTCCCAGGTTGCCTAGTTGCGCATAGGCATTGGCATAGCCGGGGTCGATCGCGGCCGCGCGTCTCAACGCCGCAGCGGCGGCCTCGACGTTTACGCGCCCGCCGGTCCGGAATATATCCTTGGCGATCAGGTACTGCTCATACGCCTCGGGACTGTGGGTGCGCTGGGTGGTGCCCATAGCCTGGTTGGGCAGCAGTTTCAACTTGAGCGCGTTCACCACCTCGGTGGAAATCTCGTCCTGCACCTTGAAAATGTCGGTCAGCTTGCGGTCATAGGTCTGCGACCACAGGTGCGAGCTATCGGAAGTGCGGATCAGCTGCGCGGTGATGCGCAGCGTGTCGCCGGACTTCCGCACGCTGCCTTCCAGCACGTGCCCGACCTTGAGGATGCGGGCGATCTCGGCAACGTCGACTTCCTTGCCCTTGAAGGAGAATGAAGATGTGCGGGCGATGACGCGCAGTTGCGGGATTTGCGCGAGCTGGTTCAGCAGTTCCTCGGACAGGCCGTCGGAGAAATATTCCTGGTCCTTGCCCTGGCTCATGTCTACGAAGGGCAGCACGGCGATGGAGTTGTCCGACGCCGCGGCAGCGACCGGGCTCACCGTAGTCGCTTTGCTCGCCGTTGCGGTCGAATTTGACGTCACCGCGGCGGGCGCACGTCGCGGTGCAAGTACAAACTTGTCGAAGCCGAAATACAGCAGTGCCAGCAGCAACATCGCGATGATCATGCGATTCATGCGTTGCGCAGTTTGGGGGGCGATGGATTTCTCCAGCGGCACTTCTTCGTCGCGCTTGATGCCATCGGGGGTGAGTTCGAATACCCAGGCGAAGGCGAGCGCAGGAATGAAACCGATCGCCAGTACGATGACGATGGTGCGCGGCACCCAGCCCGGTGCGCCGAACATCGGCAGCACCGTACCCGCGACTTGCGTGATCAACCATGCACCCACCAGGTACAACCCCGCCATGCGGATGACATTGCGGCGCTTGAGTTCGGAGATCAGGCTCATGTCAGTGCTTGCCTGCGCACATTTTTCCTTCGTAGGGGTCGCTCGTCTTCAATCGTTCGACGACGGCACGGAAGCGCGGTTCACAGCGAAGCGGGTCCAGCGCCGGGCTCATGATCGCCCAGTCCATCTCGTTGCTCAGCTCCCGCGATATCCGATCAACATAGTCCATGGCGAGCTCGCTCTCGTCCAGCAACATCAGCACGCTTGCCACGTGATAGTCCTCAAGGGCATTGCCACTGGAAGCGTTCAGCCTACTGCGCATAGGCAGGGCTGACATGCGTACCGCCAGGGCATGGCGATCGCCTTTGCCGCTGAGCGCCGCGAGGATTTCACGACCTTGTGCAGTGGCGCTGGGATTGAATGCGGCCGCCAGGCGGTCAAGCAATTTCCTCGCTTCGCCGTAGTCTCCAGACAGCAGGTCGGCCATCGCAACCGAGGCGAGGCAACCATGGTAGGTCGGCGCGAACTCCAATACGCGCAGGCAGGCAATCCGGGCATCTGCGTTTCGACCGAGGGTGATCAGTGTCCAGGCATGGTTTTCGCCGATCACCAACGAGCGCGGGTCCAGCAACGCGGCCCGCTCGATGGACGCGAGGCCCTGAGCGGGATTTCCGTTTGACATCGCAGCGGTACCGAGCCATTGGTGGGCGGTGGCAAAAGACGGCCGCAACGCGATGGCCCGCTGGAGCAGCGCCACCCCGGTCGCCCGCTGGAACTGGCCCGCTACCGTGCTACCCAAGGCCGCGTAGGCATCGGCCATTCCCGGGTCAAGGGCCAGCGCGTGGAGGCCGGCTTCGGTTGATCGCGAATATGCCTCCGCTGCCGTGATGCGCTCGCTATAGGCGGGCAATACGGCGTAAGCCAGC
>JBKJHT010000138.1:0-45051 GCA_046598945.1 Burkholderiales bacterium | reverse complement strand
TAATCCGGTGCATACCCAAGTCAATGTCATGCACCACGCCATGGTGGCGAAAAAACGCGGCGCGAAGCTAGTGGTCGTCGATCCTTATCGCACCGCGACGGCGGCCAAAGCCGATCTACATATCCCCTTGCGCCCTGGCACCGATGGCGCGCTGGCTTGCGCGATGATGCATGTGTTGTTCGCTGAAGGTTTCGCCGATTGGGATTATCTGCGGCGTTACACCGATTGTCCGGATGATTTAGCCGAACATCTGAAAACAAAAACGCCCGAATGGGGCACGGCGATCACCGGATTGTCGGTCGAGACCATCGTCGAATTCGCTCGGCTCTATGGCCGTAACAAGCGCAGCTTTATTCGTTGCCATCATGGATTTTCGCGCTCGCGCAATGGCGCGGCGAACATGCATGCCGTCGTCTGCCTACCTGCCGTTACGGGAGCCTGGCGACATCAAGGCGGCGGCGCATTGTACGGCCACACCGGCCTATACCCGCTCGATCGCACGCTCATCGAAGGCCTTGACATGATCGACATGAACATTCGCGAGCTCGATCAGTCGCGCCTCGGGCCGATTCTTGTCGGCGAAGCGGACGCGCTGAACGGTGGCCCGCCCGTCACCGCGCTGTTGGTGCAAAATACCAACCCCGCCATGGTCTGCCCCGAACTGCATAAAGTGCACGCCGGCCTCGCCCGCGAAGATTTATTTTCCTGCGTGCACGAACAATTCATGACCGAGACCGCGGCATTCGCCGATATCGTTTTGCCCGCAACCTCATTCCTCGAACATGACGATTTTTATACCGCGAGCGGCCACACCACCTTTCAAGTCGCACGCAAAGTCATTGAAGCGCCCGGCGACGCGCGCGAGAATCATTTCGTTATTTGCGAACTGGCCAAACGTTTAGGCGCCGAACATCCGGGATTCAACATGAGCACCTGGGAGATCATGGACGAGACCCTGCGCAGATCAGGTATGTGGGATGCAACGACCAACCACGAGCGCGGCGGCCAAGACTTTACCTATGGGTTCGAGAAAATGCATTTCCTCGATGGCTTCGATACGAACGATCGCAAGTTTCATTTCCGCCCGGACTGGCAGCCATTTGGCGGCCGTTGGCAAGAAATGCCGGATCTTCCCGACCACATGGATGTGATCGATAACGCCACGCCGGAAAAACCGTTTCGTCTGGTTGCCGCGCCGGCCCGCACCTTTCTCAATTCATCGTTCACCGAAACGCCGTCATCGTTGCGTCGCGAGCAACGGCCGACCGCGTTGATACATCCCGACGATTGCGGTGCATTAAGTGTCCTGGAAGACGATCGGGTCGAACTCGGTAACGAGCGCGGCGCGGTAATCGTTCACGTCAAGCCCCGGGACGGGCAACAGCGCGGCGTGGTCATTGTAGAAGGCATCTGGCCGAATAAATACTTCGAAAACGGCATCGGCATTAACGCCCTCACCAGCGCCGACCCCGGTTGGCCGAAAGGCGGCGCGGCGTTTCATGATACGGCGGTTTGGATTCGGCGGATCGAATAATTCGCCCTTAATCGCACCGTAGTTCTCTGCTGGCGGACGCTAATTTTTTACATGCCGCGTCCCTAACCCGATCGCGAAAACAGAAATTCATCGCACGCGCTTTTCAGAAAAACTATCTTGAATATTGTCGTCGATGAAACTCTTCATCGAGGTCGAAGCCATCAAGCGGCGATGAATTTCATTTGACACGCGCGAATACTGCATCACCGATCCGCTGAAAAACTCGATCTCCAATGTTTGATCCTTGGTGTCGTAACCGATCGATCGGACGTGCGTTGAGTTTACTTTTTTTCGTTCCATGATTTGCGAATCAACTCCAACGTAGCGTTACCGAATATTTGTCATTGCGAGGAGTGAAACGACGAAGCAATCTCGCATTGTGCGGTTGAAAAATCCAGATTGCTTCGTCGCTTCGCTCCTCGCCATGACTTGGTGGAAAATTTCATACCTTTCGTTCTGCGCTGTTTAAGACAACCGCTTTGCCAGAAGCCGGACCACGCTTGGCTCCTGGCAGGGCATAGTTGGAGAGGCGCATCCTGATAGCCTCGTGGCGTTGTGCCGTTGAGCCTTTTTCTTTTCGTTTGCAGCGAGTACTAAATTGCATCAAATAGGCTCGCGTGCAAGTCGCGCAACTCACGCTTCAACAACTTCCCGCTAGGATTTTTCGGCAACGCATTGACAAACAAAACCCGCTTCGGCGCTTTAAAAGTTGCAAGGTTCGCGTTGCAATGAGTTAACACGTCGGCTTCGCTGAGTGTATTGCCGGGCTTCACGACGATGATCGCGACCACGGCCTCAACCCAGCGCGGATGTGGCAAACCAACCACCGCCACTTCGCTCACCTGCGATAGCCGATAAATCGATTCTTCGACCTCGCGGCTGGCGACATTTTCGCCGCCGGTCTTGATCATGTCTTTTTTGCGATCAACCACAAAGATGTAACCTTCTTCATCCATGGTCGCAAGATCGCCGGAGTGAAACCAGCCGCCCTCGAACGCCGCGGCCGTGCGCTCGTCGTCGTGAAAGTAGCCGCTGAGCAATTGCGGGCTGCGATGCACGATCTCGCCCACTTCACCGAGCTTCACGTCTTGCATGGCGTCGTCGACCACGCGGGTTTCGACGTTGAGGACCGCGCGGCCGCAGGACCCGGGCTTACGCAATTGATCGTCGGGGCCGAGCATGGTCGCGAGCGGCGCGATTTCCGTTTGGCCGTAAAGATTCCACAGCCGGACATTGGGCAATCGCTCGGCGAGTTCGCGCATGACCGCCACGGGCATGATCGACGCGCCGTAATAACCCTTGCGCAGACTCGACAAATCGGTTCGATCAAACAACGGCGAACGTAGTAATGCGATCCACACCGTTGGCGGCGCGAAGAACGAGGTAATGCGATGGCGCTCGATCAACGCCAGCAAATTATCCGGCACCGGCTTCGCGGTGATCACATTGCTCGATCCGACGTAAATCGCAGGGCCGAAAAACACGTCGAGTTGCGCGCAGTGATACAACGGCAGCGCGTGCAAGGCTAGATCGTCACTCGCAATGCACGCATCGACAACGCAACTCACGTACTGCCACATCACGGCGTCGTGGGTGAGCATCGCGCCCTTCGGCAATGATTCGGTACCGCTGGTGTAAACAATTTGCGCGAGATCGTTGGCGCCGAGTTCGACGTGCGGCATGGGCGCGGTGCATGCCGAAAGTTCATCGAAGCTCACCATTCCGGGTGTGGGTTGCGACGCTTCTTCCGAGGGCAGCCAGATGAATTGTTGGATCGATGTATCCCGCGCCGCAGCGGCTTTACCGAGTTCGCTCAAGCCCGAATCGGCGGCCAAAGTGCGCGCGCCGGCGTGGCGCAAAATATAGGCGACCTCTTCGGCTTTGAGCATGAAATTGATCGGCACTAGCACCGCGCCCAAACGCGCCAACGCAAAGCGCAGCGCGGCGAAACCGTGGGAATTGCGCGCTAGGACTGCAACGCCGTCGCCTTTGCCGACGCCAAGCTGCGCCAGTCCAGCCGCGAGGCGATTGCACAGCCGATCAAATTCTGCGTAAGTCCAGTGCGTCTCACCGCATGTGATGGCGAGTTTGTTTGGGTGCCGCGCGGCGCTTCGATGCAACAGATCGCCCAGCGTGTGGCGGCGCAGTGGGATAGTCATATTCTTTCCGAGTAGTTTTAGTTTTTATCTGATACCGAGCTAAGTAGGTGCCATGCCAAGAGCCGTGCCACGCTTGCCTCGTGGCATGGCATAGGCTGGGAGGCACATACCAATTGGCGCCTGGCCCGGGTGGCGATGGGTTTCGCTTTCGCTCTACCCATCCTACGATTTACGCTAAAAATTCCCTTACGATTTTGTTGAATTTTTCCGGATTTTCCAAGAACATGAAATGGCTGCCGCCTTCGTCCGCACCGAACACTTCGAGCTTGGCGCCTTTGATCTGTTTGGCGATCCACTCTTGAGATTTCAGCGGGAAGAAACTGGCTTTGCCGGTCACCACTAACGTCGGTTTGTCGATGCGCGGAATCACGTCGCGCCAATCTTGCGTGCAGTGATTCACCAGCAACTCAGCGGCGTGTTTGCGCGGAAATTTGAGATTCTGTTCGAGCGCCCATTTGCGTTGATCTTGTGGAAAGTCTTTGGAGAAAAATATGCCTTCCGGCGCGAAAAATCCCTCGGTGGTTTTAACGCCGTCAGGCCCGCTCAATCCAGCGGCTAGGCCGTACAACGCAACGGGATCGAAGATCGCGCCGGCTTCGGCTTTTTGTTCGTCACTCCAACCGGGTTGGCTGGTGACGGTCGGCGCTTGATCGATTAAAACAATCTTGGATATTCGATCACCGGCAAACATATCCCAATAGGCCCAAATCACCGAACAGCCCATGGAATGGCCCATCAGCGTCACGTCGGCCAAATCTTCGTAGTAAATGAAGGCGCGCAAATCGGCGGCAAGGCGTTGCATGCGATAACCGAACGCGGGCTTTTCCGAATCGCCGTGACCGCGCATGTCGATGGCGATGCAACGGTACGTGTCCGACAAGGCATCGATCTGATGTTTGTACATCGCCGCCGTCTGCGACCAACCGGGAATCATAATGAGCGGCTTGCCCGTGCCTTTGGAAATGAAATGCAAATCGGTGCCGTCATCGGTCATCACGGTGTTTTTGTTGTCGTCTTTGGCGTCCCCTTTATCGTCGTCAGCGGCATTGGCGGTCAAGCCGGATGCCGCTAATGCCGTGCCGCCTGCGAGTTTTAAAAAATTACGGCGCGTGAGTTCTTGGGTATCAGTCATCGTTTTCTCCTGAGCGAAAGTCGTCTTAATATTGAACAAATTCCAGCACTGCTTATTTAAACGAGCCTTAATTAGTTGTCATTCCCGCGAAAGCGGGAATCCATGTTGATTCTGAAAGGCCAAATGGATTCCCGCTTTCGCGGGAATGACACCGAGAGATTTTTCTTATCGTCACTATTTTATGAGTTGCGCCCTAAACCCTTTCCCTTCCAAAGCCGCAAGTATTTGCACAATATGCCCATGGCCGCGCGCCTGCAACACAAAATCCACTTCTGCGCTTTGAATTGGCAAGTGGCTAAACGCGCGTTGGTGATGCACCTCCTCGATATTCGCGTTGACTTCGGCGAGGCAGGCCGTCACTTCCGCCAAGGAGCCGGGCAGATCGCGCAACTCAACTTTAATTTGCGCCAAACGTCCGGAACGCACCATGCCGCGCTCGATGATGTCAGACAACATTAGCGGATCGATGTTCCCGCCGCACAATACCAAGCCGACGCGCTTGCCGTGAAAACGCTCGCGGGTTTTCAGCAACGCCGCGAGTCCCGCCGCGCCCGCGCCCTCGACCACGGTCTTTTCGATTTCCAGCAATAGCACGATCGCTTCTTCGATATCGCCTTCGTCGACCAATATTATTTCGCTGACCCGTTTTCGCACAATCGCCTGCGTGATTCGCCCCGGCTCTTTCACCGCGATGCCCTCGGCGATCGTGCTCGTGCCAAAGCGCGGCGTTTCGCCTTTGATCGCGCAATACATCGAGGGGAAACGCTCGCTCTCGACGCCGACAATGTCGATGGTCGGCTTGATCGCCTTCGCCGCCACCGCCATGCCGGCGATCATTCCTCCGCCGCCGATGGGGATAATCAGCGTGTCGAGATCGGGTTGTGCCGCCAGCATTTCCAACGCGATCGTGCCTTGGCCCGCAATAACTTTTTCGTCATCGTAGGGATGAACCCAGACTAAGCCGCGCTCGGCGGCTAGGTTCTGCGCGAAGGTTTTGGCGGCATCGAAATTGTCCCCGTGCAAAATCACTTCGGCATCGTGGCCGCGCGTGTGTTCCACTTTCACGTTCGGCGTGAAGCGCGGCATGACAATGGTGGCGGGAATGCCGAGCTGCTTGGCGTGATACGCAAGCCCTTGTGCATGATTGCCGGCCGAGGCAGCGATCACGCCGCGCGTTCGCTCTTCTTTTGCAAGCGATAACAATTTATTCAGCGCGCCGCGTTCCTTGAACGATGCCGTGAATTGGTGATTCTCAAATTTTAGATAAACCTCAGCGCCACTGATCTGCGACAGCGTGCGCGAATGCAAGCACGGTGTTTCAACCAGGCTACCCCGAATCGCGGCGGCGGCAGACTGAACATCTTTTAGCGTGACGGTCATTTCGTATGCGCGCGAAAGTTGAAGGCCATTAGCCTGGGAGTCAATATCAGTGCCCCTCTGGCCCGAGGCCAGCTCCCCACCCCGTTCAGGCAGATGCAACGACATTTAGCCGCACGCGTACGTGAGGAGACTATTTTCCCATCTGCAAATAGTCGACCGCCAACGCGGCAAGCGAGCGGATGCCGAGCAGCAATCCGGATTCGTCGACGAAAAATTTCGGTGAGTGGTTGACGGCGACTTTGCTGAGATCCGTCCCCGGCGGCGTGATACCGACGAAGTAAAATAGGCCTGGAATTTTTTGCTGGTAGAAGGCAAAGTCTTCCGCGCCGGTAGTCTTCGGCCGAATTTTTACATTCGCCTCTCCCGCGACGCGCTTCAGTGTCGGCGCCATCAGTGCCGTCAATTCTTCGTCGTTGATGGTCACGGCGTAAGGCTTTTCGATCTCGACTTGTGCGCTCGCGCCTTGGCTCGCAGCGACCATCTCCGCCGTGTTTTTGATGCGTTTGTGAATATCGTCGCGCATCGCTTCATCAAAGGTGCGTATCGTCCCGACCATCTCCACTTCTTCGGGGATGATGTTAAATCGATTGCCGCCGTGGATGCTGCCGATGGTGACGACCGCCGGCTCATTGGTGATATTCACTTGGCGGCTGATGATGGTTTGCAGGCCCAACACAATCTGCGACGCGGCGACGATGGGATCGACGCCGCTCCAAGGTTGTGAGCCGTGGGTCTGACGACCTTTGACTTTGATGCGGAAAATATCCGCCGCCGCCATCAGCGGCCCGGCGCGATAGCCGATGGTACCCGTGTTCATCATCGCGACCACATGCAAACCGAAGATCGCGTTCGGTTTGGGATTCTCCAGCACACCTTCCTTCACCATCAGCGCCGCGCCGCCTTCTTCGCCGCGCGGCGGGCCTTCCTCGGCCGGCTGGAAAATGAACTTGACTGTTCCTGGGAGTTGCTCCTTGACCTTGGCGAACATTTCCGCCACGCCCATCAAGATCGCGACGTGGGTGTCGTGGCCGCAGGCATGCATCACGCCGACTTCTTTGCCTTCGTATTCGCCTTTCACCTTCGACGCGAATGGCAGATCGACGGCTTCGACCACCGGCAAGGCATCCATATCGGCGCGCAGCGCGACTACGGGGCCGGGCTTGCCGCCCACAAGTACGGCGACGACGCCGGTCTTCGCCACGCCGGTCTTGACCTCGAGGCCGAGTTTTTGCAAATGCTCGGCGACCAGCTTTGCCGTGCGAAACTCGCGATTGCTTAGTTCGGGATGCTCATGGATGTCACGCCGCCAGGCGATGACTTTCGCTTCGACTTCTTTAGCTAGGCGGTCGATATCTTGGGTGGTAAGGGATTCAGCGGCGTACAGCGGGCTCGCACACGCTAAGGACAAGAGTAATAGAACAAGGTTGCGGCGCACGATGTGCCTCTTAAAAAAGTCGGTCTCGCAATGTATCAATTGTGGCCGTTGCTATCAATGGTTATTCATCAACGCGAGAAAATACACTGCGCTGCCGATCGAGTGGATATGACATAATTCAGGATTAATCATTCATGATTCGCTGTTGAATGAAATCCATCGTTATCCTCATCTCCGGTCGCGGCAGCAACATGCAAGCCATCGTCGAGGCTAAACTCCCCATCCGCATCGCCGCCGTCATCAGCAACCGTGCCGAGGCGCAAGGATTGTCATACGCGGCGGAGCGTGGCATTGCGACGGCGATTGTCGATCACACCTTATTCCCCAGCCGCGAAGCATTCGACGCGCAACTGGCATTGAAGATCGACGAGCATCAGCCGGACTTTATCGTGTTGGCGGGATTTATGCGCGTGCTGACGCCCGGCTTCGTCAACCAGTATCACGGCCGCTTAATCAATATTCATCCTTCGTTGCTGCCGGCATTTAGCGGCCTACACAGCCACGAACAGGCGTTGGATTGCGGTGTCACTTTGCATGGCTGCACGGTGCATTTCGTTACGCCGGAATTGGATCGCGGACCGATCATCATTCAAGCGGCGGTGCCGGTGTTGCCGAATGACGACGCAACAGCATTGGCCGCGCGAGTGTTGCAGCAAGAGCACGTGGTCTATCCGCGCGCTCTGCGCTGGCTGGTCGAGGGCAAGGTCAGCCTCGGCGCCGATCAGCGCGTTAAGTTCGACGGGACCGCCGACGCAGGCGGCACACTCATTAGCCCTAGAGAAGTTGGATGAAACGATTGTTTGCAGTGCTCTTGATTGCGTGCACCGGGATTGCAGAGGCACAGGTGCGCGAGATTAGGACGACCTATTTCTTAATCCATGGCACGACCAAACTCGGTGAGGTGACCGAGAAATTCGTCATTCGCGATGGCAAGTATTCCATCGAGAGTGTGGCGAAACCTATTCTCAGTTGGCTGCTGCCGACGCTGACGCAAACGGCGAGCGGCACGGTGACGGCAGCGGGCCTAGTGCCCGACCACTTTACCCAAACCCTGAGTAACAAACCGAGCAAAAATCTCGCGGCGGACTTCAATTGGAACGGTGGCGAACTACTGCTCACGCGCAACGGCGAAACGAAGCGACACGAACTCAAAGCCCATACTTTCGATAGCTTGTCGCTGAAATACCAGTTTATGTTCGCGCCGCCCCAGGCGGACGGTTCAGTGACGTTGACCGATGGCAAGAAAGTCGAGGAATATCCCTATCGCGTGCTAAAAGATCAGATGGTGCAAACACCGGCGGGGAAATACGACACCGTCCACGTTTCCAAAATTAAGGAAGAAACAGACGACGCGAGTTTCGAACTATGGCTGGGCAAGGATCAACACTACGTGCCGGTGAAAGTCATGGCCGCCAATGACGAACATAAGTTGGAGCAAGTGCTCAGCACAATCAGCATCGATGAAACGGTGCAGTGACTAACGTGGCTGCCCTCGCGCCGCCGGCATTCCGACCTTCGCGCACCTTCGTGTCGATGATCGTGCTATCGATGGTCGTCCACGCTTCGTTCCTGTATGGCGTTGGTGTGAAAACTCAATCGCTCGATGTACCGTCGGCCCTCACGCTCAAGGCCACCCTCGCGGCGCCAGGGAGCTCGAGTGCGGAGCCGATCGACGCGCCACCGCCCGAGGCGGCCAAGGAATTGTCGGCGCCAAAGGTCACGGCAGTGGCAAAAAAGGCTGCCAAGTCACCGCTAAAGAAACTAACCCCGAAACAGGCCGTGCCCGTAGAACGTATGGCCCGAGGTGGCCCTATGGCCCTAGGCCACCCCGGGCCAGCCCCCCACCCCGTATCAGAGCCGATCTCCAAGGCACCCATGCCAGAGGCCACACCGGATATAGCCCCCAGCCCGGCACCTGAAAAAATCGAACCCGTCGCTGAAGTATCCAGCGCACCGGCGCCACTTGCGAACATTCACGAGCGCTCCGGCGCGAAAGTTCGGGCGCCGACACCGATTGAGAACCCGACCATGCCGGCGGAGGATGTCGTGGTCGCGGAAGCGAAAATTGCTGAGGAACCGCCACCCACGCCAATGCCGATGCCCGCCATCGCCACGGCGCCGCATCCGCTCGAACCGGTTGGCCAAGAGGGTCCGCCGCGGGTCGATGCGCCGTCGATCGTGGTCAGCAAGCCGAAAGACGCGCCGGTCACAGCGCCGGCGGTCACCCCGCCGCCCGACAAAGTTGCCGTGATCGCACCGCCCACGGTGAATATCGATCCCAGCGCGCTACCGATGCCGGCGAGCGGTGAGGCGCAATACAAATTGCGCATGGGGATCGTATCGGGTGAGCTTACGCTGAGTTGGAAATTTGCCGATGGCCACTACCGCCTCGACAGCATCGCGCAAGGTTCAGGCATCTTCGCCGTCGCCGGCAAGTATGTGCAAGCCAGCGAAGGCGATATCGCCGCAAACGGGCTGCGCCCAACGACGTTCAGCGTGGAGCGGCGCGGCAAAAAAGACAGCGCGGCGTTCAATTGGGCCGACAATTCCGTTCGCTTTAACGGCAAGAGCGGCGAGCGCACCGAAGCCGCGACACCAGGCACGCAAGATATGTTGAGCCTATTATTTCAACTGGCCTTCGCGCCGCCGTTGGGCGAAGATCTGAGCGTAATTGTCACCAACGGCCGCAAGCTGGAACGTTATGCGTTCGAACGCGCCGGTACGGAAGTCATCAGTTTGGAGGGCGGCAAATTTCATACGCTGAAAATTCTGAAGCAACGCAAAGGCGATGAAGACGGCATGGAAGTATGGCTGGCGTTGGAACATCACTACCTCCCTGTTAAAATCCGGGTCACCGACAAAAAAGGCAGTGTCATCGAGCAGTCGTTGATGGCTATTAAAGTAGTTAGCACAAAATGATGCGTTACTCACAATTGAGTGGCGTTTTTTCCAGACGGTGCGCCTCCCCTCACCCCAACCCTCCCGCTTAGCGGGAGAGGGAGTGGATTCCCCTCGCCCCTTTGGGGAGAGGGCTAGGGTGAGGGGTAGCACCCTTATTGGTAATCTCCATTTAACTTAGTTACCTTCCTTTGATATCCCCTCTCCAGTTTGAAACGTTGCTAGAAGCAACGAAACAAGTCCTGCGTTTCGTCCATCCGGCCGATGCGGTGCTGAGGCATTTTTTTCGCGACAATAAAAATCTCGGCATGCGCGATCGCGGCTTGATTGCCGAGACGATTTACGCGTTGCTGCGCAAGCGTTCGTGGTTGATGTATTTAACCCAGAGCGATCAGCCGCGCTTGCTGTTGCTGGCGACCCTGGTGAAAGTTCAGGGCTGGGAGGTCAGAGCCACGAGTGGCTTCACCAAACCCCATGAGCGCGAATTGTTACGCGCGATCGTCGCGGCGGCGCCGGGCCATCTATCGCTGCCGGCCGAGACGAATTTCCCGGAATGGTTAATTCAGCTTTATCTAAAGCACCACTCGCGACAGGAACTCATTGCGCTGGCTGACGGTTTGAATCAGCCGGGACCGTTGGACTTACGCGTCAATACCATGCATTCGGATCGCGCCACGGTGTTGGCCGAACTAGCGGAAATCGAGGTCGAGGCGAGCGCGACGCCGTTTTCGCCGGTGGGCATTCGCGTGGTCGGCAAACCGGCGCTACAGCAACATCGTTTGCTAGTCGAAGGCCACGTGGAAGTGCAGGATGAAGGCAGCCAATTGCTGGGCTATTTGGTCGCGCCAAAACGCGGCGAAATGGTGGTGGATTTTTGCGCCGGCGCCGGCGGCAAAACCTTACTGCTCGGCGCACTGATGCATTCGACAGGACGACTGTATGCCTTCGACATATCCGAGAAACGCCTCGCCAATCTCAAGCCACGACTGAAACGCTCAGGGTTGTCTAATGTGCAACCGGTGCGCATCGAGCATGAAAACGACGCGCGTATCAAACGCCTCGCGGGAAAAGTCGATCGCGTGCTGGTGGATGCGCCGTGCAGCGGGCTCGGCACGTTGCGGCGCAACCCCGATCTGAAATGGCGGCAGAGCGCTGAGGGTATCGCCGAGCTGACGATCAAGCAGAGTAACATTCTTGCGGGTGCGGCACCTCTACTCAAGCGCGGTGGGCGCTTGGTGTATGCGACGTGTAGCATCTTGAAGGAAGAGAACGAAGCCGTCGTCGAAACCTTTCTCGCGGCGAACCCGGATTTTCGGTTGCTCAACAGCCAGGACATTTTGCGCGCGCAGCAGATCGAAATCGATTGCGGCGAAAATCTTCAAATTTTTCCCCATCACCATAACACCGATGGATTTTTCGCCGCCGTGCTAGAAAAACAATCGTGATGTCGCGAAAAATCCGCATCGCGCTGCTGTGTTCGCTGCTGGCGGTGGGCGCCGCCATGGCGGACGCGACGGTAAACGCGGCGAAGCTACGGGTTCTGTTTACGCCGGGCGATAATATCGCCGCCGTCATCACCCAAGCGATCCGCGGCGCGAAGCAAACTATTCGCGTACAAGCCTTCAACTTCACCAACAAGGCCATCGCGCGGGCGTTGCAGGACGCGAGCCAGCGCCGCATCGAGGTGACTCTGCTCGCGGATCGAGAACAGTTCGAGCGCGGCGCGGGTTTTTTGCTGCGTGATTTGAAGCAGGCGGGCGTCAATGTCATGCTCGACGGCGAACATGCTTCGGCCCACAACAAGGTCATGCTGATCGACGCGGAGGGTGCGAATCCCGTTGTGATCACCGGGAGTTTTAATTTCACCCAGGCGGCGCAAAAATATAATGCCGAGAACGTCGTAATGATTTACGACGACCGGACGGTGGCAAAAGCCTATCAGGAAAATTGGCAACGGCATTGGCAACATGGAATCCATTTTGAATAACGAAATGTTAAGTCCACCACCATGAAACTGACCGGCGGCACACTATTCGCCAGTCTCATCGAAGCGCTGCGCGACCTGCGCAACCCGCTGCTGCTAACCGAGCTGGCAGTGATCGCGGGTGCGCTTGCCCTCGGCGCGCTTGCCGCGTGGTGGGTCAATCGCCGCGGCGCGGCCACGCCACCGAGTTGGGCGGTCGGCAAGGGCGGGTTGCTGCGCATCGTGTTCCCCGTTGTCGCCCTGCTTATGGTACTGAGCGCGCGGCACTTCATCCTGGGCCAAGGCGCCCATCCCTTGCTCGACTTAGCAGTTCCGCTACTCGGTTCCTTGGCGCTGGTGCGCTTGGCTATCTATATCGTACGGCGCGTATTTCCGCCGAATGCAACGCTCAAGGCGTCGGAACGCTTCATCGCCTACGCCATTTGGTCGCTGATGGCGCTGTACATCGTCGGCGTGCTGCCGCTGCTGATGGGTTTCCTCGACGGTATTAGCGTCAACGTCGGCAAGCAGCGCATCTCGGTTTTTTTGATTATTCAGGCGATCGTCACGGTCGTGATCACGGTGGTGATCGCCCTGTGGATCGCGCGCGCCATCGAAAGTCGAGTGATGGGCGCGGCGCACTGGGACTCGAGTTTGCGCGCGGTATTCATCAAGCTGTTGCGCGTCATTTTGCTGGCGTTGGCGGTGTTGATTGCGTTGCCGGCGGTTGGGATCGATATCACCGTGTTATCGGTGTTCGGTGGCGCATTAGGCGTCGGGCTCGGCTTTGGCCTGCAAAAAATCGCCAGTAACTACGTCAGCGGCTTCATCATTTTGCTCGATCGCTCGATCCGTATCGGCGATATGGTTACTATCGACCAGCGCCAGGGCGTGGTGTCGCAACTCAACACCCGTTACACCGTGGTGCGCAGCCTGGACGGTACCGAAGCAATCATCCCTAACGAAAGCCTGATTACCGGCACGGTGATTAACCATTCGCTGTCGGATAAGCGCGTGTTGCTGCGCTTACCCCTACAGATCAGCTTTGGCAGCCCACCGGCATTGGCACTGGATTTACTGACGAACATCGGCCGCGAACATCCGCGCGCGCTGAAAGAACCCCAAGCGGGTGCATTTGTGACGCGGTTCGGCGACAACGGCATCGAGCTTGAGCTTTGCGTCTGGATTTCCGACCCGGAAGCTGGGCAAATTCAGTTGCGTTCCGAGCTTTATATGCGAATTTGGCAGACATTTAATGACAAAGGGATCCAAATCCCCTATCCGCAGCGGGAAATTCGGATACTCGCCGAGACGCTGCCTAAACCCGAATCCCACCCTAACTGAGCTGAGTGCCAAGCCAGGCGCGGCTCGCAGGCCACTGTTTTTAAAGTAATTTTATTTTTGTGACCTAACCCCTTAATTTGCCATATAAGTTTACAATTGGATCGCAAATAAGGCTTGCGTCACGCGCCTCTTCGCGTACAATTTGCAACCATTCATGTAATTAAGGAGGGACCTTAGTGGCCCTGTTGAACAGTTTATTGAACGGACTAATCGTTTTGCCCTGGTGGGGTTACATCGTGTTGTGCTTGGCGCTCACCCACATCACCATCGTTGCCGTGACCGTCTATCTGCATCGCTACTCGGCCCATCGCGCCCTGGAACTGCATCCAGCGGTATGCCACTTTTTCCGCTTCTGGCTGTGGATGACCACCGGCCAGACTACCAAAGCATGGACCGCCATCCATCGTAAGCACCATGCGCGCTGCGAAACCGAGGAAGATCCCCATAGCCCGCAGATTTTGGGCATCAAGAAGGTCATGTGGCAAGGTGCCGAACTGTATCGCGCCGAAGCAAAAAATCAAGACACATTGGATCGGTTCGGTAGTGGCACACCCGACGATTTTATGGAAAAGTTTTATGCCAAGCATCACACCCACGGCGTAACTTTGATGTTGATTATTGACCTCATACTATTCGGCACCATGGGACTGACCGTATGGGCGGTGCAGATGATTTGGATTCCCCTGTTCGCAGCCGGAATCATCAATGGCGTCGCGCACTACTGGGGTTATCGCAACTACGCATGCGAAGATGCGAGCCGGAATTTGATTCCTTGGGGAATCTTTATCGGCGGTGAGGAATTGCACAACAACCACCACGCCTATGGAACCTCGGCCAAATTTTCCACCAAATGGTACGAGTTCGATATCGGCTGGGTTTACATTCGCGCACTGGCGTTTCTCGGCTTGGCAAAAGTGAAAAAAATCGCACCCATAGTTCGTTTCACGGAAGCGAAGGCCGCCTGCGATAGCGAAACCCTGGAAGCGATCATTACTCATCGCTACGAAGTGCTGAATAACTATCGCCGCGCGCTGCAACGCACCTGTGCCGAAGAATTCGCGAACCTGAAGCAACGCATTCCGTCGCTGTCGACGATCACCGATTCCGGGGTGTTTCGCGCGCTGAAGCACTGGCTGCATCTCGAGCCGGAAGCGCTGACGGCGCCGGATCGCGAGAAGTTCAATACCGTCATGAGTTCCAGCACGGTGCTGAAAACGATTTACTCGATGCGCCAGGAATTGGATTCGATCTGGGGTCGCTCCAACGCAACGCGTGAACAGTTAGTCAAGCAACTGGAAGACTGGTGCTATCGTGCGGAAGTAAGCGGCATCACGCCATTGAAAGATTTCTCGCGCCGCTTGCGTTGCTACGCTTAACGCGGTTAATCACCCAATAAAAAAGCCCGCTGATGCGGGCTTTTTTATTGGCTTAACTTGCTCCCGATTTACTTGAGCTTGGTCTCTTTGTAGATCACGTGCTTGCGTGCTTTCGGATCGAATTTCTTCACTTCCATTTTTTCCGGCATGGTCTTCTTATTTTTGGTGGTGGTGTAAAAATGACCGGTTCCGGCAGTCGATTCCAATTTGATTTTATCGCGCATGGTTAATCTCCTTAGACTTTAACGCCGGCGGCAGCTAAATCGGCGAGTACGGAATCGATGCCGTTCTTGTCGATGGTGCGCAACGCAGCCGTGGTCATCCGCAGGCTGACGTAACGATTTTGACTTTCAACCCAAATCTTGCGACGCTGCAAATTGGGCAGAAAACGTCGCTTGGTCTTGTTATTCGCGTGGGAAACGTGATTGCCGACAAGCGGCTTTTTCCCGGTAATCATGCATACTCTGGCCATGGCCCTGCTCCGAACTAAACGCCAATTATCGCACGAAAATTATTTGCCCGTCAAAGTAAGCCTTGCTCGGCGAAGGAATACGGCACACCGTCGCCAACAACGAAATGGTCCAGCACCCGTACATCGACCAGGGTGAGCGCATTCTTCAATACTTGGGTCAGATGACGATCAGCGGGGCTCGGCTCGGCGATGCCGGAGGGGTGGTTGTGGGCAAACATCACGGCAGCGGCATTCAATGACAACGCGCGCTTGACGATTTCTCGTGGATGAACGCTGGTTTGCTGCAAGGTGCCGGCGAATAATTCCTCCAGCGCGACGACTCTATTCCGGGTGTCTAAAAAAATCGCGACGAACGCCTCACGTTGATGTTGTTGAAAATACAGCCGCAAATAGTCCCGCACCGCCTTGGGCGAAGATAACAAATCACCGCGCTTCATTTCTTCTACCAACACGCGGCGCGCGACCTCGAAAATCGCTTGAAACTGCACATATTTTGCCGGGCCCATGCCGGGCGCTTCACACAGCGCCGTTTCGCTTGCCGCGAACAATTGGGTGAGGCTGCCGAAGCGCTGGATCAACTCACGACCGAGGTCAACGGCGCTCTTGCCGGTTACCCCGGTGCGCAGCAAAATCGCCAGCAACTCCGCATCGGAAAGCGCCGTGGGCCCGCGGGCAAGCAGTTTCTCGCGCGGACGTTCGTCTACGGGCCAATCGCGAATCGCCATGGCAAGCTCTTTTGGTTAGAATGTTGTCAATTATGAATCAAAATCGACCGAAAAAATTGTTGTTGGGTGTGACCGGTGGCATCGCCGCCTACAAGGTGGCGGAGCTGGTTCGCTTGTTGCGGCAAGCTGATATTGAACTGCAAGTGGTGATGACGGAAGCGGCGTGCCGCTTCATCACGCCGGTGACCCTGCAGGCCCTGTCGGGAAACACGGTCTACACCGATTTGTGGGATCCGCGTGTGACGAACAACATGGCGCACATCGATCTGTCGAGGGATTGCGACGGCATAGTCATCGCGCCGGCGAGCGCGGATTTCATGGCGAAAGTCGCCCATGGCTTAGCGGATGATTTGCTCTCGACATTGTGCCTTGCTCGGGAATGCCCGCTGCTGATCGCGCCGGCAATGAATCGACAAATGTGGGACAACCCAGCGACCCAGTGCAATGTTGCTTTGCTGACCAAGGACGGCGTCACGCTGCTCGGCCCGGCTGCCGGCGATCAAGCCTGCGGCGAAGTGGGCATGGGGCGGATGCTCGAAGCGGTGGATATTTTCGCTGCAATCAAAAGCTGCTTCGCGCCGAAAATTTTGGCCGGTAAGCGCGTGCTGATCACTGCGGGGCCGACGTTCGAGGCAATCGATCCGGTGCGCGGCATCAGCAATCGCAGCTCGGGGAAGATGGGCTACGCGATTGCGCGTGCGGCGCTTGATGCCGGCGCAACGGTGACCTTGGTGAGCGGACCATCGAGTCTTTCGCCGCCGTGGGGCGCTGCCGTGGTTCCTGCGGTCAGCGCCGCCGACATGCATAAAGCCGTGATGGCGAATATTTCCGGTAAAGAAATATTCATCAGCGTCGCCGCCATAGCCGATTACACCATCAAGCAACCCAGCCGCAGCAAGATCAAAAAATCCACTGCGGCGCTGACGCTAGAACTCGTGCCCACCGCGGACATCGTAGCCCAGGTTGCGCAACTGCCAAACGCGCCGTTCTGTGTCGGCTTTGCCGCGGAAAGCGACAGCCTGCACGAATACGCGGAAGCAAAACGCAAACGCAAAAAGCTCCCGCTCCTTGCCGCGAATCTGGTGCAAACCGCCATCGCCAGCGACGACAATGAACTGATATTGTTCGACGACGACGGCGTTCATCCATTGGGACGTCAACCGAAAGACGCGCTGGCGCGTGAGTTGGTGCGACACATCGCGAAATTGATGGCGCGCCAAACCGCACCGCGTGCCCGCACCGCCAGAAAAACCAGCAAAGAAAAAACCTGATGCAAACCCTTGATGTAAAAATTCTCGATCCGCGCATGCGCGATCAGTTGCCGGCCTATGCCACGCCGGGCGCGGCGGGACTGGATCTGCGCGCCTGCATCGAGCAAACCCTGGAGATCGCGCCGGGGACTACCCACCTCATTCCGAGCGGACTTGCAATCCACATCGGCGATCCGGGTTACGCCGCCATCGCCCTGCCGCGCTCTGGGCTGGGTCACAAGCACGGCATCGTTTTGGGGAATTTGGTTGGCCTCATTGATTCCGATTATCAGGGACAGGTTTTCGTTTCCCTGTGGAATCGCGGCCAGGTGAGCTTCACCCTCAATCCCATGGAACGCATCGCGCAATTAGTTATCGTTCCGATACTGCAAGTTCAACTCAACATCGTGGACGAATTCACCGCCAGCGATCGTGGCGCAGGTGGATTCGGTTCCACAGGAAAGCACTGATCATGAAAAAATACATCGCCATGGGCACCTTACTTCTCGCCTCTATCGCTTACGCAGAGGTAGAGGTAGCCAAATTGCCAAAGATAACCTTGGCGGTAGGCGGTGTCCATAACGTGATCGCCGAAGTCGCCAGCATCCCATCGGATCGCGCTCAAGGCCTCATGTTTCGTCAGAAAATGAAGGACAACGAAGGGATGTTATTCGTCTACCCTCAGCCGCATATCACCGGCATGTGGATGAAAAATACGCTGATCCCGCTGAGCGTCGCATTCATCGACGAAAAAGGCGTCATCATCAATATTGAGGAAATGAAACCCGAAACCCTCGATGCGCATATGGCAAAAGCACCCGCCAAATACTCGCTGGAGATGGCAAGCGGATGGTTCAAAAAACGTAAACTCGGACCCGGAACGAAGATCAAGGGTCTGGAAAAAGCGCCCGAGCCACAATAAACAATGGCCTGCGAGGCAATCTGAGTGCGGCTCCCAGGCTAGGCATCGCTGCGAGCCAATATCGGCGGGCGTCCTGGCTAATCAGCTTTGACTTAAGTTATAACGACCGGAAATTAATTCGCGCCGGGGCTTATTCGTAACTGATGTACGCCACCGCATAACCACTCAAGCGAATCTGTTTCGCATCGTCGAGTAATTTCCCGGCGCGGCGAAATGTTTTTGGATTAGTCGTGGCAAAAATAAAACTATCCTCATCAAGCGTGCCGATCGTCGCGCCGTCTGGAATGCCGGCGACGCCAATCACTTGCTGTTCCGCGGTCAAGTTGGCGATCATCACGGTATTTCCCGATTTCTCGCGCCAGCCTAAGCAGGCGACCTTGCCTTGATTGGACGACACGGTCGGTAACATCGGATTGCCGGATGCGCGATTCAACGCGCTCATGGTGTGGAACACAGGATAAACCGCCACCGCCTCGAGATCGTCGAAGAACGGCTGAGTATGCTCCGCTTCCCGGTAAATCATGCCAAGCGGCCCGGTTGGCGCGCCCATGCTGATGCTGCTCACACCGGCGCGCGTGAGGCTTGCGACGTAGCCTAGCGTCCACGCGGCCGAGAACAGGCCACGCTGACGCGGATCCATTTTCGCCAGACACACGCGCAAATTGTTAGGATTATCCGAATAAGTCGCACCGTGCGGATTATCGCGCGCGCCGATACCGCTCGGGCCGACGCGATGCGGGACACCAGCGGAAAACGCTTTCGCTGTTTCGATCTGATACGGCAATGCCTCCAACGTCTCCATCACCGAACGATCGTCTGCCGCGTGCACGATGGGGCTGGTGGTATGGGTGATGTAGTCGAGCCCCTGCGCCGGTGGGCGTTTGCGATTGAGTTCGGTGAAAAACGAAAACATACCGCCACCGATTTTTGCCTTCGGGAATGCGGCGCCTGCGGCTTGGTAAAGCGCTTCGAGATCCGGTGCTGGCGGGTAGGCTCCACCCGGCAAAACGGATTTCAGATGACCGACCGGGCACACGGCAACGGCGGACGGTTTCAGCCCAGCCATGCCGACATATTCGGCAACGCGTTCCAGTTCACCGCTGAAATCATCCAAGCTTTGCACGACGATTTCTAATGCGACGTCCGCACCGATTTTCTCGCTGATGCGGCGAAATTTCGATAGCTCGGTAACGCCGTGTTGCTGACGCGGATCGAAGAAGCACACGAGAAAATTCGGCGCTAACATTTTGATCAGCTCGGTCTGCGACAAAGCATGATCCAACTCTTCGGCCGGCATACCCAAGCCGATGGGCGGGATGATCTGTTGCGTCGCCGCGCCGACTTTCACTTGCACGCCGCCGCCCCGGCTCGACTTGCTTACTTTTGTCGCTGTTCCGGAGAAATTCAGTGTCACCGATTGTCGAAATTCTTGGCCGGCCGGCAAGATGTAGGGCCACGGTCGCGCCAGCGGGCGGACATAGGTTTTGAATGAGGCGTCGCTCCAGTTACGATGGTCTTCCATTTCGTAGGCATCGCCTTCCATGACGCAGCGCGCCCATACACCCGGTAGCGCCTCGTGGGACAGCGCGCGAATGTTGCGAAACGGACAATCGGGATTCACCTGCTCGGGAAACGCGCTGTTGGTGATACTGCCGTCCACATGCTCCACTTTCAGCGGGTGGCCGACCACACCCTGCACAGGGTGCAAGACGACGAAGCCGGTGCGATTGGTTAAAAAATCACGCTTTGGTTTCGCCGTCGCGCGAAAGGCAAGACTGCCGTTGCTCTTGCCTTCGATCGTCGCGTCGTAATCGATTTGCTGGCCGAGGCGCGTGCACTGGGCGCGATAGGACACGGAGAAACTATCCTTGCGCTGATCGATCTTGAGATTGCTCAGCACTGCCGTGTAGGTGCCCCAATTTTCGTCGCGCACCAAGTAGCCGATCGCTCGCAAAACCTCGACGCCATTCATGCGAATGTAGCGTAGATTGCCGTTGTCGAATTCGACCGACAGTGGACCGGCGTTCAAAATCTGCCCGATCACATCGGGTTGTTCGGTGCCGGTCAATTTGACGGCACGGGATGGCGTAGTCATGACCATTGCCTTGCTCCGTTGCTAGATTACTTTTTCTGTAGTAGGGTCAATCAAAATCGCCCGATTCATATCGATGCTCAGTTCCAGCCGCTCACCGGCACGCTGCACGTCGTGAGCTTCGAGTTCCGCGACCACCTTCACGCCGCCCAATTTAAACTCCGCGAAGGTACGCGATCCGGTCGGTTGAATCAACTCCACAATCGCTTCCGCGTTTGCCAGCCCGTCGCGCGCGACACCCCGCCGGCTCATATGTTCCGGCCGGATGCCCAGGATGAGCGCTTGGCCGGCGTAGCTCGCGGCGCCTTGAAATCGGCTCAACGGCAGTGGTAGCGTAAGATCCGCGGCCAACTTCACGGCGAGTCCGCCCGGCTCTTTCAGCATGGTTGCCGGGATAAAATTCATCGACGGCGAGCCGAGAAACCCCGCCACATATTTCGTCGCAGGTCGCTCAAACAATTCCAACGGCGCACCCTGCTGCTCGATCTTGCCCTCGCGCATCAGCACGATGCGATCGGCCAAGGTCATGGCTTCGATCTGATCGTGGGTGACATAGATCATGGTCTTGTCGAGCTCTTGGTGCAAGCGCTTGATCTCACCGCGCATTTCGTCGCGCAATTGGGCATCTAAATTAGATAAGGGCTCGTCGAACAAATATAAGCGCGCGTTGCGCACCACGGCGCGACCGATCGCAACGCGTTGTAACTGGCCACCGGATAACTGACGCGGAAAGCGCTGCAATAAATGATCGATCGCTAACATTTTTGCCGCCTGCGTGACCTTGGTCTCGACTTCGCTCGCCGGGGTCTTGCGAACACGTAGTCCGAACGCGATGTTGTCGTACACCGTCATGTAGGGATACAACGCGTAATTCTGAAACACCATCGCGATGTCGCGATCTTTTGGCTGCACGTGATTGACGCTTTGACCGGCGATCTCGATCGTGCCCTGATCCGCTTCTTCCAACCCGGCGATGGTTCGTAGCAACGTGCTCTTGCCACAGCCCGATTGGCCGACCAGCACGGTGAATTCGCCGGCGGGAATTTCCAGGTCAATGCCTTTTACGACGTGATTGTCGCCGTAGTATTTGTGTAATCCGGTTATTTTTAAATCTGCCATGTGACTAATCTCAACCTTTAACGGCGCCGAGGGAAATGCCACGGACCAAATAGCGCTGCATGAACACCACGGCGATGAATACCGGCACCGTACCGAGCACGGACATCGCGGCGATCTTGGTCCAAAAATTCGATTGCCCGCCGAAGTAGTGCGTGACTTGAACCGTATAAGTGGTTACTTCGGTGCGGGTGAGAACCAGCGCAAAAAGAAACTCATTCCAAGCGAATACGAAGGTAAAAATCGCCGTGGCGAACAATCCCGCGCGACACATTGGAAAAACCACTTTCCAGATCACTTGCCAACGGGTGCAACCGTCGATCAACGCCGATTCCTCTAGCGATCGTGGAATATCTTGGATATAGCCACGCATCATCCAAATCACATAGGGTAAATTAAACGCGGTGTAAAGCAAGATGATGCCGATGTAAGTATCGACCCAGCCGAGGTAAACATAGAGCAGGAAAATCGGAAACACGACCGCAATCGGCGGCACCATGCGCTGCGAAATAATCCAATTGGAAAGATTGTCGCCACCAGTTTTGTAGCGCGCCAAACTGTAGGCGCAGATCGTGCCGAGCAACATTGCCAACACCGTGGACGCGCTAGCGATGACCAGACTATTCCAAACCGTGATCGCGTCGCCATCCTTAAACAACACGGCGTAGTTGTTGAACTGCAAACTCTTTGGCCACCACACCGGCGGATAGGAATAAATCTCATCGGCAGTCTTGAATGAAATCATGAACAGCCAATAGATCGGAAACAGGAAAAATAATGTAACGGCCGTGGCGGCGGCGAAGCGAAATGTTTGGCGCAATGCTTGCCTGCCCTTGGTTCTCATCGCGATAACTCCACGCGGCGTAGCGCCCATATCAGTGCGACGCTAAGCAATACGATAATCAGCAAAGCCACCGCAGCGGTGTAGCTGGTTTCAAACTGGCGAAACCCCTGAACGTACGTAAACATCGAAATCGTCTCGGTCATGGTGCCCGGTCCGCCCTGGGTCAGCGCCCAGACAACGTCGAACAAGCGAAATAGATCGAGGGCGCGAATTAACAACGCGATCGCCATCACCGGCCAAATCGACGGCAATACAATTTTCCGAAACGTGCGCCAATAGCCCGCGCCGTCGATGGCGGCGGCTTCGAGTTGAGACTTATCGACATTGGCCAATGCCGCCAGAAGAAGCAGAAACATAAAGGGCGTCCATTGCCAAATCTCGGCAACCAGAATCGCTGGGTAGACGAGGTGGGGGTTAAACGTCCACAGCAAAGCCACCTCTTTGCCTATGATCCAGCCGATAATCTGATTGATCGGCCCGAAGCGGTTATCGAACATCAGCGACCAGGTCGCGCCGGCAACAATCGGCGAGATAACGACGGGCAACACCAGCAAGGCGATAAACACTTGCCTTCCCGGTAACTTTTCTAAAAATAGTTGTGCCATGGCGAGGCCGAGCAACAATTCGATCGGCAATGCGATGACGAGAAAAATCATCGTGTGGCCGAGGGCCAGCCACATGCGTTTGTCTTTGACTAGATAAGCATAATTCTGCAGTCCGACGAAATCCGTATTGTTCTCCGTCATGGTAATGCCTTGAAAGCTCACCATAATGAGATAAAGCAGCGGAAACACGCCAACTAGTAACAGCAAAAAAATCGATGGCGCGACCAGCAACTGTTTGAAGTTGCGGTCGACAAAGCCATTGTGGTGCTGTTTTGCAGGGTTCAAATTACCTTCCAACTAGTCGTTGCTGTTTTAATTTTCGACGCCGACCCCTCATGGCCCTGGCCCTAGGCCACCTCGTAGGCCACCCCGCCCTCACCCTCTCCCGCGCGCGGGAGAGGGTGAGGGCGACGCGACATTAGAAAATAAGCGCATACTTAGGTATAAACCATTAAACAATAGCGCCGGACGAACCGGCGCTATTGTCACATCTAATACAGAACAAACTTACTTCGGATACGCGCCACCCTTAGCTGCCCAGGCGTCGTAAACCGCTTTCTGCTTCGCAACACCGATCTTGGCGGTGGTTTCGTCCCAGGATTTTGCTACGTCATCCATAATCGCTTTCGGATCGTCCCCGGCCCACAAACGGCTGATACCTTGGCGCAGCGCTTCTTCGTATTTATCCGTCTGAATCAAAGAAAGATCCAGCAAACCGGTTTTGGAACCCGCTTGTAACGCAGCAAGGTAATCCTTCGCATCGGGCCACTTCGCCAAATATTCTTTGCTGGTGAAATGCGAATCGCGGAAGGGATCGCGCAAGGCGTAGGGCAATTGCACGCGCTGCATAGAGATCTCTTCGCTGTTCAGCCATTGGATAAAGAGGTAAGCGAGCTCCTTCTTCTTGCTCGACGAAGCGACGGACAAGGCAAAACCTGCTGCCAGTTCCGGGTGACCGCCAGGCGGTAATGCATAGCCAACCTTGCCGGCGACGGTGGATTTCGGCACCCAATCCAACGCCTTTTCATCCGCCAAATATCCGGCGGCGAAGCGGCCATAAGGCGGCCAAGAAATTGTCATCGCGCTTTGGCCTTTCACAAACGTCGCGAGATTTTCAACGAAGCCGAATTTCTCGACGCCCGGCGGCATGAATTTATTTTCGGCACGCCATTCGGTCAGGACTTTTACACCCATGGCATTGTTGACTTGCGCTTTCATGTTGGCGTCGAAGAACTTGCCGCCTTCGTTGCGGAAGCGCTCTTGGAACATGAAGTTGCCATAGCCCGGCTCGCGAAATTGCGATGCGCCGTAAATGCCTTTGTCCTTCAGGGTGTCGGTGAAAAATTGGCCGATGTCGCTGAATTGCTTCCAGGTCTTCGGCGGCGCCAAGACGTAACCCAGTTTCGCCTTAAACGCTTTTTGCAGCGCCGGATCGGCGAACAGATCTTTACGGTAATACATCACGAACACGTCGCCGTCGTCCGGGAAACCGTAGATCTTGCCGTTCACTTTCATTTGGTTGTCGCGATAGGTCGGGGCGATTTTTTGCAGTTCCTCGCGAAACTTATATTTGTCGACCATCGCGTCCAGTTGCTCCAGGGCGCCGGCTTGCACGAGATCGGGCATCCACGCCGGAATCACGTTCAGCGCGTCATAGGCGCCGGTTCCCGCGCGATATTCCTGCATGATCTTGGTGAACATGTCGGCGGTCGAGACTTCAACCACGCTGACCTTGCAAGACGTGAGCTTTTCCCACAGCGGACCGGAATAGTTTTTCGGATCGAGCGATTGCAGACCCGCCTCCCAAACGATGGTAATCGTCTGGCCGTTACACATCTTCTTCGCGGCATCGACCGCGCGTTGCGCGGCGCTTTCGGCGCTTGCTACGCCACTGGTCATCGCAAGCGCGATCGCCGTGGGTAATGCAAATGTAAGCCACTTTGATACAGGTTTCATGGGTGTTATCTCCTCGTAGTTTGGTTTTCTTCGGCCCGCCAAGCGCAAGCGGACGCCTAGTGCATGAGGATTGTAGCCTAGACCGTTGGGGTTGGGTAGGTCAGTGAATGATTACGCCGTGCAAGCCTAAATTATGGGAAAACCCAGTATTTCTCGATTGTCGCATAATAGACGCCGCTCCATACGGGCTTTCCACGAATCCGCCTTGCAGACCCGCGCCAAATGGCCGTCTTAGGAAGTCGGAACTACCGTAAAATAATGCTGCACTAGTACTTGACTTGGCCTAGGTTTACGCGCTTAATAGCGCCGTTGGTCGAATTCAAGCTCTAAATCTGCGGTATCCCCCTTATTTTGTACTTGATCTTCCAGCGCGGAGGGCGCAAGCCTTGTATGATTTTTTTAGGATTTAGGATACGAAATATGGCAACAGGTACGGTTAAATGGTTTAACGACGCTAAAGGTTTTGGCTTTATCACTCCCGATGGCGGTGGCGACGATCTTTTCGCGCATTTCACGGCGATTCAGTCGGCTGGCTTCAAGACGCTCAAAGAGAACCAAAAGGTCTCTTTCGACGTGACGACGGGACCCAAAGGTAAACAAGCTTCGAACATACAAGTCGTTCAAGCTTAACCCCTCTGATTGAAAAAACCCCGGCTTGCCGGGGTTTTTTTTCGTCTGCGATAGAGTCATTGTCATTGCGAGCTAACGCGAAGCAATCTCGCCGGCAGGGCGAAGGTCGGTTGCCACGCTGAGATCGCCGCGTCGCTTACGCTTCTCGCGATGCCGTTTCTGTAAACTCCAAAGCAGCATGAACCAAAACAATCTCCAACAAGCCGTCCAATTCGCCATCGATCACAAAACCGATTGGCCAGGCAATACAACGCGAAGATTGGGTATCCACCCGCTCGATCCGCCGCCATGGAATCGTCTGCTAGGGCTGCTACGACAATACTTATGACACGACCCTTTTAGCCTCGTTCAACGCACCCTTAATTACGGCGAACGGTGGTGCTGCCGCCAGGGGCCGAGGCGGCGTTATTCGCTGGTGCGTATTTGCTGGTGCGCTTGCCGGGACAGCGTACCTTAACATTCGTACCGTTCTGTTTCCCGGAGGCGAAATCCGCGGATTCCGTAAGACTGATCCGGGCGGAACCGTGCCTGAGCCGGCCAGCCTAGTTCTACTCGGGCTTGGGCTGATGGGGCTCGGCTTCAGCCACCGTCAACGCGCCTATTAATGGCAGGCCGCATTCGCTCGCGAACCCCGCTGCCAATGCTACGCAGCGCTTGCGCTGCCCTTGAAATAGGCGCAAGAGCGGAGGAAACTAAAAGAGTGAAAAAATTCCACATTTATTGTCAACACCTCGCCGAGACAGTGTCGGCTCATGGAGCTTTTTCAGGCATTACATCGACGAGCAATGAAGCCAGACAGGAAAAGGCACATTTTAAGTTCCAATAATTTCGAGCCACTACACTAGGTCTTTGTACCGTTTCGAGGTAGAAGATTTATTGACCGCTTGGAACACAGCGGTTGGATACAGGAGAAAATATGAACGCCTCACGAAAATACGCGATTGGTCTTGGCTTTTTAATGTCTATTGCATTGCTCATTCCCGCCGCCTATGGGCAGACGGCGCCACCTGTACCAACCTGCACCGCCCAGTCGACGGGCCTCGGCATTCCGGCCGAGGTGCTGATTCAACCTTATGATGTGATGCAGGCTGCTTGAAGTCACGTCGGGTGGGCAACTCGTTGTCCACGCGGAACGATCGATATTTGCCCGGTAATCCAGTTCCACCTAATATCGATTGCACGAAAAACGGGGCGGCAAATGAAGATCGGCGGGATGGAATCCCGCCCTACATTTCTTTGTTAGCAAACGTGGCATGAAGGCAAGTACTGCCAGGGCCTGGGCTCGGGCGACTAGCAACGGATCCACTGGGTTTCTCAGATGGTGGAACCGGCACTTTGCACCTTGATCAACCCTACCGCGTTCACGAAACGGTCTTCAAACCTTTCGTTTTGATAACGACCCAAACCGGCCCCTGAGTAGGCGACGTCTTCGTCGCCTCCACCACCCACACCGGACCTTCGGTTTTGCATTGCTGATCGTTCGCCATCGGTTCTGCAGCGCGCTCGTCGACGGCTTCCGCCATCGCGAAGCTGCTTAACGGCATCGCCGCCAAGGCCCCGATCAAGATGAGATATCGCAACATGATCGTCTCCTAGGCTGCCGCTGCGGATTGGAATTGCTGCGCGAGGCCAAGTTGCTCAATGGCGAAGGCAAGATCGGGATCGTCGACCCAACGTTTGTAGCTATCGCCAGGCACGCGCGCATCGGGCTGCTTGAGATCGGGCATGAGTTCCAACACGGTGGGCCATAGACGGGTAACTGCCTCCGCATTTTGCAATGTCGACGCGTAGTTGAAACAGTTCCATGCCACTTCCCAGTTGTACGGTTCGAATTCGAGCAACGCCTGGCCTGCCTCGAGAATGGCTTGTAGATTGGGCCTTGGCTTACCCGCACGATAATTCAACACGTCGCGGTTGACTAAAATTTTCCACAGTAAACGCAGTGCAGCAGGCTTCGGATTCGTCGCGCCGTTGAGATGGCCGCGCGCATATTCCTCCGCTTGCGCCAAATAATTCATCGCATCGGCGTGGTAGCTTTCTTGATGCGGGCGGAATTTCGCGAATTCGCGTTCGTCTTCGATGCAGTCGAAATCTTTCGATGCGCTCAAAGTCGCCAGCGCAAACGCTGCGGCTGCGGCCTCGAACTGATGGCCTGATTTGGTCAGCAGCGCCAACTCGTATTTCAGCGCCGGGTCGATGGCGGCAATGAATGTCGCCAATTCGTATTTCTCCTCGCCAAAATAGCGCAGCGCGCGCCACTTCTGCAGCCAAGCGTGGATATGTTCAGGATAGCCCGATGGATAGTGCTTGTCGTAGGCCTCGGCCAACGCCTCCCAGAGCTTGCGATTCGGGCTGTGGCTACCGCTGCGCAGGCGCGTGATGGTCTTGCGATCCACTTGCAGGGAAATCGCCGTGTCCTTCACGGAACGATGGCGACGCGCGGCCTCGTAGGCAAGCAGTAATTTCTGCGCCTCGGCGGCACGGGCACGGTTGGCAAGTTCTCTGTTGAGCATCGTGTTCTCCTTCTTGCTTTCAGTTCAGTTAGGGCAAGGTTAAATGTCGCAGGTGGTTGACTGGGGACAACCGCTAACGAGAATGTCCCACGAGAAAGTCGCCGATGAATGCCCTCCCGGCGACGCGCATGAGGCTCACTCTACACCCCATGACAAGCGCAGATCAACCAATAGTCGCCAAATGAACGTCTAACCGAAGAGGTGAAAGATGATACGGATCAATGAATTATTCGTGAGGATTGGGTTAGTCTGCGCGGTTCTCGCAGCCGCTTCCGCCATGGCACGGGATCGCTCGGAGACGGCTGCCCGCAATACCTTTTGGTCCTGCGGCGCGTCGCTACTGCCGTGCCGCATACCCGGCGAGAGCAGGATCAATACCCTGCCGTATTGGCGCGGCAACGCACCCACAGGGCCCATTCGCGCCACCTACACGCCCGCCTTTTCGCGCACTCCCCGCTGAGACAAGCATGAGAAATTTCACTCACTACGTCGTCACCAGCAACAACGCCGGGCTGCACTACGTCACACCGCTGAGCGCAGCGCGGGATTTGCCGCCGTTTCCGCAACGCATGGTGCGTTGGGGCTGCGCCGGCCCCTACTTGATTGCCTGGGGCCATACCATCGTGACCCACAAGCCGCTACCGGACGAGATGTTCAGTGGCGCCAAACCTAACGCAAAATCCAACAGCCCGATCGGTAACTGGTTCCGTCAACGCCGCAGCGCGCTGCCTCGGCTGCTCGACCTTTGAGTGCCTCCTCCACGCTCAAAAGGCGATTACGCGGGCGCAACGGCCCGCGTTTTTTTCCCGTATTGCCAGACGAGCTTACTTCTCTACGACACAGTTAACGGTCGGTTTCGCGCTCAATAATGCCTTCGGAAACACCGCGATCAATGCCGCTCGCTTCGGAATGGGCGAGGGGAATTTTTTAGCGTCCTCGACGATATCCTTGACCGTTTGTTTCGCGTCGGTGGCGACATTCGCGACCGACTCTTTGGCCTTTTCGCCGATGGTTTTGTCATCCGCTCCCGAAGCCTGCGCCTTTGCGTCGGTGTTGGCTTTCGTGCGCGTCGCCGCGGAAGGAACGATGTTTTGCTTCCAGCCCCAACGCAGTGTTAACATCGATTTCGCGGCGTCGGAAAACAGGCCGCCGCAAGTCGCAACGCCGTTGCCATAGGGATTGTTTCCGCTGTCGAGCACGACAGCTTGTTTCGACCAATTAATCGCCGGAACAGGTTGCGCACCCCAACCCCACGCATCCAGCGTCGCTTTGAATTTCGTTTCATCTTGGAAAACGATACAACGCTTAACCGGCATCCAAGACAGTTTCACGGCACCGACTAGGCATTGGTCGGCGCGATTACCGACATCGGCGAACGCCGGGGATAAGCAGGCGCTTGCGTAGCAAAGCGCGATCAATTTATTCAAACGAGCCTCCAATTAATAGATGGAAAAGTGGCCAACCCAGCCAACTTGATCCCTGCCCAACCACCTGCTGGCCCATGGGTAGATGGCAATCCGGGCGAAATTGCGCATGAAAGTTTGTTGCGTTAGCATAGCGTGAGTATTCGAGAGGTAGCCATGGGTGTTTCTGCAGATAACTGGATCAAGCGGCGCCAAATCAGCGTCGATGAGTATTATCGCATGGCCGAGGTCGGGTTGATCGGCCCCGACGAGCGGGTCGAGTTGATTGAGGGAGAAATTATCGATATGGCGCCTATCGGCAGCGACCATGCCAGCTTTGTAATTCAGTTGAACAGCCTATTGGTCAAGGCGGTTCAAGATAAAGGATTCGTATCGGTACAAAATCCGATTCGCCTTAGCAATCGCTCCGAGCCGGAACCGGATTTCGCTGTACTAAAACCGCGCGCTGATTTCTACCGCAAACAACTCCCCACCGCCGCCGATACGCTGTTGGTCGTTGAAGTTTGCAACACCTCGGAACGTTATGACCGCGAGATCAAGCTGCCTTTGTACGCCAGCCATGGCATACCGGAAGTATGGATCATCAGCATCGAGCATAATACGTTATCGATTTATCGTTCGCCAATTGGCGATCGTTACGAAAAAGAGCAGACGACCGATACGCCGGGATTGGTTGCCCTATGGGCGCTGCCGGAAGCGAGCGTCGATCTCAGTACACTGTTTTAAAACGAGCGCCGGGTCGCGCCCACCCTACATTTTGTCGGTAGCCGCGATACATTCGACCTCGACACGCGCGCCCAGCGCGAGGCCATTGGCGCCAAACGCGCTACGGGCTGGATAGTTGCCGGCGAAAAAAGTTTTGTAAACCTCATTAAACGCCGACCACTCGGACATGTCCGTGAGCATGACGGTGCACTTAATCAGGTGGGCCATGGTGTAGCCGTGCGCCTCCAACGAGGTCTTGATGTTTTCCAAGGTCTGTTTCGCTTCTTCTTTGATGCCGCCGGGCGCGAGTTTCAAGCTACCGGGAACAATGCCGACCTGTCCCGAGAGATACAGTGTGTCGCCGTGACGAACTGCTTCGGAAAAGGGAAGGTTCTTGGGCAAGACCTTCCCCGAATTCAGGAACTCCGCTGCGTAGGCCTTACTGGGAAGTGGTAAATGGGCGGCAACCACGAAAGACAACAGTGGAAAAAAGACTGCGGATCGTTTCATACTTTCTCCTCTCAGAATAGTTTGCCTTGCCTCGAACGAAAGGCGCCACCTGCCGCTTACTACATTCGAATTGTCACTTTTCCCGTATGCACCGCACTTTCGAGATAACGATACGCCGCGCCCGCTTCTTCGAATCCAAAGCTGCGCCCAATTGCGGGACGCATTTTGTTAACCTCGATGGCACGATTCATCTCTTCGAACATTTCGCGTGAGCCGACGTAGATGCCTTGTACGCGAATGTGTCGGCGCAAAATCGCGGCGGTGTTAATCTCGCCGCCGGTGCCGGCAATCACACCGATCAGCGCAACGGTACCGCCGAGGCGCGCGGCGTTGATGGATTTTGAAAGCGTGCCGCTGCCGCCGACTTCGATGACGATGTCCGCACCGCGTCCGCCGGTGGCCTCGATCACCGCCTTGTCCCAATCGGGGATCGCTGTGTAGTTGATGGTCTCATCAGCGCCAAGTTGTTTGGCGACCGCGAGTTTCTCATCCGCGCTCGACGTAACGATCACGCGCGCGCCGCTCATTTTCGCGAACGCCAGCGCGATCATCGACACACCGCCGGTACCCAGACAAACGACCGTATCCCCTGGCTTCAGCTCGCCTTGCCGCATCAACGCGTTCCACGCCGTAACGGCAGCGCAGGGCAAACTCGCCGCTTCGTCGTCGGTAAGATGAGCGGGCACTTTCACCACGCCTTGTTCCGACAGCACCACATACTCGGCGAGCATGCCATCGATAGCGCCACCGAGCGCGCTCAATGGCGCTTCCGCCGGGATGCCGCCGCCGAGCCACTGCTGCATAAAGGCGCCGGCAACGCGATCCCCCACTTTGACGCGCGACACACCGGCGCCGATTTCGATCACCTCGCCAACGCCATCGGACAATGGAATGCGCCCAGCCGGCGGCGGCGCGCCGTAACTGCCCTTCGCCACCATGAGGTCGCGATAATTCAGCGAGCAGGCTTTCATTTTCAACAACACTTGGCCCGAACCGGGCTTAGGATCGGCGCAGTCGGCGCGGACAACGTTGTCGAGGCCGCCTCGGTTTTGCAGTTCGTAGAGTTTCATTAGTTTTCCTTATTTTTTTCGCAAATGTTGGCTAATGACTAGTTGCGAATAATTACCCAATTTGTCATTCCCGCGAAGGCGGGAATCCATAGTTGAAGTGGCAATTCGATAGGCCAAATGGATTCCCGCCGTCGCGGGAATGACACATCTTATGCGGCGGCATGCACCGTATCAAGCAATGGCGCAAGATTCCCCTGCCCATCAAATGCCAGAGCGCGCGGTGGCTCGACAATTTCAAATCGCTCGTCCTGACGGCGAACTTCCGCCAACAAAGCAGTAGATACTTCGATCTCGCCGAGATGCAAAGTATTGCGGATACGCACGATGCGGCAATCTTCCGGCTTCACGCGCACCACCGTTTTTACCGCCAACGCAATCGCATCGTGATCGTTATTCATGACGATGGGAATCGCGCCACCGTCGAGATTCATTGAGGTGATGACGTTGGCGTAAGTCGACGCAACATCCAATTCTTTGAACAAACGCATGGTGATGACATCGGCCGATCCAAGACCCGTTGCATTACCTTGGCTCACGCGGGTCAACCCTAGGACCACAATTTTTTTTACAAGCGGTTTGTCTTGCCATTTCACATTGCGACGATTGCGTCCGGTGATGTTGGGATCAAAACCAGCGCCGGAAATGTTCTTGCCCATCTCGTCGATGATCAAAACATCAATGTCATCGAAAAACAATTGCGGCATCATGCGCTTCGCCACGGCCTGCAAATCCGGCTCGCGAGTTTTGAGACTCTGTGCTGGAATAATCTCGATATACGCCGTCTCGTCATAGGCGTTTTCAACGATACCGACGCCGAACAATACGTTGCGCTGAGCAATATTCACTTCGCGAATCTGCGGCAACAGCTCGGGAAATCGATCCATGCCATGGGTGTGATAAATCGCGGCGCCGGTGATTTTGCCGATGCCGATGGCGAGCATTTTCGTCAGCCCGCTTTCCGTCGCACCGCGAAAACCAGTGTGCGGTTTGATGCGATTGATCACGATGATCGCTTCCGCTTCCGCCGCGTATTTATCCATGTGCACCGGTGTGCCGTCGGCAAGATGACCGACGATTTCGGTTTCCATCGTAGCGCGGATCGGCACGCCGGTCGAGGCTTCCGTAATGCCGTAGGTTTCCAACACTTTTTTCTGGCCCTCGGCGGTTGCCGCGCCGTGGCTTCCCATGCAAGGAAAAATGAAAGGTTTAGCGCCGAGGGCTTTTAATTCCGCAATCACCGCGCAGGCAATCTGCGCGATGTTGGCAATACCACGGCTGCCGCAGCCGACAGCGATCACCTGACCGGGCTTTATCCGCTCACAAATCTCGGGCCGCGTAAATTCCTTGCCGATAGCGCTTGGAATGTCGGCCAATCTGGCCGCGTCGAATTTCTGTCGCACGCGCGTCATGGGCGGCAAAGGAAAATCCAGGCCACCGGCGATGTTCACTTCGATTTTATCTGGAATCATGTTCGTTACCCTTCCTGCAATGGATCAAGTCAAGATGCCATTATCTATCTTCTGCCGCGAATCGCAATAACGCCGAATCAATGCCTGAAGAACCGCACGGACAGGGGCTGGCCTTGGGCCATTAGCCCCCCAGGTCGACATCAATTTGTTATAAGGCTACGCGGCGCGTTCTATCACGCCGCGGAGGATATCGTCCGTGGCGACTACCAAGGGCTGGTAGTTCGCTGAACGCTGATAGTCTGGCCGCGGATTGGGTACGGCATTCGGCTTATTCGCCACCGGGTTATAAACAACGTACACGTGCCAGCGGTCGTGGCGCGACAAATTGTGGCCCGACGAATGCAAAATGTTGCAATGGAAAAACACCACGGTGCCCGGCTTGCCGGTGATGGCGACGGGCTCGGGGCTTTGCTTCATGATATCGAGCAACTGCTCTTTCGGCACGACCCAGAGACGATAGGACGTCGTTTGATCGTCCATCTCCGATTCGAGATTGCCGAGCTTGTGACTACCGGGAAGGAAATATAGGCAACCATTCATTTCCGTCGGTTCGTCGAGCATGATCAGCGCCGTTGTGAGTGAAGGCGCAGGCACGCCATCGCGCCGCCATGAGCCGTAGTCTTGATGCCATTGCCACACCGAGCCATCGATCGCGCTCTTCAGATTGCATTTGGTATGAAAGACGTACAGCGCATCATCGGCGAGCAGTTGTTGCGCAGGGGCGAGCAAACGCGGCGAACGCGCGGCGGGATGAAAAATCGGCGAGGTCGTCGGACCATCGGCTTCATGCACGCGGTAGATTGTTTTCGCGACGTTGCTAGCGCGCTCGCGCACTAAGTGATCGGTGTCGATTTGTTGAATGCGCTTTAAATCCGCCCTCATCGCCTCAACTTCGCGCAGCGAAAAGATTTCGGGCAACACCAGGAAGCCGTCGCGTTCATAGCTTGCCAGTTGATCTTTGGAAAGTTTCATTTCTAGTTTGCAGTTCGTTTAAGAAATTATTCAGCCCGGTTCAATGCCGACTACATTCATGCACATGAAGCCTGGCGCCTTGACCGATCTCGCTCATCTCGTCGTTTCCGATCTTGAAACTATCTAACCGCATGGTTTGATAGCGATCAAAATATTCGCTCAGCTCTTTCTCGATACTGCGATCAAATTCGGGCTTGACGACGTGGGTATTACCTCGCGTAACTTTAATGATCTTGCCGTCTTTGGCGACCAGTTCTCCCTCTTTGAAAACGTGAGTGGGCGTGGCAAACATTTTCTCACGATCCGGCAAATCTTCGTACACCGTGATGTCCGCTGCAGCGCCAGTTGCGAGATGGCCCCGATCAGCTAGCCCTAAAATTCTTGCTGGGCCCGCGCGGGTCATAATCGCGATTTCGTAGAGGGAATATTCGCGCGCGATGGAGGCCAAGGTGCTGAGCGCTGCCGCGTCCGCGTTGAGGCGTGAAAGCTGCTCGTTGCGGAAGGTTTTGTCCATCAACAATTTGATCAAATGCGGGTAACTGGTAAAGGGCGCGCCGTTGGGATGATCAGTGGTTAGAAAGATGCGCCACGGATCGTTCACCAGCAAAAAAATCTCCAGCCCAATAGCCCACTGCAACGCATTGACGAAATTTTTGTCACTGTATTTGAACGGCACCACGCCACAACCGGCGTCGCATTCGATGTCCATGATGACAAATTTTTTCGGGTTGGCGAAGCCGGAATTACGATGCTGCGCCATGCTATCACCCGAGGCCGTCACGGTTTGGCCGAACAGTATTTGCCCAACATCGGCGCTGACGTTGGTGTTGGCGTTGATCGCCTCGGCAATGCGCGCGGCGCCGGAGGAAAATTTTCGATCGCCTTCGGCGCCGTAGGAATGAAATTGGATGTGGGTAAGATGAATCGGCAGGCCTTCCGCCGCTTTAATTGTCTCCAGCGTGGTATCGACATTGCCCGGTACGCCGAGATTGCTGGCGTGAACGTGCAATGGATGGGGCACGTTCAAATCTTCCAGCGCTTGCGCCAAGGTTTTTAAAATATGTCGTGGCGTTTGGCGATAATGAACATGCTCCTCGTCGAGATCGAGCTTTCGCTGGTTGAACTTAAATGCGCTGATGCCGCCGGGATTGACGACTTTGATCGCCATCGCTTGCGCCGAATGTAAGATCCATGCGACGTAATCGTTGATGGCTTTTTGATCGCGCCTGGCGGCGAGCATGCGCAACAAAAAATCGTCGGAGCCGAGCATGGCATAACCGCCGTGATCAACAATCGGTGTGTCCGCCATTTCGAGATGGGCTTGGCGAGCATTGACGGGCAGCACGGCGGGCTCGAAGCACGCGGTGTAGCCCATTTCCGTGTAGCGATAGCCCGTCGCCAGGGTTCCCGGCGCCGCGTGACCTGCGCTGCTGCGCGTGAGTTCGCTGCGCGCCAGCGGGTCGCCGTGATGGTCTTCCGGCAACATCGCGCGGGCGATATTGACCTTGCCGCCGCCGATGTGAGTGTGCATATCGATGGCGCCGGCCATGACGATTTTTCCCGCAAGATCGTAAACACTATCGATGCGTTCGTCGGCCGCCGGCGGCTCGGCGATATAGCCATCGCGCACAAAAATATCGCGTAACTCCCCGTTCACGCCATGCGCGGGATCGATGACCTTGCAGCGCGCGAGCTTAACTAACACCGGAAAATGAAGAGGATTTGCATAACCGCTAGTTTAACGGCTTTGCTTGGAACTGACGAACGGGAAAGATTAGGCCGCGGCGGGCAGTTTCGCCATCCACCGGGTTATCGCAATTTTCAGAGCGGCGGACCTAAAGCGAACCTTGCCAGGAACCGCGCCCAGCGTGCCGCGCACGCAGGGATATGCGCAGAGCCCATATCCAGGGGCTGGCCCGAGGTGGCCAAAGGCCATAAGGCCATGCGCCTTTCGGGCATGCCGTGTAAAACCAATCAAGTATTTTCGGAGGACTCGCTACGACCGAGGCGATGGATCGTTCCGGTTTCCGACAAAAAACGCGCCGGCGCGCGGTCTTCGATGGGGCGCGACCCGCGAAAGCGAACCGCGAGGTTCGGAAAAACCCAATAGGCCAGCACCCAAACCAGCAGGAAGCCGAAGAAAAGTAGGGCCGGAAAAGTGATTTGCATAAGGCCAGCATAGTTTAAGTTCCACAAAATATTGTGAACAAATGTAAATAATGGCGCGTCCCAACACGCGGCTTCTGGCTCAGCGACCGAATAGCCATCGCTAATCGAGGGTAAGTTTTAACGTCCCCAAACATTCAGCCACCGTTTTTTCCAAGGCCGTCTCGCGCCCTACGGGCATTTGCAGGTTGATGACCGTCACGACGTTATTGATTACCGTCACGTACATTGCGCCTTTCATTTGTTCGCCACCCGCCTTCCCGATCCATTCGATTTTTTTGTACGCGCTATTTCCCACTGATTCTGCGGTTACCGCGCTCTTTACAAATCCGGCGCGGCGGCTCTCGATCCCAGCGATGTAACGATTAATGTAAATCTCCTTTACCTCTTCCTGATGCTCTGGTTTGAGTAAGGAAAAATCATCCTTGGTGTAGTTGAAAACCAATTGAATAACCGCCGCGGCTTCGCTCTCCAATTTATCTTCGCGAAAGGTGTAGGTTATGCCGTTCTGAGTCGGTCGCGCACGCAGCTCAACGAATCCGGGTGGCGGCTGCATGGCAAACTGATCATACGCGCCTTCCGGCTGGCATTCTGCTGCGAAAGCACTCGGCGAAATCGTTGCGACCAGGTAGGCCGCACTCCAGAATTTATTCTTCATAATTTCCTCACGGTAAAATTAAGTTGTTAGGGCAATTGGTTGCACGTTGCTTCGAGTCCACATTCTAGCTGAAGGTTCCGGGGCGTTTTACTCGCCTAAAATTTCAGCGTAAAATTCGCAACCGTCCCCTAAAAATAAACCCCATGCAAATCGGCCCTTACCTGCTGAAGAATAATCTTGTCGTCGCGCCGATGGCCGGCGTCACCGATCGTCCCTTCCGCCAGCTTTGCAAAGTCCTCGGCGCGGGCATGGCGGTGTCGGAAATGGTGGCTTCCAATTCCTTGCTGTGGGGATCGCAAAAGACTTTGCGTCGCGCCAATCATGACGGCGAAGTGGAACCGAAATCGGTGCAGATTGCCGGCGCCGATCCGGCCATGATGGCCGAGGCCGCGAAATATAACGTCGATAATGGCGCGCAAATTATCGACATCAATATGGGCTGCCCTGCGAAAAAAGTATGCAACGTGATGGCCGGCTCTGCGCTACTGCGCGACGAGCCGTTAGTCGGAAAAATTCTCGATGCCGTGGTCGGCGCCGTAAACGTACCGGTGACGCTCAAAATTCGCACCGGCTGGGATAAGCAGAGCAAGAATGCAATCATGGTAGCGCGCATTGCCGAAAGTGCCGGCATTCAAGCCCTGGCGATGCATGGCCGCACCCGCGCCTGTGCATATACGGGCGATGCCGAATACGACACCATCGCCGCGGTCAAAACCCATATCAAAATACCGTTGATCGCCAATGGCGATATTACTACGCCGGAGAAGGCGAAGCATGTACTCGCCTACACCGGCGCCGATGCGGTAATGATCGGTCGCGCGGCGCAAGGCCGCCCGTGGATTTTTCGCGAGATCGAATATTTTCTGAAAACCGGCGCTCACCTTCCGCCGCCCAGGGTGCAGGAAATTCACCACGTGTTGATGCGGCACCTGGAAGACTTGTTCGAATTTTATGGTGAAGAAACCGGCGTTAAAGTTGCCCGCAAACATATCGGCTGGTACACCAAGGGATTGGTCGGCTCCGCCCATTTTCGCCACGGGCTGATGCAGTTGCAGTCCAGCGAAGAACAAATTCAAACCATCGATCATTTCTTTGGCGAACTCGCGGCAGAACACGAGCGCCTCAGCTACGTACCAGAAGAACTCGCCGCATGAAAAAAGAAAACGAAATCTCTGCTTGCGTACGCCGCACCGTCGGTGACTATTTTAAGCATCTGGACGGCGAAAAACCTTGTGCGGTCTACGAAGCGGTGCTGGAAAGTATGGAAAAGCCGCTGATCGAAGTGGTGCTGCATCAAGCCGGTGGCAATCAGACTAAAGCCGCCGACATTCTCGGACTCAATCGAAATACGCTGCGTAAAAAAATGTCGCAATACGGCATCGAATAATCAGCGACATTTGCAAAAACCTATCATGATTAAAATTCAGCGCGCGCTGATCAGCGTATCCGATAAAACGGGCATCCTCGAATTTGCCCAATCTTTACGCGGCCATGGCGTCGAGATCCTCTCCACCGGCGGCACGGCGAAGTTGTTGCGGGACGCGGGCGTGGCCGTCACCGATGTCGCCGATTACACCGGTTTTCCGGAAATGCTTGATGGCCGGGTCAAGACGTTGCATCCGAAAATTCACGCCGGCATTCTCGGCCGCCGCGATCTGCCGGCGCATGTAGCGCAGATGAAAACCCATGGCTTCGCGCCAATCGATTTGGTGGTGGTCAATCTCTATCCGTTTCGCGAAACCGTCTCGCGCGCCAATGTGCCGCTGATCGAAGCGATCGAAAATATCGACATCGGCGGTCCTGCCATGGTGCGCAGCGCCGCAAAAAATTACGCCGGCGTTGCGGTGGTAACCGATCCGGCGGACTATGCCGTCGTTGCGAAAGAATTGGTTGATGAAGGTGAGCTGAGCAGCGCCACACGTTTTCGCCTAGCGTGCAAGGCCTTTAGCCATACGGCGGAATATGACGGCGCCATCAGCAATTATTTAACGGCGTTGGATGGCGCGGGCAAGCTCGGCGAGTTTCCGACGCGTTTGAATTTGCAGTTCGATCAAGTTCAAACCTTGCGCTACGGCGAGAATCCGCATCAGCAAGCGGCATTCTATCGCGACCTCAAACCCGCGCCGGGAACGCTCGCGAATTATCAGCAACTGCAAGGTAAGGAACTCTCTTACAACAACATCGCCGATGCGGACGCGGCGTGGGAATGCGTCAAGAGTTTTTCCCAAACGACCTGCGTCATTGTTAAGCATGCGAATCCCTGTGGCGTCGCGGTAGCCGATCAGCAACTGGAAGCCTATCGCCGCGCATTCGCAACCGACCCCACCTCGGCGTTCGGCGGCATTATCGCCTTCAATCGCGAAGTGGACGCTGCGACGGCGGAAGCGGTGACGAAGCAGTTTGTCGAAGTATTAATTGCGCCGAGTTATTCAGCCGCGGCGCTGACCGTGCTGAAACAAAAAACCAACGTGCGCGTTTTGTCTGTTGAACTGGCCTTAAGCCATCATCGTTGGGACATGAAGCGGGTCGGCGGTGGCTTGTTGTTGCAATCGCCCGACATCGCGTTGGTCGAAGGGCGGGACTTGAAAATTGTGAGTAAGCAACAGCCCACCCCCACACAATTGAACGATATGATTTTTGCTTTTCGCGTGGCTAAGTTCGTCAAATCCAACGCCATCGTGTTTTGCGCCGAGCGCCGCACCTTGGGCATCGGCGCCGGGCAAATGAGCCGCGTCGATTCCACCCGCCTGGCGTCGATGAAGGCGCAGCAGGCAGGTTTGAATTTGGCGAATTCAGTCGCCGCATCGGACGCATTTTTCCCGTTCCGCGACGGCTTGGATGTGATCGCCGACGCGGGCGCGAAGGCGGTGATTCAGCCCGGCGGCAGCATGCGCGACGACGAAGTCATCGCGGCGGCGGACGAACACGGCATCGTGATGGCGCTCACCGGTGTGCGCCACTTTCGTCACTGATATTGTTAGCATGTTTTCTCTAAAATACTCACGCCACGAGCCAACGTCCAGGGGCGGGCCTAAGGCCATGGGCCTCTCCAGGCATGCATCGCCGCAAGCCAGTACCCATAAGCCTCCTGGCACGACGCAATTAAATTCATTATGAAAGTTCTCGTCATCGGTTCCGGCGGCCGCGAACACGCCATCGCGTGGAAATTACTGCAAAGTACGCGCGTGTCGCGCATCTTCGTGGCGCCTGGCAATGCGGGCACGGCGCACGAACCGGGCATCGAAAACGTCGACATCACCGAGATTGCGGCATTGGTCGAATTTGCCCGCAACAAAGAGATCGGACTCACCGTTGTCGGGCCGGAAGTACCGCTCGCGGCTGGTGTCGTTGACGCCTTTCGTGATGCAAAGTTGAAAATTTTTGGTCCCACACGTGCAGCGGCGCAGTTAGAAAGTTCGAAAGAATACGCCAAGCGTTTCATGCATCGGCATCACATTCCGACCGCGAATTGGGAAACAACGTCCGATCTTGAGCAAGCACACGCTTACGTGGAACGCTTTGGTGCACCTATTGTTATCAAGGCGGATGGCTTAGCGGCTGGGAAAGGCGTGATTGTCGCCATGACGTTGCACGAAGCCCATCGCGCGGTCGATTTCATGCTCGCCGACAACAAGCTCGGCGCCGCCGGCGCGCGCGTCCTGATCGAAGAATTTTTGGTCGGCGAAGAAGCCAGCTTCATTGTCATGGTAGACGGCGATCACATCTTGCCGCTCGCCACCAGCCAAGACCACAAACGCTTGCTTGATGGCGACCGCGGGCCGAACACCGGCGGCATGGGCGCCTATTCGCCGGCGCCGATCGTGACGCCGGCCTTGCATGCCAAAGTCATGCGCGAGGTCATCCGCCCCGCGGTGCTCGGCATGAAGAATGAAGGCATCACTTATACCGGCTTCTTGTACGCTGGATTGATGATCGACAAAACCGGTAATGCCAAAGTCTTGGAATTCAATTGCCGACTCGGTGATCCGGAAACACAACCGATCATGATGCGCCTCAAAAGCGACCTTGCGGATTTATTGGAGCACGCCGTCGACGGCACGCTCGACCAGATCGAAGCCGACTGGGATGGCCGCGTCGCGGTAGGCGTGGTGATGGCCGCCGCCGGTTATCCCGATGCGCCGCGCAAGGGCGACGTGATCCGCGGCCTTCCGGCCTCGAGTGCCGATAAGGTGGTGTTTCACGCCGGCACCACGTTGCGCGAAAATGAAGTCATCACCGCCGGTGGCCGCGTGTTATGTGTCACCGCGCTCGGCGACAATATCAAGCTCGCGCAGCAGCGCGCCTACGGCTTCGCCGCGGGTATCCAGTTCAATGGCATGCAACTGCGCCGCGACATCGGACATCGTGCGCTCGCCTCGAGGTAATGGCGAAATTGACCGCGGCGCAAGTGCGGCGCGCGCGCTGGCATCTGCGCTGCGGCGGCGTGATTGCCTACGCGACGGAATCGTGTTTCGGGTTGGGCTGCGATCCCAATAATGAGCGTGCGTTGCAAGCGCTGTTGCGAATCAAGCGTCGCCCAAAATCCAAAGGACTGATCGTGGTATCCGACCGCATGGCGCGCTTCGCGCCGTTGCTATCCCCTGTTTCGCAACCGGACATCGAACGTTTGCAATCCATCTGGCCTGGACCACACACCTGGCTAGTCCCGGCGCAAACGCGCGCCAAACCGGCACTGCGTGGCAAGCACGCCGCGCTCGCCGTTCGCGTTACCGCCCATGCCGATGCAAAAAATCTTTGTTGTCGGCTTGGAACGGCGTTAGTGTCGACCAGCGCCAATCGCGCTAATCGGCGTCCGCTCAAAACAACGCGCGAATGTCTGCGCCAATTCGCAAGCCGCGTGATGGTGATTCCTGGAAAAATCGGCGCGCGAAAAAGCCCGTCCACCATTCAAGATTTGCGGACGGGTAGAATATTTAGATGATCTCGGTTCGCGCCAAAGACTATTATCTCGGTCTGCAAAATCGCATTGTCGCCGAACTGGAGAAAGTCGAAGCCAACGCCTTTCGCCGCGACAGTTGGGATCGCCCGGAAGGCGGCGGTGGAATCAGTTGCCTCACGGAAAATGGCCGCGTGTTCGAACGTGCCGTGGTGAGTTTCTCCCACGTATTCGGCACACAGTTGCCGGCGTCCGCGAGCGCATCGCGGCCGGAACTCGCCGGGCGCGGCTTCGAAGCCATGGGCGTTTCACTGGTGTTGCATCCGCGTAATCCCTATGCACCGACGGTGCATATGAATGTACGATTTTTCATCGCCACGCACGAAAAGCACGAACCGGTGTGGTGGTTCGGAGGCGGAATGGATTTAACGCCGTACTACGGCGATGTCGATGATGCGCGGCATTTCCACCAAACCTGCAAGGATGCTTTGGCGCCGTTCGGCGAAATCTATCACCCACGCTTCAAGAAATGGTGTGATGAGTATTTTTATATCAAGCACCGCAAAGAAGCGCGGGGAATCGGGGGAATATTCTTCGATGATTTCAACGCACAGGATTTTGAGTTCAGCTTCGCATTGATGCAAAGCGTGGGCGATCATTTCCTGCCAGCTTACATGCCCATTCTCGAACGTCGCATCGACACACCCTACGGTGAGCAGGAACGATCATTCCAAGCTTATCGGCGCGGTCGTTATGTCGAGTTTAATTTGGTCTACGACCGCGGCACCCTATTCGGGTTGCAATCGCAAGGGCGGACGGAATCGATATTGATGTCACTGCCGCCCGTTGTAAATTGGCGCTACGACTGGAAGCCCTTAACAGGCTCCGAAGAAGCCAAGCTCCACGAAGAATTTCTGATTGCGCGGGATTGGGTATAGCGGCACATTGCTACGCACCCGAACCCCACGACGATGCCTTAGCGCTTGCGACGTACCGCCACAATACCGGCCAATCCTAACGAAATAAGCCACAAACTTGCCGGTGTGGGCAACGCCTGACTGACCTCGCCACCACCCGACTCGGTCTCATCGCCCAAAACGCCGGACTGTATCGGTTCGGAAGCTTTTCGATCCTCCGAGGACTTCATCCATTTCGGGCTAAGCGGCAATGCGTTCACCTGAAATGAAATTCCCAAAAGTACCGTTACTACAAGGGCCCTAGATAGGGACCCGGCTGCGCGCGCTGTCATTTTATTTTCCTTTCTAATCTATATCTATTGCGTAATGAATAAATTACGTTGATCTGGTATTTTTTGTGAGTCTGAATTCAAACTGCTTACTAAGTTCCACCCGCCAGCCGTAAATTACGAAATATTTAGACCATTATTATAACTTATGGTCGTACCCGTGTGACCTGCTCCGGTCGCTATCGGTTTTTATATTTTGAACCACACACGACAGCATGCAAATAACATGCCACCCACGCATAAAAAATTACAACCTATTGATTATAAATATTATCGGAAAAAGAGATGATACGTAATGAGCCCGAAAAAACAGGGCACTGTAAAATTTTTCGACACTAATTCCCTCGGACAAAGGGTTTCAAAACATCCAGCGCCCGTTCAAATGAACACCAAAAATGTGGCTGTCGCTAGCGGGTTCTAAAATTCCGTTCATCGGCAAGCTCGCGCCGAAATCCTGCCGTTCGTAATAGGGTTCTACCGAAACGCCAAAACGGTGGCTTAACGACCACTGAATTGGCAAGCCGATGCGGTAGCCTGTTTGGATGTCAAGTTCGAGCGTGGTTGCGGGCGTAATCGCGACATCGAGCTTGGCGTCGACCGGTCGGATCAATCGAACGTCCGCACCGAAACGCCAACGTTCGCTTTTTGTCCACGCTAATTCCAATCCTGCCGCGCCGTAAAACCAGCGATATTCTTCCAGTAGCCCGCTTACGCCCCTATTTGGGAGAATATCGCGCTTCCAGTAGCGGTACCCGGCGCCTAGATAGGGCGTCAAACTGACTCGCTCGCTCGCCGCGAATTCATACCCCAACGACGCCATGCCGTTGAAAATACGCGTATCCGTGCGCGTTTGATGAGGACGAAACGACGTTGTTGCCCCATCATAATCGACCTGGCCGCCATGGGCGGAACCCGCCAATCCGATACGCCAGGAACCCGGCGTGAGTTTCAGCGCCGCGTTGATGCCAGGCAAAAAGCCCGTCTCCTTGTTGCGCAGACGCGCGTCGTCGGGAAATTCCGCGTATCGGAAGGACAGCGCCGAGACGCCGAGGCTCACGGACGTCGCCTCTTCGGCGTGACTCGACGCCGCGAGCAGTGACAACGCCGCTATAAGCCCGAACAGTCGACTAGTCACGGGCCAAAGCATCAATTATTGACAGCTGCTCGGTAGGGTACCGTCGAAAATTTGAAGCCAAGTAGGCGTGCACGAGATTGGGGTTCCGTTAACCACGACGTTCGCCGTACTGCTCCCCGCAGCGGTGATGGTCATATTTGAACCATTGTCACTAGCAATCCGAATACTTCCGGTATCTGGAAAACCACCGCCGAGAGAATCACTATCGCCCACGAGGGGTGATGTAACGCTGGCGGTCACGTAACCCAGGTCACTACTTGCCACCTGGCCGGTTGTCCCTAAGAGAATGGTGTATCGATTGTTATTTGGATCGGTAACGCTGCAAGCTTGTTGGTTGTCGTTGTAGCGAATGGTTGCGTTTTGAAGACGTTCTGTCACACCACCGCTCGATGTGGTAAGGGGACTGCCGCTCACCGTTGTGAGTGTGAGTGTGATTTCCGGCGATGCGGCAGC
>JBKJHT010000086.1:0-6151 GCA_046598945.1 Burkholderiales bacterium | reverse complement strand
CTGGCAAAGCGATCTAGAAATTGGCTCCAATTGGCGGGATAATCTGATGCAACTTGCTCGATGTCGTTCGACATTCCGAGATTCTGCCGCAAGTGGAGCTAAGTGGATACCCCTTATGGCAGTACAACATCACTTCACCGCTGCCAGGGGCTTGCACTCGTTGTACCTGGATCGCCTGTTGCCCCGCGGTGTGCCCCTCGATTACCTGATCGCAATCGAACTGCCGGGCCTGCTTGCGGCTCACGACCACATAGGGGTGGCCGTGAAGCTTTAACCAAACCAGGTTCGCCTCGGTGGCAATCCCGGCGTCCATCACGACCGTGGCGCCAGGCAGTGCGCCCAGATCCGCGAGCATTTTCTGAAGCGTGGTGGCTTCACTGACATTGCCTGCAAACATCCGGCTGCGCTTGGGAAAGCCACTGACATCGACCACCCACCCCAAGATCACCAAGTGCTAAATCGATCCCAATTCGTTTAAGCTTCTAGTGGCAGCACTTGCACTTATGCTACCTCTCGGACTCCGCTCTTCTCGTTTAGTGGTCAGGTTCAACCCTCTCCACTTTGGCACATCTCAATGCCGTTAGGTTGGGAGGAGTCTATTTCATTGCGCTACGCTTGCTGCCTAACTGGCTAGGCGTAGGTCGAATCGTGATCCGGCGGTGGCGCGAGAAATCGCATGAACTCCCCGTCGCGAGTAATGACGGCGCGCTTCGCTTGCGTGACGCGAATAGAGTAAAGAGAAAGTTGCTTGTCTTTCGCGAGGTGAGGCATCAATCTTGGCGGAACAGGATCGATCTTCTCCCATTTCAATCCAGGATCCTGATAGATTTGTGCCCAAGTAAGTTTTGAGATTTTCTCGAATAGCTTAATGATCTGAACTTTATCGTTCTTATCGAGCGCGAATAAGTCCTTTAGAAAATCGCTATCGTTCAGATCCAGCCTGACGGAGGCGGCTTGGCTACTGCTCATTTACGCAACGTTCAGCTTTTTTTTCAGCTTAGCCAAATCCGTTTCTTTCGGCGCCGCTTTCTGAACGCGGCCAAGCGATTTTGCGAGGCGCGTTTGCATCGCGTCGGTATGTAACCAAGCCTGTCCACGAGGTAGGACCATCGCCGCGCGAATGCGCCATTCACCGGGCTCAATCTCCTCGATTAGCATCTGTTGCCCGGCGAATTGCTTGCCCAACGAAATCTGCCCACTTTTTCCGACTACTTTTACTTGGCTTGCCATGGAAATCGTTTTTTACTCATTTTCAATGCTAGAAATCTTATCACATGAATGCATGATGGCATGAATTTATGAAACAAACGTGACCCGGAAGAAGCGAAGCGTACTGGGTAGCCCTGGCCCTAGGCCACCCGGTAGGCTAGCCGCTGGCCTTGGACTATTCCTGGATGTATTAAGCTCATGGTTATTATCGCCGTACCCGCGTGGCTTGACGCGCCAGATCATAGGAATTTTCGTGAGGGATAATGGTGACCTACGTTTTCTAGCCATGGCATTCCGCCAGGAACCGCGCGCTGCTTAGCCCCTAGCATGGCATGCCTGAAGGCCAAGTATCCATGAGCTTCTCCAGCATGGCCATTCATTCTCGTCGCAATGATTAGCTAAACAGATCGCCTCGCTACGGTATAATTATTTTTTTCGCTTAACGGAAACCGCCATGGCTGCCAACTTAGATTACCTCGCCGATCATCGTCAACCGGCGAAAATTATTCCGACTGTGAAATTGTTGATTAACGGCGAGTTTGTCGAATCGCGCAGCACCGAATGGCGCGACATCGTTAACCCGGCAACCCAAGAGATTTTGGCGCGCGTGCCGTTCGCGACGACCGCCGAAATCAATGCGGCGATCGAGTCCGGCCGGGTGGCATTCAAGACGTGGAAAGACACGTCCATTTCGACTCGGGCGCGGGTATTTCTAAAACTGCAGCAACTGATCCGCGAGAATATGTCGCGTCTCGCGGAATGTTTGACCGCCGAGCAAGGCAAGACTCTAGTCGACGCGGAAGGCGATATATTTCGCGGTTTGGAAGTGGTGGAGCACGCCTGTTCGATCGGCAATTTGCAATTGGGTGAATTCGCCGAGAACGTCGCCTCGGGTGTTGATACTTATTCGATTCGTCAGCCCATCGGTGTGTGCGCCGGCATCACGCCATTCAATTTCCCGGCGATGATTCCGCTGTGGATGTTCCCGATGGCGATCACGTGCGGCAACACCTTTGTGCTGAAACCGTCGGAGCAAGTGCCGATGACCTCGATGTTGCTCGCCGAACTTGCGGTTCAAGCGGGCATGCCGCCGGGGGTGCTCAATGTCGTGCACGGTGGCAAGGACGTTGTCGATTTGTTGTGTACGCACAAGGATATCAAAGCGATTTCGTTCGTCGGTTCGTGTCATGTCGGCGAGCATGTTTATCACCTCGGCAGCAAGCACGGCAAGCGCGTGCAGAGCATGATGGGCGCGAAAAATCATTGCGTAATCATGCCCGATGCGAACAAGGAGCAATCGCTGAACGCCTTAGCGGGCGCGGCTTTCGGCGCAGCGGGTCAACGCTGTATGGCGATTTCCGTGAGCGTGATGGTGGGCGAAGCGAATAAGTGGATTCCCGATTTAGTCGCTAAAGCGAAGAGCCTGAAAGTTGCTGCGGGCATCGAGAAAGGCGCCGATGTTGGCCCGCTGGTTTCCAAAGCAGCGAAACAGCGAGTCACCGGCTTGATCGAAAAGGGAATTGCCGAAGGCGCGAAGTGCGAACTTGATGGCAGCAAAGTCAACGTGACGGGCTATGAGCAAGGTAACTTCGTCGGCCCGACGATTTTTTCCGGCGTTAAACCGAGCATGAGTATTTACGACACGGAAATTTTCGGACCGGTGTTAAGTATCGTTAGCGTCGATACGTTGGACGAGGCAATCGAATTGATCAACGCCAATCCCTACGGCAACGGCACGGCGATATTCACATCGAGCGGCGGCGCGGCACGTAAATTTCAAAATGAAATCGATGTCGGTCAAATCGGCGTGAACTTGCCGATTCCGGTGCCGGTGCCGTTCTTCAGCTTTACCGGTTCGCGCGGCTCGAAGCTCGGCGATCTCGGGCCCTATGGCAAGCAAGTGATTCAGTTTTACACACAAACGAAGACAGTCATCTCGCGCTGGTTCGATGAATCGAGCAAGCCGAGTGGCGTGAATACGACGATTAGTTTGAAGTAAGAACACCTCTGCCGTCATTGCGAGGAACGAAGTAATCTCGGTTTGTTTGGCGTTATGAAATACGAGATTGCTTCGTCGCCAAAAGCGCTACTCGCATTGACCAACCTTCGAATTGATCACTTAACGCCAACAGGAACGAAATGAAAATCGGCTTCATCGGATTGGGCAATATGGGCGGGCCTATGGCACGCAATCTTGTCAAGGCTGGGCATGCGCTCGCCGTGTTTGACGTATTTTCAGACGCGGTCGCCAAGGTTGTCGCCACAGGCGCAACTGCGGCCACATCGGTGGCCGAGACCGTGAAAAATGCCGACGTCGTCATCACGATGCTGCCCTCCTCACCTCACGTCCGCGAGGTGTATACGGGCACAGGCGCGTTGTTGGCAAATGTACAACCGGGAACGTTGTTGATCGACTGCAGCACCATCGATCCGCACACGGCCCGCGAAGTTGCTGCTTCTGCGGCACAAAAAAATATCGTCATGCTTGATGCGCCGGTTTCCGGCGGCACCGTTGGCGCGGAAGCAGCCACACTCACGTTTATGGTCGGTGGTGACACAAAGGCGTTTGTCGTTGCGAAACCGATTTTGGAAAAAATGGGCAAAAACATCGTGCATTGCGGCGCGGAAGGCACCGGCCAAGTCGCGAAGATTTGCAACAACATGTTACTGGCGATTTCCATGATCGGCGTCTCCGAAGCGATGAATCTGGGCGCTTCACTTGGTATCGACCCGAAACTATTGGCTGGTATTATCAATACTTCGAGCGGTCGCTGTTGGAGTTCCGATACCTACAATCCGTTTCCGGGCGTAATCGAAACCTCCGCCGCTTCGCGCGGCTACACGGGTGGCTTCGGTGTCGATTTAATGCTGAAGGATCTGGGCCTTGCGATGGATGCGGCTAAGCAAACCAAGCAAGCCGCGATAATGGGTTCGCTGGCGCAGCAGCTTTATCAAACTTGGAGTGCCATGGGCAGCGGCGGCAAAGATTTCTCTTCGATCATCAATCTTTATAAACACGACTAACGGCATCAGTGCAAGGGCTGCTACCAGTAGCATCAGTGCAAGGGCTGCTGCCAGTAGCTTACGTCGGTGAGACGTTTGCGAAAGAAGTGACGCTGACCGAAGTAGAAATCAAACACTTCGCCACGCTCTGCGATGACCAAAATCCAGTCCATCACGATGACGCCTATGCCGAGAAAACAAGGTTCGGCAAAATTATCGCAAGCGGCCCGCACTATTCGTCGCTCTTCGTCGCGATGACCGCCACGCATTTTTTCAAAACGAGATCTGGTGTGGGCTTGGAATTTAATCTGAAGTTTCTACGGCCGGTCTACGCAAACGTCGCGCTTACCATGACTTGGACTGTCACTAAGATCGAACATAAAGTAAGTCTTGGTGGCGATATCGTGTCTCTTACAGGAAGCATCACCGATCCCGCTGGCAATTCGTTGCTGGCCGGCGAAGGCAAAATCTTACTCACGGAAAATCTTTAATTATGTCCACGGAATTACTGGTTGAGATTAACAACCATATCGCCTTCGTCACGCTAAACCGCCCGCAGGCGCTCAATTCGCTCTCGTACAGCATGGTTAAGGCGCTGGGGGAATTACTGAAGAAATGGGAGAACGATGATTCGATTCACGCTGTTCTCGTGCGTGGCGCGGGCGAGAAAGCTTTCTGCGCCGGTGGTGATGTTCGGTATATCTACGATTCATTTCAAGCCGGCAGTACGGAGCATCTGCTATTTTTCGGCGACGAATACCAACTCGATCATTACATTCATCGCTACCCCAAACCCTACATCGCCTTGATGGACGGCATCGTGATGGGCGGAGGAATGGGAATTTCCCAGGGCGCGAAGTTTCGCATCGTGACGGACCGCACACGCATGGCGACGCCGGAAACGGCGATCGGCCTATTTCCCGACGTCGGCGCAAGTTATTTTCTCTCGCGTCTTGAAGGCGCACTGGGAATTTACTTAGGTATTACCGGAACGTCCATCAAAGCGCCGGACATACTTTACGTTGGGCTTGGCGATCTGTATCTTGATACTTATTCGGTCGTGGCGCTGGATGATCGACTCAACGATATTATTTGGACTGACGACCATGATCGGGATGTAGAAATGGCGCTCAACACCCTGGCCAGCGAACCGGCGGTCACGCCATCGCTGGAACCCTTTACCGATGCGATCGACCTGCACTTCAGCGAACCCACGCTACCGGAAATAACCGCGTCGCTTAAAAACGAATCACGAACCGAACTCACCGACTGGGCAACACAAACGCTCGCCGGTTTGGAAAAACGGTCGCCGCTCTTGATGGCCGTCACCCTTGAGCAATTGCATCGTGGACGGCGCATGTCCCTGGCCGATTGCTTTCGCATGGAACTGAATCTCGTGCATGCGTGTTTTGATCAAGGGGATTTCATCGAAGGTGTGCGGGCGATGATCGTCGATAAAGATCAGCGGCCCCGATGGCAGCCGCCCACTCTTGCTGAAGTGACCCAAAGCGATATCGATGAATTTTTTGTCCCGCGCTGGACACCTCGCGAGCATCCACTTAGCGCGTTATTCTGAGTGGTTTTTAGCGCCCGTTCACGGAATTGTGCGCCTCGCTTGCGTATTAGGCGCGGTTTCTTCCGCAAAATTTTATTTCGTCCTGAGGTGCTTTTCATTGACCGCCATTTGTTAAGGCAACGGAAGGAATCGCACCGCATCTGCGCCAGCTTGACCACTGGCATCGCTGACTTCCACGTTGGATCCTATTTGTTAGCTGCGATGGATTGACGCCAGGTGCCGGTGAAACCACGTGTGGCATCGCGCGCTTCTATTGGTAAATTGTCGAGAATTATTTCATTACCTACGGCTTGTGACTGCTCCAGTAACACCGGCGACGCGCCGATCGCGATGCGGGTCCTTCCAGTCAAATCCCGCGCTACA
>JBKJHT010000249.1:0-8547 GCA_046598945.1 Burkholderiales bacterium | reverse complement strand
CACGATTTGATCGGCAGCAGCCAATCCTTGTAGTCGTGCGGCGAGATTGGGCGTGGAACCAATCGCTAACTTGGATTGCTCGCCCACGCCGGCTTGCTCGCCGACGACGACGGGACCCGTGGCGATGCCGATGCGAACCGACAACGCCTCGGAAGTAGAAGCATGCTTAACGGTTTGTGCAATCTCCAACGCCGCACGCAGCGCTCGCTCGGCGTCTTCTTCATGCGCTTTCGGCCAGCCGAAGTATGTCAAGATGCCGTCGCCGACGTAGCGGGCGACGAAGCCTTCATAGCGGGCGATGACGTCACCGCAGGCAGTTCGATATTCGTGTAACAGGCTACGTAACTCTTCGGGGTCGAGTTTCTCGCCTAGCGCCGTGGAGCCGACCAAGTCACAGAACATTACCGTGAGTTGGCGGCGTTCGCCGCTGCCGATTTGATTGGACGAGGAGGCTGGAGACGGAATTGGGGTGGGCGCTTCTGCTGCTTGATTCAAGTCAAGCGAGTCACGGGCACTCAAGAATTTCTTGCGATGACCTAGGGTGACGCCCAGTTCCTTGAGATCTGCCTCGGTCAACTTGTGCACGACGCTGAAATCGATGTCGTTCTCGCCAAAAACCGCTGCGTAGCATTCCAGCTCGATTTCGCGTAACCAGTCAGCGAACGCCGTCAACGTGTGCTCCTATTTGTGTTGCTGATGTCGTGCGTTATTGAGTGACTTGTTTCATGCGCTATACGCTACCACAATCCACGCCCTTTCGTGATCGGGCTGGAACGGGTGTCAATGGCAATGATCTTACGAAATACTCGCGCTGTTCCATGGAAATGAAATTCGTCGCGAACGCAGAAACATTAACACCCCGGTGCAGCAGCGCGGCTTTCTCGACCTTTATCATTTGCCGTTTCAAGTCACCATGGATTCCTCATGAAATCCCGCCCAGTAGCACAAATACAAATGTTGATACTAGCCTCACTTTAGTAGCATAAGTGCATGGCACTAGGCTACCCAGAATGCTGCCACCCGAAAAGGGAGTATCGCCATTTCGCAATGCCATCAAGCCAGGAGGCACGCCTAGTTTGCCTCTCAGAGCATGCCATGCCAGAAGCCGCATGGGCACTGTCTCTCCGGCAAACCTACTACTTAGTTTTCAACGCAAGCTCACGCAGTTCGCGTTTGAGAATTTTGCCATTGGCATTGCGCGGTAGCGGTTCGTCGCGCAACGTAAAAAAGTCCGGGACTTTGTAATCGGAGAGATGGCCCGCGCAAAATGTGCGCAGATCATCAACGCTGAAATTTCCCTCACGGCGCACAACGAACGCATGCACCTTTTCGCCGAGCACCGGATCGGGCACCGGCACGACGGCGCTTTCCAGCACCAGCGGGTGATGGCTCATGACGTTTTCCACTTCCACGCTGTAGACCTTGTAACCGCCGCGGTTGATCATGTCCTTCATGCGATCGTGAATTCGTATGAAGCCTTCCACATCGACGCTTCCGATATCGCCGGAGCGCCAGTAGCCGGCGACAAATGCCGCTTGCGTGGCGGCCGGGTTGTTCCAATAACCGGGCACGACCATCGGCCCGCCGACCCACAGTTCGCCCGATTCGCCCGGCGCAACTTCGCGGCCTTGATCGTCCATCACGCGCACGTCGCCGCACGGCACGACCTGGCCGACGCTGTCTGCATGTGTTGCGCCGAGTCCGGGCGGCATGACCGTGGTGGGAGAAGTGGTCTCGGTCGATCCGTAGGCGTTAGTCAGTACCAGGTGCGGCAATTTCTTCGCGAGCGTGGCGATCGTTGCTTCCGGCATTGGCGCGCCGCCGTAGCCGCCGCAACGGAAAGCCGATAAATCGTAGGCGTCGAAATCCGCTTGCAGCAAACACAGGTTATACATGGCGGGCACCATGATGCTATGGGTCACGCGCTCCCGCGCCATCAGTTCGAGGCACGCTTTGGCTTTAAACTCGCGCATCATGACGATGCAGCCGCCACACTGAATCATAGTGAGGATGATCGCAGCCAGACCCGTGACGTGGCTCGCGGGGACGGCGAGCAGCGAGCGATCGCCGGCGCGCAAGCCCATGCATACTTCGTAATGCAGTTGCGTGTGAATGAGGTTAAGGTGGGTGAGGGTGGCGCCCTTCGGTTTGCCCGTCGTGCCCGAGGTGTAAAGGATGATCGCGACATCTTCTTCGTTTGCGGTCGCCGGCGTGATTTTATTGCCCCTCGATTGTTCCAATACGGCGAACGGTTCCGAACCCAGCGCATCGCCATTCACTGCGAATCTCTGCTTCAATTCGGCTACGGCGGCGGGTGCGGGTAATCGCACGGCGAGATTGGCTTCGTGCACGATCATTTTGGCGCCGCATTGATTGAGCGTGAACTCGAGTTCCGGCGTTTGTTCACGGATGTTGAGCGGCACGGTGATGGCGTTTAAGCGCACGGCGGCAAGCAGGGCGATGACAAAGGTGGGATCGTTGCCGATGAGCAGGGCGATGCGATCTCCGGCACTCAAACCGCGTGCCGCAAGCTCGGCAGCAACGCGCCCGACGCGCTCATTCAGTACGCGATAGGTGATGCGTTCGCCGTTGGCGCCGACGATGGCTTCGGCGTCGGGAAAGCGCTCGACGGCGCGGCGAAATACGTCGTCTATATTGTCGGCCCGCCGACTAAAACAACGAACGACGCGCGAACCGAAATGGTTTTCGTAACGGATGCGTTGGTTTTCGGGCAATGGCCAATTCATGAGCTTTGCGTGACGACTCCACGATCGATGCGAAACACATGATCGAGCAGCGGCGCGGAATGTTGTAGATCGGATTCGGAGAGTAGCACGGTCAAGCCTTCGCGCTTGAGTGCGGCGATGACTTCGACCAAACGCTGCGCCAGGGCGGGCGCGACGCCTTCAAAGGGTTCGTCGAGCAATAATAATTTTGTGCCGCTCATCAGTGCGCGCGCCAACGCGACCAGTTTTTGTTGACCGCCGGAAAGTTGCAAGGCTTTGCGGTCGCGGAATTTTTCGACCTCGGGAATCATGGCGTAAACCTGTTGCAGCTTGGTCGACGCATTTTTGTTGCCGACCGCCCATAACGGCAACAGCACATTTTCTTCCACGGAAAGTTCCGGCACCAAGCGGCGATCTTCGGGCATGTAGCCGATGCCCAGACTATTACGCCGATGGGCGGGCGTGGCGGCGAGATCCGTTTGATTGAAATTCACCGTGCCGCGCTGATACGGGAGTGCGCCCATGATGCTGCGCAGCAGCGTCGTCTTGCCCGCGCCGTTGCGGCCGATCAGGCCGGCCATGCGTCCTTGCGGCAGATTGAGATTGACGCCGCGCAGGATCTCGACCGATTGAATGGCGACGCTTAAATCGTTGAGATTAAGCATGGCGTTTCCCGGTGACATAGCGCTGCACTTCGGGATTGTCGAGCGCTTCCCGCGGCGCTTGATCGGCGATGATGCGGCCATCGTAAAAGGCCAGCACGCGATCGGCATAGCGGCTGACGATATCCATATCGTGCTCGACGAATAACACCGTGACATTCTCCGCGCGCACCACGCTCATGATCATGTCCATGATGCCGAATTTTTCTTCCGCCGCGACGCCGCTGGTGGGCTCGTCTAACAACAATACTTGCGGCTTACCGGCCATGGCCATGGCGATGTCGAGTTGCTTGCGCACGCCCTGCGGCAACACCCGTGCGACGCGATCGCTATAGCCGTTGAGATTAAACTGGGTCATGAGATTTTCCGCGACCGTGTCAAGTGGCGCGTTATGGCCCGGCACGTGCGCCGGCAGTTTAGAAAAGAACGAGGGTTTGGCATTGCGCAGCACGATGCCCAGCGCGACGATCAGATTATCGCGCACCGTGAGGGTGTCGTACAGTTGCGGAATCTGAAACGAGCGCGCGATGCCCAGGCGCGTGATTTGGCGCGGCGGAAGCGGCGTGATGTCCTGGCCGGCAAAATGAATACTTCCGGCGGACGGTTTTAAGTAGCCGGTCACCATGTTGACGAAGGTGGTCTTGCCGGCGCCGTTGGTGCCGATCAGGCCGGTGATACTGTGCGCGTTGATGCTGGCGCAAACATCGTTCGCGGCGGTGACTGCGCCGAATGATTTCATCAAGCCGCGTGCTTCGAGAATGGTCTTCACGCGGGCTTTGCCTTGCGCGATTTGAATAACGACCAGATACCATCCGGCAGAAAACTGATCACCAGCAGCATCGCAATACCCAACACCATTTGCCACACGTACGGGAATTCTTGGTAGGCATAGGTACGTAACGATTCGAACAACAGCGCGCCCAAAAAAGGCGCGATTACACTTTGCGAACCGCTTAAAATCAAAATGAAAACGAACTCGCCGGACGTAGTCCAGTAAGCCATTTCCGGATCGATGTGGCCGACCGTGAGCGCGGTGAGGGCGCCACCGAGGCCGGCGAGCGCGGCGCTGATGACGTATTTGATATGCACCGCATTGCGTACCGATTGGCCGAGATATTCGACGCGAATCTCGTTGTCGCGAATGGCGGGCGCCAGACGGCCTAGCGGCGTGCGCAGATAACGTTCCAGCCCCCACACGCAAATAAGGGTCAGGATGCAGGCGGTGATGAACACCGCATAACGCGACGATTCGCCCAGGGCCGTGCCGAAAAATGTAGGCGCGGTTAAAGTGAATCCATCGGTTGAGCCGAGGCCGGAACTCTTGACAATGAGGCCGTACAAAATCATCGAGAAGGCGAGACTCAACAATCCGAAGAATATGCCACGGTAGCTTGCCAATAACGCCCCCAGGACGGCGGCGAGCAACGCCGCCGCGAGCATGCCCGCGCCGAGCAGCAGCAACGCTTCGTGGATTTTGTAAAAATGCAACAACGTGCCGGCGGTATAGGCGCCGAGGCAGTAGTACAGCGCTTGACCGAACGACACCAAGCCGGCGCGCAGCATCAGCATCAGGCCTAACACCACTAGGCCAAGTCCTAACGAGCGCGTGATATGAAATGTGACCCACTCGGGCAACCAACCACCCAGCGCGATGAGCGCAACCATGGCCGCGCTGAAAATTAACAACGAACGGCTATTCATATTTTTCTCGAGCTCATATTTTCCTTGCTTCGGGCACGCTGAACAATCCTTTAGGTTTCAAAATCAACACCAGCGCCATCACGAAATAAATGCTGAAGAGTTCCACTTCCGGCCAATAGTGAACCGATGCGGAGCGCACGATGCCCACCAACAATGCCCCGAGCGCCGCGCCAGGTAAGCTTCCCAGGCCACCAATCACGATCACCGCAAAGGCTAGCACGATCACTTCCACGCCCATGCCGGGGACGATCGACACCATCGGCGCAGTGAACGCGCCGCCCAACGCCGCGAGAACGGCGCCGAGTGTGAAGGTGAGCGTGTAGAAACGTTCGACATTGATGCCCACCGCAGCCGCCATTTCGCGATCGTGAATCACCGCGGTGAGTAGCTTGCCGGTGATGGTGCGCGTGATGAGCCAGGTCAGGCCGATGCCAACGACGACCGCGACACCCAACAGTAATACGTTGTACATCGGATAGCTCAAGCCGAAGATCTCAAAATTGCCGAGCAAAATATAGGGATCGGCGACGGCGTAGGAATCGACGCCCCAGATCAATTTCACCGTATCTTCCAGGATCAAAAATAGCGCGTAGGTGACGAGCAGAAGGATCACTTCGTGCTTGCCGTACATGAAGCGCAAGATGCCACGTTCGATCAGCGGCCCGACGATGATGCCGACCACGATGGCCGCCACCAGCAACACCGCATAGGTCGCGAGCGGCGGATAGCCGTGATTCAGCCAGTAGCCGACAAAAGTCGCCGCCGTGTAAGCGCCCAACGCGTAGAGGCTGCCATGGGTCATGTTGAGGATTTTCATCACGCCGTAAATCAGTGTCAGGCCGGCGGCCATGATGAAAAGCCATGAAGAATAAATAATGCCGTCGATTAGGACGCTAGCGAAGGAACTCAATTTAATTTACACCACAGGCTTATAAAACTTGTCATTTCCGCGGAAGCGGGAATCCTTTCGGCAACCAATGTCCCATAGTCACAATGGATTCCCGCCTTCGCGGGAATGACGCAGATATTTTGTGATTGTCGTTCTTATTTTGCCTTAAACCCCGACTTAATCCAGTCCACACTCTTCACACCTTCCGGCGGATTCACTTTTTCCGCCGGGTAGTTTTTGATATCGACCAAGGTCACTTTGCCGTTGACTTTTTTGACGCGACCGAAAGCAATTCCCTGAGTCGCTTGGTGGCCTTTGCCGAGGTTCATCGTGACCTTACCGCTCGGGCCTTCCCAGGAATGATTTTCCAAGGCCGCGATGAGTTGATCTTGGCTCGGTTCTTTGCCGCTGTTAGCGGCTTGGGCTTTTTCATAAGCGCTTTTCACACCGAGTAAGGCCTGAGCCATTTTGTAGGAAGCCTGGATCGGTTGCAGTAAAAATTTGTCGGAATAAGCCTTCTTGAACCAACGATTCAGTTCCGTGTCCGGCGCGAATGGGCCATGGGTGCCGCGCGCGCCGATGATGGCGCCTTCGGGCATTTGCGCCGGTATGCGGTTCAACACGTGCTCGCCCGCAACGAAAACCGGAATGCTTTTCTTGAACAAATCCCGCGGCGCCGCCTGCAAAATAAACGACTCCAAATCGCCGCCCCAAAAGCTTGAGTGAATGACTTCAGAATTGCTCGATAGCAGTGCGGAAATTTCCGCGCCGTATTGTCCGGCGCCGATTTTCGGCATTTGCGAGGTCGTGACTTGAACGTTGGGGTTTAGCGCCTTCATCGAGGCGTCCCAGTCGGCCCAGGAATCTTGGCCCCAGGCGTAGTTCTGATTGATGCCGGCGTAGTTCTTTATCCCGGGGATCTTTTCGGTGATGTACATGGCGGCGCCGATGTTATCCATCGCGCCGTGGGCGCCGGTGCGGAACACATATTTGTAGCTCGCTTCCTCGAACACGCGCGGCGAGCCGCAGTCAAACAAGATAGTAAATTTTTTCAGCTCCTCGGCCACCGGTGCGACGGCAAGGCAATCGCCGCTGGACACATAGCCAATCACCATGTCTACGTTTTGGCGCTGAACTAGGTTGCGATATTCCTCGACTTGCTTAGTGGTGCCACCGGCTTCGTCGATGATGACGATTTCGATTGGTGTGCCGCCAAACCCTTTCTTGGAATAGATGCCGGGAACTTTGCCGCCGTTAATCGCTTCGACCATCATTTCCGCCGAGCTTCGCGCCGGGACGCCGAACGGGCCCGCTGCCGGCCCGGAAAGGAAAGTGACAATGCCGATTTTAATCGCGTCGGCGGCCAGCGCCGGTGTCGTCAGGGCCAGGGCGAGGGCCGCGGACGTTACCAGTCGTGCTGTCAAAAAATGGTGTTGCATAGGGTGTTCCTCCAAAAAATGATAAATGATCGACCGCGCCAATGCGCGACCGGTCAGGACGCCGGTCGCGCCGAATCCAAAAAAACACGTCGTTGAGGCGATCGCGCCGCAACCATCGCCTTGCCGGGGGAGCCAATGGCCCACGGCCACCCGGTCCTGGTGCGCATCTTGGCAAAAGTCCAGGGTCGGCGTCGAGCGTGATGCGTGCCTCGTAACGGCGCTGATTCGGTTTGAACTCGGGTAATTTCGACGAATGACACGCAGTTTACGGAAAAAATGGCCGTTGGCCAAGACCAAATGCGTTATCTGCAATCGACTGCGATTGACCTTGCGCAAACTTAACGATAGATTGAACGCGTTTTGTGGCCTTTCTGATTGTTAATAACGCCAAACTCACACCTTTCGGAGGATATCCCATGAGTAGTGCCGCTACCTACCAACAAGCATTGCAGAAAATAATCGATGAAGTCATCACACCGTCCGCGCCTGAAGTTGATGGCGCGGCACGTTTCCCGCGACAGGCGATCGAAGCACTGAGCCGGGCTGGGCTTCTCGGCCTAATTAGTAGCAAAGACGTCGGCGGGATGGGCGAGAGCATGCGCGCGGCAAGTCACGTTGTTGAAAAAATAGCCGAAGCGTGCGGTTCGACTGCGATGGTCGTTTGCATGCACTACGCCGCAACGGCTGTGATCGAAAAACATGGAACCGACGCGGTTCGTCGCGACATCGCCGCGGGCAAACATCTTTCTACTCTTGCGTTTTCCGAAGCGGGTTCGCGCAGCCATTTTTGGGCGCCAGTGGGCACAGCGGCGCAAGCGAACGGGCATTTCTTGCTCGACAGCAAGAAAAGTTGGATTACTTCGGCCGGGGAAGCAGATTCCTATGTGTGGTCCAGCAAGCCGGTGACCGCAGAGGGCGCCAGCACGATCTGGTTTGTGCCCAGCGGCGCCAGCGGCGTGGCGACCGTCGCGCCATTCGATGGCTTGGGTTTGCGTGGCAACGCCTCGTCGCCGGTGACCGGCACGCAAGTTAAAGTCAGCGAAGCGGATCGTCTCGGACCTGACGGCGGTGGGTTTGATGTGATGATGGGCGTGGTATTGCCCCTATTCCAGGTATTGATCGCGAGCTGC
>JBKJHT010000154.1:0-4111 GCA_046598945.1 Burkholderiales bacterium | reverse complement strand
ATTCGCCCGCACGCCAAATCGGGTGCGGCGGAAAGGGTGAATCGTTCCGCACCATTTCCGCCGCTTTTCCTCCGCGTAGCGGCTTGGTCCAACCAATCGTTCCAGCGGACCGCCCTTTGGCTTCGGCTGAACTCAAACGTTGGGCGTCAGCAAATGAACAACCACATCTCCCATCACTATTCCTTCCGCCATGTCACTAATTGACCACCGCTCCCCTCTGCTGCGCACTTGGCTCTTCGGCCCAGGGGCTGACAGTACCGTGCATGAAGCCATGTCGGCCAGCGGCGCCGACGTCCTGATTCAGGACCTGGAAGACTCCACACCACCACCGCTTCGCGACAAAGCTCGTGCCTTGGCAGCGGGACTGTTCGGCCGCTGGCGGATGACCGGTGCTCGGGTATGCGTGCGCATCAATTCATTGCACGAGGACGGGCCGCTGGACCTTGCGTATGTGGTCCCGGCAAAGCCCGACTTCATCGCCTACCCGAAGGCTGCGACGGCCAGCGATATGCGCGAACTGGATCGAGCCATCACAGCGCTCGAAGAGCAGGCCGGCCTGGCGCCGGGCAGCATCGGCATCCTCCCGGTGTGCGAAACGGCCCTGGGCGTGGTAAACGTGCGCGAGATCGCCGCCGCGTCACCGCGCCTCCGCTATGCGCTGCTGGGTGCAGAGGACTTAACTGCAGACCTGATGGCCGAGCGTAGCCGCGAGGCCGTGGAACTCGACCACGCACGACGTCGCTTCGTGCTGGAGTGCCGGGCTGCGGGCATAGAGCCGATCGATGCGCCCTACACGTTCACCGATGCGGAAGGTGCAGCGCAGGAGGCGCGGTACGCGCGCAGGCTGGGTTACCGCGCCAAAAGCCTCGTCTGTCCGGACCACGCCGCGGCGATTCTTGCGGCCCTGATCCCGAGCGAGGTCCAGAAGGACCAGGCGCGGCGGATAGTGGAAGCTTTCGAGGCAGCCCGCGCGCGCGGCGAGGAGCGCGCACTGGTCGAGGGCCTCTGGGTCGAGGTACCAACCTACCTCAATGCGAAGAGATTGCTCGCGCAGCCGTAAGCGGCGGTCGATTGACGCCCAACGAACAAGTTTAGATCGCGCAGCGAAGCGCAGCCGCGATCTGAACCGGTTGTTGGACGAGCCCGGTGTGCGAGATGGCGGTTGTACTGGAAATAGCTTTTGTTCATCCGCCGGCCTGATGAACCGGCGGGGCGCTTGGGGTGCGCGCCAACCCACTGGGGCCAAGCGTCATTGCAACGCTTGCGTGTTGCTCAGTACATTTTCAGCTTCAACGTCGAACTTTGCGGCGATTTTCTGGCCGCCTGGACGAGCACGTGTTCTTGCGTACAGCGCAACTGCCGAGGAAGCGATGGCGAAGGCCGAGGTGCTTGCCCTTCGCGTAATAGCCGAGCGCCTGGGGTATTATTGAAAGGAAGCAGGAGGAATCCCACATGGCACAACCGATTACTCTCTGTGACCACGACATCCAAGGTGGCGTGCCGGTATTCCACGGCACCCGAGTTCCCGTAAAGAACTTATTCGACTACCTCGAAGCTGGCGACTCCCTTGACCAGTTTCCGCACTTATTCCCCTCAGTGTCAAGGCAGTAAGCCGTTGCCGCGCTAGAACCAGCCCGGGAGGCGCCGGTCCCCGATGCGCATCCTGCTTGATGAGTCCCTCCTAACGGCCGTTCCTTTACGCGCGGCTCGCTTGTAGCATTACACGCGCTCGATAATTATCGCAATCCCCTGCCCCACGCCAATACACATCGTACACAGCGCGTAACGTCCTTGAACGCGCTGCAATTGATATAGGGCCGTTGTGATCAGACGCGCGCCGGAGGCGCCGAGGGGATGGCCGATGGCGATCGCGCCGCCATTCGGATTGACGTGGGCGGCATCGTCAGGCAAACCATGGTCGCGCGTCACCGCCAAGCCTTGCGCGGCGAACGCTTCGTTGAGTTCGATGACGTCCATCTGCGCGAGTTTGAGGCCGGTTTTTTCCAACACTTTGCGCATGGCGGGTGCGGGGCCGAAGCCCATGATGCGCGGCGGCACTCCAGCGGTGGCCATGGCGAGGACGCGGGCCTTCGGCACCAGGCCATGCTGTTTAATCGCGATTTCGGAAGCAAGCAGCAAGGCGCATGCACCGTCGTTGACACCGGACGCGTTACCTGCGGTGACCGTGCCGTCTTCTTTGACCACGCCCTTCAGTTTCGCCAGTGATTCCAGGCTGGTTTCGCGCGGATGTTCGTCTTTATCAATGAGAAGCGGATCACCTTTTTTCTGCGCCAAAGTGATGGGGAGGATCTCGCTCTTGAAAAAGCCTGCTTTTAGTGCGGCGGCGTAGCGCTGTTGGCTGCGTAACGCAAAAGCGTCCTGATCGATGCGGCCAATCTTGAAATCCACCGCAACATTCTCCGCCGTCTCCGGCATCGAATCGATGCCGTACATTTTTTTCATCAGCGGATTGACGAAGCGCCAGCCGATGGTGGTGTCCTCCATCTTTACCGCGCGCGAAAAAGCACTATCTGCCTTCGCCAGCACGAACGGCGCCCGCGACATGCTCTCCACGCCCCCGGCAATCAGCAAATGGGTCTCACCGGATTTGATCGCGCGCGCGGCCGTGCCGGTGGCTTCCATGCTCGATCCACACAGGCGATTCACCGTAACGCCCGGCACATCGACCGGCACGCCGGCCAATAACGACGCCATGCGCGCGACGTTGCGATTGTCTTCACCGGCCTGGTTGACGCAGCCGTAGATCACGTCATCGACCATTTTCCAATCGACTTGTGGATTGCGTTCCATCAAAGCCTTGATGGGCAACGCGGCAAGATCGTCTGTACGGATGGACGACAACGAACCGCCGTAGCGGCCGAATGGCGTGCGGATGGCGTCGCATATATAGGCTTCAGACATTTTTACCTCTGGTTAGTGAAGGGTGATGGACGGGGTAGCCCTGGCCCTAGGCCAGTGGCTAGCCTAGGGCTACCCAGTAGGCTAGCCACTGGCCTAGGGCCATGAGGGATGAAGGATGAAACTTTAAAACGATCGGCCTGTAAGCCGCTTGGGTATTGGCTCTCAGGCAATGTCATGCGAAAGGCCGCGTCCGTGTTTCTTCTCAGAGCAACACCCTCAAGAAATTTGCACATTACGCGATGAAGCATCTTTTCAGTCTTCACTTTTCACGCAGTTTCAACCGTCGCTGCACTGGAAACAAATGCAAATCGAATCGCTGCGAAATCGCGCCCCACAAACCGGCGCGTAGTTTGACTACGACTACGATCGCCAATAAGCCCAAGCCAATCAAATACCAACTGCCGTAGTCGGAAAAAAATTTATTCAGGAACCAAAATATCAGCGCGCCCAGGATCGGCCCTTCGATAGTACCGATGCCGCCGATGAGGACAATGAAGATGGTGAACGCCGTCCAGTTCACGCCGAATGCGACGTCAGGCGAGATGCGCAGATTACTCAGATAGTACAGCGCGCCTGCCAATCCGGCGCCAAAACTCGCGAGTACGTAAACGATCAGCTTGGTCGATTTCACGTCGATGCCTTGGCTTTCCGCGGCGACTTCGCTGTCGCGAATGGCCGTGAGCGCTAAGCCAAAGCGCGAGCGTAACAATCCATACACCAAGCCGACGGCAAATACCACGGCACCCAACGCGAGCCAGTACGTCATCATTTCGCGCGTCGCTTTTGGGATGCCTGCCAATGCCGTCAAGCTCGTGCCCGAGCCGCCACCCAACGCCGAGATATTGGCGAAGACCAAGCGAAACACTTCGGCGACGACCCAGGTGCCGATGGCGAAATAACCGCCGTGCAAACGAAACACAAAACGCGACGTGGGAAAGGCGAATAGCGCGGAGATGAGCGCGGCTAGCGGCACCGACAGGAACGGATTGACACCGAGCTTGTTTGCCAAGATCACTAAGAAGTATCCGCCCAATCCGACAAACGCTTGCTGGCCGATGGAGACCATGCCGCCGTACCCGGCGAGCAAATTCCACATCATCGCGAATACTAGGTAACAAGAAATTTCCACCACTTCCCGCATCCAGCCGGAATTGCCCCACCAGGGTAACGCAACGGCAGCGGCGAACAA
>JBKJHT010000068.1:0-52682 GCA_046598945.1 Burkholderiales bacterium | reverse complement strand
CGCTCTTGCTTGATTTTCTTGCGCTTGTCGTGGCTCATCGTACTCAGAAAATCGTCGAAGTCGCGGTAGCCGTGGTTATGCCAGTGAAACTGGGTACTGTGCCGCTGAAGATAATTGTTGCATGCCAACTCGGTGGCTTGCATCTGCGTGGGGTAAAGAATGTGCACGGAAGAAGCGTTTAGTTCCCGCGCCAATTCCACGGCCGCATTGGCCAGTCGCTTACGTAGGGACTCCTCTTTCGCCAGCAGACGCAGGCCCGTCACCGGCGTAAATGGGACCGCCGACAAGAGCTTGGGATAGTAGTTCAAGCCGTTGCGATGATAGGCGTCGGCCCAGGCCCAATCGAAAATATACTCACCGTAGGAATGATGCTTCAGATATAGCGGCATCGCCGCGACTAACTCCCGATCGCGCCATAGTGTGAGATGCTGGGATTCCCATCCGGTTTCCTTGGTTGCGCATCCGGATTGCTCCAAGTTGTAAAGGAATTCATGTCGCAGGAACGGTTGATCTCCGGCGAGTTTGTTCCATTCATCCGCATCAACATCCGAGAGGCTTTGGAGAATTTGAAGTCGTTCAGCCGTCAATGTGATCCTGGTGTCAGGGATAATCGTCCGTGGGGCGCGGGCCTGATGCTATGATTTAGGTCTTCGACAAACAAAATTTTTGTTATGCAGATTGCGCTCGCACAAATCAATTGTACCGTAGGTGACTTGGATGGCAATGCACGGCGCATTTTGGCTGCGGTTGATGACGCGTGTATGCAAGGCGCGTCTCTAGTGGTGACGCCCGAGTTGGCACTGTCGGGCTACCCACCTGAGGATCTGGTGCTGCGGGGCGCGTTCACTCGAGCGTGCGCCGCGACATTGCACGACCTTGCTGTAAAACTCCGGGGTATTACGGTCATTGTCGGCTATCCGCTACAAGAGAATGGACTTGTGTATAACGCGGCCGCCGTCTTAACGGATGGAAAAGTCGCGCACATCTATCGCAAACATCGCCTGCCGAATTACAGTGTATTTGACGAGGAACGCTATTTCGAGCCCGACGATCGGCCCTGCGTATTTCAGCTCGAGGGCGTCAAAATTGGAGTCAATATATGCGAAGACGTTTGGTTGCCCGGCACAGCCAGCGCGGCGCGGGACGCAGGCGCGCAGCTATTGGTCGTCCTCAACGCATCGCCATACCACATGCACAAGCAACGTGTTCGCCATCAGGTATTGCGCGACCGGGTGAAAGAATGCGGGCTGCCTATCATCTATACCGACATGATCGGCGGGCAAGATGAATTGGTGTTTGACGGCGCCTCATTCGCGTTGAACCGGCGCGGCGAAATTGTCTTGCAACTGGCCGAGTTTAAGGAGGAGGTCGCTTGTATCGAGTATGCCGATGGCGATCTTATCGGGTCTGTGATTGCGCCCGAGCGCAGCGTCGAGGCCAGCGTCTACGACGCATTATGTCTTGGCGTAAAGGACTACATCGGGAAGAACGGATTTCCTGGTGTGTTGTTGGGATTGTCCGGTGGGGTCGACTCCGCATTGACGTTGTGCATTGCCGTTGATGCACTTGGCGCCGACAAAGTGCATGCGGTCATGATGCCCTCGCAATACACCGCCGACATCAGCCTGGACGATGCGCAATCGATGGCCGAGGGTCTTAAGGTCAAATACAGCAATATTCCAATTATCCCGCTATTCGATAGTTTTCTCGCAACCTTGGCGCCCGAGTTTAAAGACGCGGGTGTCGATACGACCGAAGAAAATTTGCAAGCGCGAATACGCGGCACGTTGCTCATGGCCCTGTCGAATAAATTCGGCGCCATTGTGCTCACCACCGGGAACAAGAGTGAAATGGCGGTCGGCTATTCGACCTTGTACGGTGACATGGCGGGCGGTTTTGCCGTAATCAAAGACATCAGCAAGACGCTGGTGTATCGATTGTGCCACTATCGTAACAGCGTCGGCGCAGTGATCCCCGAGCGCGTGATCGTCCGTCCGCCCAGTGCGGAACTGCGGCCGGATCAGAAGGATCAGGACAGCCTACCGCCGTACGAAATTTTGGATGCAATTATGGCTGCGTACATGGAACGTAATTGCAGCCCGCAGGAGATCGTTGAGCAGGGTATCCGGCGCGAGGACGTCGAGCGCGTGGTCAAGCTGATTAAACGCAACGAGTACAAGCGTCGCCAAGCGCCGATCGGTGTGCGCATCACGGAACGTGGATTTGGCAAGGATTGGCGTTATCCGATAACATCTAAGTATCAAGACATCTGAGCGGGAGATTTACCATGAAGAAAATTGAAGCGGTGATCAAGCCTTTTAAGCTTGATGAAGTGCGAGAAGCACTGTCGGAGATTGGTGTCTCCGGCCTCACAGTCACGGAAGTGAAGGGCTTCGGTCGGCAGAAAGGGCATACGGAGCTTTATCGCGGGGCGGAATACGTTGTCGATTTCTTACCCAAGGTAAAAATTGAAGTCGTGATTCCCGACAACCTAGAGGACAAGGCGGTCGACGCGATCGTCAAAGCGGCGCATACCGGCAAGATCGGCGATGGAAAAATATTCATTACGGATGTCGGCCACGTCGTGCGTATTCGCACTGGCGAAACCAACGAGGACGCGATTTAATCGCCGATGGATTCATTGCCAATTAACTCAATAGCATTGCCGTTTTCCATGCCGGACGCGTTCACGCCGCGCGTGGCAATGACGGATCAGCCGAGCGGAACGCCCCTGTGGTTCGTGTTTCAGGCAAGCAAGCTTCTTGTTTTTGAGAATGACGCGCAACTGTCGGTATTGGCGACGAGCGCGCTTGGGCAACTTCAACTTAGACCCACCCGCCAGCACTATTTAGGTCAACTGCTCGATCAGCCATGCTATTGCGCCGAGTTAGCGGACGACGTTATCCCGCCGGAAGGCACGTCCCTACTGGGTTTGCGCGACGTGTATGGGCGTGTCCCGGATGACCATTTCGCGCTTGCTGGACGCGCGATCCAAATCCTGAATTGGGATCGCTCGCACCAGTATTGCGGTGCTTGCGCAACGCCGACGGAGCTGAAGCAAAACGAGCGCGCGCGTGAATGTCCAAGTTGCGCTCTGGTGAGTTACCCACGCCTGGCCCCGGCCGTCATGGCCTTAGTGCGGCGCGATCGCCAACTGTTACTGGCGCGGTCGCCACACTTTCCCGCAGGGATGTACAGTGCCTTGGCTGGATTCGTTGATCCGGGTGAGAGCCTAGAGCAAACCATCACGCGCGAAGTGCAGGAAGAAGTTGGGTTAAGAGTCACGAACGTGCGCTATTTCGCCAGCCAACCCTGGCCGTTTCCGCACTCGTTAATGATTGCGTTCACGTCCGATTATTTGGCTGGCGAGATTACGCCGGACCCGACGGAAATTGAAGATGCGCAATGGTTCGAATTGGATGCCTTGCCGCGGCTGCCGAGCAAAATCAGCATTTCCCGGCGGCTCATCGATGCGGTGATCGCGGACATGCAAAGCGAAGTAAATTAGCCACTTCCGCTTTGCCAATTCCCAGGTTTTAGTCGGCGATGTAAAATAACTAAATCGCGTGGCCATCAAAGATTCACAGGAAAATTTAATGAGTGCAGTACCTGCCGGCACACACGTTTTTTCGCCGCCTGCCTACGTCAAAAACAAAAAATTGATTGCCTGGGTGGAGGACGTTGCCGCGCTTTGCAAGCCCGATCAAATCTATTGGTGCGATGGTTCACAGGCGGAGTACGATCGTCTGTGTGATGAATTGGTTCAGGCCGGAACGTTTATCAAACTCAATCCGGTCACCCGTCCCAACAGTTACCTATCGCGCTCCGACCCATCGGATGTCGCCCGCGTTGAAGACCGCACGTTCATTTGTTCGCGCGAGATGGACGATGCCGGCCCAAACAATAATTGGACCGATCCGACGGAAATGAAGGTCACGCTGAATAATTTATTCGATGGCTGCATGCGTGGGCGCACTATGTATGTCGTGCCGTTCAGCATGGGTCCGCTCGGTGGGCCGATCTCGCACATCGGGGTGGAGATTTCCGATTCGCCTTACGTTGCCGTTAGCATGCGCATCATGACTCGCATGGGTAAAGCGGCGCTGGATGTGTTGGGCGAGCATGGCGAATTCGTTCCTTGCTTACACTCCGTCGGCGCACCGTTGAAATCCGGCGAAAAAGATGTTCCGTGGCCGTGCAACAAACAACAAAAATACATCGTGCATTTCCCTGAAGAACGCGCGATCTGGTCGTTCGGTTCCGGCTACGGCGGCAATGCCTTACTCGGAAAAAAATGCTTCGCGTTGCGCATTGCCTCCACCATGGGACGCGATCAAGGTTGGCTTGCGGAACACATGTTGATACTCGGTGTTGAGTCCCCGCAAGGGGAAAAAAGCTATGTCGCCGCGGCTTTCCCAAGCGCCTGCGGTAAGACTAACTTTGCCATGTTGATTCCGCCGGCCGCGTTCAAGGGCTGGAAAGTGACGACCGTCGGCGACGATATCGCTTGGATCAAGCCTGGGCCCGATGGAAAGTTTTATGCGATCAATCCGGAAGCCGGTTACTTCGGTGTCGCGCCCGGGACATCGGCGCAATCCAATCCGAATGCAATAGCGACGCTGCAAGAAAATTGCATCTTTACCAATGTCGCGCTCACGCCCGATGGCGATGTCTGGTGGGAAGGTATGAGCAAGACGCCGCCGGCGGAATTGATCGATTGGCAGGGACAAATGTGGACGCCGCAAATTGCCAAGGAATCCGGCCGCAAAGCCGCGCATCCGAATGCGCGCTTCACCGTGCCCGCGAGCCAATGTCCATCCCTCGACGAGCATTGGGAAGCAGCACAAGGCGTGCCGATCAGCGCGTTTATTTTCGGTGGCCGCCGCAGCACCGCCGTGCCGCTTGCGCTCGAGGCATTTAACTGGAATCACGGCGTATATATGGCTGCCACCATGGGTTCGGAAACCACCGCCGCGGCAGCCGGCAAGATCGGCGAAGTGCGCCGTGATCCGTTTGCGATGCTGCCATTTTGCGGCTATCACATGGGCGATTATTTCCAGCATTGGCTCAACATGGGCAGTAAAGTGAAGGAGCCGCCGCGAATTTTCTCCGTCAACTGGTTCCGTACCGATGATAACGGTAAATTCATTTGGCCAGGGTTTGGCGAAAATATGCGCGTGCTGAAATGGATTGTCGATCGCGTGCGCGGCCGTGCCAACGCGCGGCAAACAACATTTGGTTGGGCGCCAGATCTGGAAGATCTGGAATGGTCAGGGCTCGATTTTTCAGCCGCGCAATATCAAAAAATCACGCACCTCGATAGCTCAAGTTGGAACGACGAACTCATCTCCCACGGTGATTTGTTCGAGAAATTGAAGAGTCGTTTACCGAAGGATCTGGTGTTACAGCGGGAGCTGTTGCGATTGAGTTTGGCGCGCCGCTAAGTTTTTCTAGGGCTGGCCGGTAACAGCGGCAAGTGTGAAATTGCGAGCGGGGTTTATGAAGATGGTCAAACGTCTGCTCATTGGCATCTTGCTACTAGTCGCAGTGTTGGTTGGGATTGCGTTTTTACTGCCCAGCCAATTCAATGTCGCCCGATCTGCAACCATCAATGCCCCGGCGGAAAAAATTTACCCCCTCATCGCCACCACCCGCCAGTATGAAAATCGAATACGTCGGCCCGGAATCGGGCATCGGCGCGAAGTGGTCGTGGGAGAGTAAAAGCGAAGGCAGCGGAGAAATGGAGTTCACTTCGGCCGAGCCGAACAAGCTGTTGAGCTATCGTTTACTGTTCAAAGATTTCAACACCACGTCCGCCGGCACGCTGACGGATGATGGACGGCATGATCGGCAAGGATTTCGAAGCCGGGCTGGCGAACTTAAAGGCGTTGGCGGAGCGTTCGTAACGCCATGCCACTGGGCAATGGCCCGTGACCACCCCATCCCAGCACGGCACGTGGCAGGCACTAGGCTGAGAGCCAGCATCCACGCCCTTCACAGACCGATCACTTTTCGTTTTTATCCGCTGCCGCTAGCACACCATCAATGAACGACTGCGTCGCACCGAGATAGTTGGCGGGGTTCAACAGTTTTTCTAATTCCGGCGCGCTGATGCGCGTTTGAATCAACGGTTCATCGGCTAGTACTTCGCGAAGGTGCCGGGATTCTTGCATCGCCTTGTTGCACGCTTGTTCCACTATTCGATGGGCTTCGATTTTTCCGAGATGCGCAGCAAGGGCCATGGCCACCGCTTCCGCCATGATCAGTCCGTTGGTTTGATCGATATTGAAGCGCATACGCGTCGTATTGACTTCAAGGCCGACAATCACCACGGTCATTTGATGCAGCGCGCCGGCCGCAAGCTTAAAAATTTCTGGTAGGGTTTCCCACTCCGCGTGCCAGCCGCCGAGGCCACGCTCGTGTTCTTGCGGCATTGCCGCCAACATCGTCGAGACCAATCCCGGCACGCGGATGGCGGCCGACATTGCCACGGTGCAGCCGATGGGATTGTGCTTGTGCGGCATGGTGGATGATCCGCCTCGGCCGGGCGCGGTCGGCTCCGCCAATTCGCCGACATCGGTTTGCATGCACAGCGCCACGTCGCGCGCGATTTTTCCCAACGTACCGACCACTAATCCCAATACGGTTGCGACTTCTACAACGCGATCGCGCTGGCCATGCCAAGGCATCGCAGGCAGGGCTAAATCGAGTTCCTGCGCCAACGCTGCGCCGATAGCATTGCCTCGAGAGCCAAGCGCAGCAAGGGTTCCAGCGGCACCGCCGAATTGCAGCACGAGAATGCGAGGGCGAAGTTCTTTGATTCGTTCGCGATGGCGCGTAACCGCATCAAGCCAACCGGCAACTTTTAGGCCGAATGTAATCGGCAGGGCGTGTTGCAATAAAGTGCGGCCGACCATGAGGGTCGCGCGATGCTGTTTAATCTGCGCGACTAAGGCGCGGGATAAATCGGCAAGGCCGTGGTCGATTGACCGGAGCGCATCGCGCAACTGTAGTACGAGGCCGGTGTCGATCGCGTCCTGGCTGGTTGCGCCCCAGTGGACAAATTTCGCTGCCTCGGCGTCATTTTTCGCGACCAACGCAGTCAGTTGCTTGACTAGCGGAATCGCGACATTGCCGGCAAGTTCAGCATTGCGTGCTAATGCGACAAAATCGATTTGTGACGCGGCGCAATTTTTTGCGATCGCGTTTGCAGCGGCGGCGGGAATCACACCGACACGCGTTTGCGCGCGAGCCAGTGCCGCTTCGAAATCGAGCATGCGTTGTATGCGCGTGTGATCGGAAAAAAGGTCGCGCATCAGCAATCGAAGAACACGGTTTCCTGTTCGCCTTGCAGCATGATGTTCCACACCAAAGTTTGCCGGTTGCCGGCCATGGGTTGCGCGATAAGCGTATCGCGCCGCCCAGCCGCTACGCTGGTTAGAATGGCGTCCTCATCATTGCCAGGCTCATCGGGAAAATAAATTCGCGTCACCAGATGCTTGAGCAGGCCGCGCATAAAAATAATCACAGCGATGTGCGGCGCTTGTAACGTTGCGCGCGGTCCGGCGACCCGGCCGGGCTTGATGGTGGTGAAACTGAATGCGCCGTGCGCGTCGGTTGCGATGCGGCCATGGCCCTTGAATCCCGCATGCCGGAGCCCATACCCGCCGTCGCTATCCGCTTGCCACACTTCGATCAGCGAATCGATCACGGCTTTGCCGTCGCCGTCGAGCACATGTCCGGAAATATGCACACGGTCCGCCACGCCCAAGTCTGTGGTCAAATCGCTCACCGCGATGGCGTCGAGGCCAATATGAAAAAACGGTCCAACCGTCTGCGATGGCGTGGCGATCTCGCTCATTTATGGTTCGCCTCTATCGGTGTTTCTTCCCGGCCGCGCAGCACGATGTCGAAGCGATAGCCGAGGGCATATTGCGGTGTGGTCGTGTCCCAATCAAAACTAGACACCAATCGATTTCGTGCGCGCTCGTCGGCCGTGCTGTTGAAAATCGGATCGAACGCCAACAACGGATCTCCGGGAAAATACATTTGCGTCACCAAGCGTGTCGCGAATGCGGGCCCGAACAGTGAAAAATGGATGTGCGCCGGGCGCCACGCGTTGTGGTGATTGCCCCAAGGGTAAGCGCCGGGCTTGATGGTGACAAAGCGATAGCATCCGTCGGCGTCGCTGAACGCGCGTCCAAATCCGGTGAAGTTGGGATCGAGCGGAGCCGCGTGTTCGTCGCGACTGTGACGATAGCGGCCGGCCGCGTTTGCTTGCCAGATCTCGATCAACGTATGCGGAACCGGCCGACTATTTTCGTCGAGCACGCGGCCCGTCACGATGATGCGCTCACCGAGTGGTTCACTCTCGTGTTGATGGGTTAGGTCGTGCTCGATTGCGGCAATATCGCCGGGTAAGAACAGCGGCCCAGTCACTTCCGTCAAGGTGTGCGGCAGTAGCACCAAGGGCTGCGTCGGCGCGCGCTTTTGCGACGAGACATAGGGTGGGTAGAGGCACTCAGGCTGAGTGCCTGCTGCCGCGCGCCGGTAGCCAATCACGTCAGACACGGTTTATTTTTTATCTAACTCGGCGAACACTTCGCGCGCGATTTTGAATGCTTCAACGCCCGCCGGCACACCGCAATACACGGCTGCCTGCATGAACACTTCTTGAATTTCTTCGCGCGTCACGCCGTTGGTAATCGCGCCGCCGATATGCAGCTTGAGTTCGTGCGGTTTGTTTAGCGCCGTGAGCATCGCGAGATTGAGCAGGCTGCGGGTTTTGCGCGGCAAGCCTTCGCGAGTCCAGATGGCGCCCCAACAATATTCGCTGATGAACTCTTGAAACGGACGATTGAAATCGTCGGCGTTTTGCATCGCTTTTTCAACGTAGTCATTGCCGAGCACTGCTTTGCGCACGTCTAGGCCGCGCGCGAGTAAATCTTTATCCAAGTTTATTTCTCCTCAGAAAGTGTTTTAAAAAAGACTGACTGAAACGGCAGGTCTAGCTTGCCGTACCGCGATGCATGGCCTGGGACCCAGTATCCATGCGGCTCCTGGCGATGCCTGATAAAAATTACAAAACCAATCGGTCTAATTGTATAGCGCTAAGTTCGTTTCGGACGGTGACGCGCAGAGTTTTTTCCGCACTGCCGTGTCCGGCAATCAGGTGAATGTTTTTCGTTTCCAGCCAATCTGCCATCAATAGTAACAAAGCTTGGTTCGCTTTGCCGTGTTCCGGCGGCGCAGCGATGCGAATTTTCAGGCGTGCGCCCAGTACGCCGACAATCTCGGAGCGGCTCGCGCCGGGGACAACCTTGACGCGTAACTCCATGCCGCCGGCACGGCGGCGCAGGAACGGAACGGTTTGCTCAGTCGATTGCAAGGGTCTGCAACAACTCGAGGGGCGAATCAATGTAAAGCGTTGCCCCCCATTTCGCCGGTGGATTGCCGTTGCCGAGATAACCGTAGCGCGCCACGATCGGAGTCATCGTTGCCGCAAGTGCCGCTTGGATGTCGCGTTCGTCATCGCCGACGTAAACAATGTCGGCCGATGGCGCCACCTTCAACGCATCCGCTGCGGCAAATAAACCGCCCGGATGGGGTTTCGGCTGAGGCACGGAATCGCCCGAGATAATGCACTGCGCGCGACCATCCAAATTCAATGCCGCCAGTAAGGGCAGGGTGAAACGGCTGTGCTTATTCGTGACGATACCCCAGGGAATCCCGCGCTGTTCTAACGCACATAGCAAATCGTCCATGCCATCGAACAGGCGCGTAGCGCGGCACAGGTTTGCCTCGTACAACGCGAGATATTCGGTCTTCATCGCCTCGTATTCGGCGTGAATAGGCGTGAGCCCAAAGCCGATATCCAACATGCCGCGCGCGCCCATGGACACCAACGGACGGGAACGGCTCAACGGCAATTCCGCTTTGTCGTAGCGGCGCAGCAGCAGATTGAGCGCGCCGCCCAGATCGGGCGCGGTGTCGACCAGGGTGCCGTCGAGATCGAACAGCACGGCTTTGACGCTCAAGCGCGGCAACCCATGATGTAGTTAACGCTGGTATCGGAACCCAACGAATAGACTTTGCTGAACGGGTTGTAGCTCATGCCGATGAGATGGTCAACGCGTAGTTCAGCGTGGCGCGACAGATTCGCCAATTCCGAGGGTTGCAGAAATTTTGCGTAGTCGTGGGTGCCGCGCGGTAACAGGTTGAGCACATATTCCGCACCGATGATGGCGAACAGATAGGCCTTCGCATTGCGGTTAATCGTCGAAAAAAATACCCAGCCGCCCGGCTTGACCAAGGTCGCGCAGGCGCGCACCGTCGCGGCCGGATCGGGGACATGTTCGAGCATTTCCATGCAGGTCACCAGATCGAAACTGTGGGGACGTTCGAGCGCTAAATCCTCGGCGGAAATCATGCGGTACTCGACCGACTGGCCGCTTTCCAATAAATGCAGCTTCGCGACCTTGAGTGGTTTGTCGCCAAGATCGATGCCGGTCACCGCCGCGCCGCGCGCCGCCATGCTCTCGGCGAGAATGCCGCCGCCGCATCCGACATCAAGGACGGACTTGCCGTGCAGCCCGACTTTGGCGTCGATGTGGTCGAGGCGTAGCGGATTGATTTCGTGCAGCGGCTTAAACTCGCTGTTTTTGTCCCACCAGCGGTGGGCGAGGTCTGCGAATTTTTTCAGTTCGAGTGGATCGACATTCATGTGCGGTTCCCGATGGCGATCTTCTCGCGCCAAGTTTGTGCCCTCGCGCGTATCCCATCTAGATCAAGATGCATCGCGACGCGATTTTCAATAAGCATTTTTCCCGCGATCCAAACATGGCTCACATGCTCGCGGCCTGCCGCGTATACCAAGTGGGAGGCGACATCGTAGCAGGGCAAGGTTTCCACACTGGATAAATCGACGGCGACAATATCGGCGGCCTTGCCTACTTCGAGGGAGCCGATTTCGTGGTCGAGGCCCAGCGCGCGGGCGCCATGCAACGTGGCCATTGCCAACGCTTGGTGGGCGGGCATGACATCAGCCCGCCCCGTACTGCCTTTCGCGAGTAGCGCTGCAAGCCGCATTTCCGCGAACAGATCGAGCCGATTGTTACTAGCGGCGCTATCGGTGCCCAGTGCAATGTTTACGCCAGCATGCAACAGGGCGGCGCTTGGCGCGATGCCCGAAGCGAGTTTGAGATTGGATGTTGGGCAATGCACGACGTGGCAACCGTGTTGCGCTAACAGTGCGATTTCTGCGGGCGCGAGGTGGACGGCATGCACCGCAACCAAGTTAGGGCCGAGTAGGCCCAGACGACTCAACCGCTCGATTGGGCGTAGTCCGTGCTGGGTTTGGCTTTGATTGATTTCGTCCTCGGTCTCGTGAACGTGAATGTGGATAGGCACATTGAGTTGTTCGGAATAGGTCAGGACCTTTGCTAAACTTTTATCTGAAACCGTATAAGGCGCGTGGGGCGCCAGACAAAACGTGAGCAAGGATTCATCGCGAAACGCATCCCGCGTTTCCAGGCCGCGATGCAGGTAGGCGTCCGCATCGCCGGCATAAGCCGAAGGGAACTCGATGACGATCATGCCCAGCACGCCGCGCATTTGTGCGTGCAGCGTTGCGCGGGCGGCTGCCTCGGGAAAGAAATACATATCGTTGAAACAAGTGATGCCGCCGCGCAACATCTCGGCACAGGCCAGTAACGTGCCGTCGTATACGAAGGTTGGCGAGACATGGGCCGCTTCCGTCGGCCAAATATGATCGTTCAGCCACGTCATCAGCGGCAAGTCGTCGGCAAGACCGCGCATGAATGCCATGGCCGCATGGGTGTGGGCGTTGACCAATCCCGGGATAACGGCGTGATGCGAAAGCCTGATACGGTGGCGTGGCGTGTAGCGCGCATCGGCTTCCGAAGTGGGCAGCAACGCAACGATGCGTCCGGCGGTTACTGCAATGCTGTAGTCGTGCAGTGTCGCGTGTGTGGGAACCACGGGCACGATACTGCGCGCATCGATCAACGTGTCTATCGCAATCGGCATAGGATTTAGGGTGAAAAAAAAGCCCCGCACTAGGCGGGGCTTCATTGTAGCGAGTTTCGCTTACTTTTGCTTCACGCCGTGAATTTCAACATCCACACGGCGATTCGGTTGCAAGCAGCGGATCAACTTCTTGGTGGCTTTGTTGCCCTTGCACTGAACAACCGGCTCACGCTCGCCGCGACCTTTTTGAGCGATCTTGCTGCCATCGACACCCTTTTTGACCAAGTAGCTCTTAACGGTCGTGGCGCGACGCTCTGACAAACGCTGGTTATAAGCATCGGAACCGAGGCGATCAGTGTGACCGGTGAGGTCAATGTGATCGATCGTGTCAACAATGTAGTTCTTAATTTTGTCAGCTACGTCGTTGAGTTTCGCGCGACCGCTTGGCAGCATGTCTTTCTCGCGATAGCGATCAAACTTGAACAACACGTCCGCCGACAAGCTGATCTTCTCGTACTCCGGCGCCGGGATCGGCGCGGCTTTCGCTGCGGGCATTTGCACATTGCCGGCGGGCGCGGCGCTGTCGCCAGCCGGTGCGGTGTTACGCACCGTACCGGGAACCGACGCGGGCGGGGCGCTAGGACCCGCGGGGCTACCGCTATCCTGCGGACGGATCGGCGCAGGAATATCCATCGAGTCGTCTTGCCCGCGAACGATTTGCGTCGGCGGAGCCGGAACGGGCGGTGGGGGCGGTGAATCCTTCAACGCTTCACCGGTCGCGCCACTATCCATCGCTTGGCTGTCATCGGTGAAGGCGCCACGCGCTGCACGGCGGCGCGGACTGGTTGGGAACGTATCACCCGAATCCACCGTATCGGCTGCGGCCATACCGGCGGCTGAGTCAATGCCACCCATCGCTTGGCTGTCATCGGTCAAGGCGCCACTCGCTGCACGGCGGCGCGGACTGGTTGGGAACGTATCACCCGAATCCACCGTATCGGCCGCGGCCATACCGGCGGCTGAGTCAATGCCAATTGGGCTGGTGTTCCGAACCGTGCCGGGAACCGAGACCGGCGGGGCAGCCATTGCGGCAGCAGCCGTGTCGACACTACCGCTCGGGCCGGTATTTTTAACCGTTCCTGGAACGCCGGTTGCGGGTGCCTTAGGAACTGCCGCAGGTGCAGGCACCGTGGCCGGCGCGGCCGCAATTGCTTTACCGGCTTGGTGCGCACAGTCCGCCGGGTGATCCGGGCTGTTGACGGAGTAACCTAGATTGACGCAACCACCAAAACCGGTGCGAACCGGCGTTTTCTGACCATCGGCCAGGTGGCCGTGGGTGGCTTCGCCAACCTGGTGGCCACCGACAGCGGTAGCGCCGCCGGCAGCCGCGACGGCTGCCGCTGCAGCAGGCTTTGCGTCAGCCATTGCCGCGGCAGGTTTCTCTGCCATGGTTTTTGCCGTGCCGTCGCATCCTGCGGTACTGCCACCGGCGGATTCAATACAACCCCCGGCTCCGGCAGCTACCGAATGTCCGCTGCCATCTTTGACGTTTGCGACTGAGCCACCGCCGGCCGCATTTGCGGTCGACGCAACAGCAGTGCTAGCCGCGGCGCCGCTGGTGGCGGCTGGCTTGCTTTCTGCCATCATCTCTTTTTTGTCCGTCATCGCAGCCGGCGCGGCGCTAGCGGCCGCCTTTGGGCAACCACTGCCTGCCGAACCCGCGGACTCGACGCAATCACCGAAACCAGAACGAATCGCGCCACCACTACCATCCTTCAAGGCGCTGAAATCATGCGCGAGAACGCCGTAACTGACGGCAAGCCCCGCCGCGATTGCGGCACTAATGGCCCCTAACCGTAGTCTTTTCATCTATCACTCCCGAAAATTAAAAGCATCTTTACCAAACCTTTGGATAGTCTAGTGCGCACATTGCGTACGCCCACAAATAAGCCGACTGAAACACTGGTGCGATGATACACCGAAAGACATCGCTCGATACAGCACTTCGTTCCCGGAACTGGGTGTTTCCAAAAACCATTCCGAAAGTCGGCTAGATTATTTCAGTAACTCTGTGTTAATCCTACCCTATTGGGATTTCGCAAGGAAAGAAAAACCTCGCCTAGGCTGGTGCGGGTGGGGTGTTAGTGGTAAGATTGTTGCAATTTCGCAACACCGTGTTCTACCCCACAATTTCAACGAAATCCGCGTCGCTCCATGGAACCATTCGCCAAAGAAACCATACCCATCAGCCTCGAAGAGGAGATGCGCCGCTCCTATTTAGATTATGCCATGAGCGTCATCGTTGGACGGGCATTACCCGACGTGCGCGACGGTCTTAAACCGGTCCATCGCCGTGTGATGTTTGCCATGTATGAGGCAAATAATGTCTGGAATCGGCCGTTTGTAAAATGTGCCCGAATCGTCGGTGATGTGATGGGTAAGTTCCATCCGCACGGCGATAACGCTATTTATGATGCGCTGGTGCGCATGGCCCAAGATTTTTCGTTGCGCTATCCGCTAATCGACGGCCAGGGCAATTTCGGTTCCGTCGACGGTGACAATCCGGCGGCAATGCGTTACACGGAGTGCCGCTTGGCCAAGATCGCCGGCGAGTTAATGGCGGATATTGACAAGGAAACCGTCGATTTCGTGCCGAACTACGACGGAAAAGAGCACGAACCATCGGTTTTGCCGTCGCGGATCCCGAATTTGTTGCTGAACGGCTCAAGCGGCATCGCCGTCGGGATGGCGACCAATATGCCGCCCCACAACCTGACTGAGGTAGTTGACGCCTGTGTCGCGCTGCTGAAAAATCCCGAGTTGACCATTGATGACCTAATCAAGGTTATCCCCGCCCCTGATTTCCCGACGGCCGGAATCATATATGGTATCGAGGGGGTCCACGACGGCTACCGTACCGGGCGCGGTCGGGTAGTAATGCGGGGCCGTATTCATTTCGAAGATCTCGATAAGGGTGGTCGCCAGTCGATCATCATCGACGAATTGCCGTACCAGGTGAACAAAGCTAATCTGCTGATCAAAATCGGTGAATTGGTGCGCGAAAAGCGCATTGACGGTATTTCCGATCTTCGCGATGAATCGGACAAGTCCGGGATGCGAGTAGTGATCGAGCTCAAGCGCGGTGAAGTGCCCGAAATTGTTCTGAACCACTTATATAAGCATACGCAACTCCAAGACACCTTCGGCATGAACATGGTGGCCTTGGTCGATGGTCAGCCACGCCTGTTGAATCTGAAACAGATTCTCGAAGCGTTCCTGCGCCATCGCCGTGAAGTTGTCACCCGCCGAACGGTATTCGAATTGCGCAAGGCGCGTGAGCGTGGGCATATTTTGGAAGGCCTGGCGGTCGCGTTGTCGAATGTTGACGAAATTATTGCCTTGATCAAAGCATCGGAAACGCCGGCTATCGCCAAAGAGAAATTGATGGGCAAGGTGTGGCGTTCCAAGTTAGTCGAAGAAATGTTAGGCCGCACCTCGACCGACAGTTCCCGCCCCGACGGTTTGGCCATCGAGTTTGGTTTGCAGCAGGAAAATCAAACTAGCGGTTATCGCCTCTCCGAGGTTCAGGCGCAGCGCATTTTAGAAATGCAGTTGCAACGCCTAACCAACCTGGAGCAGGACAAGATTGTTCAAGAATATCGCGATGTAATGGATCAAATCGTCGATCTGCTCGATATCCTGGGCAGTCCAGCGCGCATTACGAAGATCATTGGCGATGAGTTGGCCGACGTGAAGAAGCAATTCGGCGACAAGCGCCGCACGGAAGTCATCGCCAACGGCCAAGAAATGAGTATCGAGGACTTGATCACGCCGGAAGATGTCGTGGTTACGTTATCCCACGGCGGTTACATCAAAGCGCAGCCGCTGGTTGACTATCGCGCGCAAATTCGCGGTGGGCGTGGCAAGCAGGCGACGGCGACAAAAGAAGATGACTTCATCGAGAATCTCTTCGTCGCTAACACACACGACACAATTTTGGCGTTCTCCAATCGCGGTCGTGTTTATTGGCTCAAGGTATACGAAGTCCCGCAGGGTAGTCGCATTAGTCGCGGCAAGCCCATCGTTAATTTGATGCAGATCGAAGAAAACGAAAAGATTAACGCCGTGTTGTCAGTCAAAGAATTCGACGCGAATCATTACGTCTTCATGGCGACGCAATTCGGTACGGTGAAGAAAACGCCGCTGACTGACTTTTCCAACCCGCGCAAGGCCGGCATTATCGCCGTGGATTTGGACGACGGCGATCGCTTGATCGGCGTCGCGATTACGGATGGCAAGCATGACGTGATGTTGTTCTCCGACGAAGGCAAAGCGGTGCGATTCGACGAAAACGATGTTCGTCCCATGGGCCGTAACGCGCGCGGTGTGCGCGGCATGAGGCTCACTAAAGAGGGCAAGGTCATCGCCTTGCTTGTTGCGGAAAACGAAGAACAATCGGTGCTGACGGCAACAGAAAAAGGCTATGGCAAGCGCACCTCGATTGCCGAGTACACCCGCCATGGGCGCGGTACCCAGGGCATGATCGCCATCCAAACCAGTGCGCGGAATGGCAAAATTGTCGGGGCGACCTTGGTCACCGAAGTCGATGAAATCATGCTCATAACTAGTGCGGGCATATTGGTTCGAACCAAGGTTAAAGGCATACGAGAAATGGGCCGTTCGACACAGGGCGTGACCCTGATCGGATTGGATGATGGCGACACACTTGTAAGTGTATCCAGGGTTGCAGAATCGGAGGAAGAAGCAGAGTGAGTCGTATATTCAATTTTAGTGCGGGCCCGGCCGTACTGCCCGAAGCAGTGCTGACTCAAGCGCAAGAGGAAATGCTGGATTGGCACGGCAGCGGCATGTCGGTGATGGAGATGAGCCACCGCGGGCCGGAGTACATGGCGATTCACGCGGACGCGGAAAAAGACTTGCGCGAATTGTTGGCGATTCCGGAAAATTACAAAGTGCTTTTCCTGCAAGGCGGTGCGACCATGCAATTCGCCGCGATTCCTATGAACCTGTTGCGGGGAAAAACTTCCGCCGATTATCTCAACACCGGCGAGTGGGCAAAGAAGGCGATCAAAGAGGCCAAACTCTATTGCAAAGTAAACATCGCGGCGTCAGGCGAGGACAAGAATTTCAACTACATTCCGCCGCAATCGGCATGGCGGCTTTCCAAGGACGCCGCATACGTTCACATTTGCACCAACGAAACCATCGGCGGCGTTGAATTCAACTGGACTCCTGATACCGGCGACGTGCCACTGGTTGCGGACATGTCATCGCATATTCTGTCGCGGCCGGTAGACGTGAGCCGTTATGGTTTGATTTATGCCGGCGCGCAAAAAAATATCGGTCCGGCCGGATTGGCGATAGTCATCGTTCGCGAGGAGTTGCTTGGACAGACCTTACCCGGCACACCGATGATGTTGGACTACAAAGTGCAAGCAGAAAACGATTCGATGCTCAATACGCCGCCGACTTATGGCGTTTACATCGCCGGCCTGACGTTCCAATGGCTCAAGCGTTTCGGCGGCCTCGCGGCGATGGAAAAACATAACATCGCCAAAGCAAAATTGATTTACGATCTAATCGATGCGGGCGATTTCTACCGCTCCCCGGTGGCGAAATCCGACCGCTCGCGTATGAACATTCCGTTTACGCTGCGCGATGAAAAACTAGACGATGCGTTCTTGAAGGAAGCCAAGCAAATCGGCTTGATTCAACTGAAAGGTCACCGATCGGTTGGCGGCATGCGCGCCTCGATCTACAATGCCATGCCAGTGGCGGGCGTAACGACCTTGGTCGAATTCATGCGCGACTTCGCCACGAAGCACGGCTGATTTTTGCCGCCGTTACCGGTATCATTACGGCCTATCCTAACATCACAATCTTGGAAGTAAATGTCGCAATTCAGTATCCAAACACTTAACAACATTTCCAATGTCGGTTTGAAACGATTGCCCGAGAAGCGTTACGCGGTGGCAAATGTCGCTACGGCGCCAGATGCGATTTTGGTGCGTTCGCAAAAGATGCACGATTTGCCGATAGCCGAAAGTGTACGTGCCGTCGGGCGTGCAGGCGTCGGCACTGACAATATCCCGGTCGCGAAGTTATCGACGCGCGGCATACCGGTGTTCAACGCGCCCGGCGCCAATGCCAATGCGGTGAACGAGCTGGTGCTGACTGCTGTATTATTGTCGAGCCGAAATCTCATACCGGCGCTGAACTTTGTCAGCCAAATGCCCGAAGCGGACGATAAAACCCTGCACGCGCTGATGGAAGAAAAGAAAAAACTTTTCGCCGGTAACGAATTACCGAACCATACACTGGGCATTGTTGGCTTGGGAGCGATTGGCTCATTGGTAGCCGAAACCGCCATCAAACTGGGAATGAAAGTGATCGGCTACGATCCCGAGATCACGGTGGAAGGCGCATGGCGTTTGCCGTCGCAGGTCAAGAAAGCCGAGAGCGTGGAAGAGGTGATCAAGGCCGCCGATTTCATCAGCTTGCACATTCCCTTACTGGATAAAACGCGTCACCTTATTAATGCGGAGCGCATTAACCTGATGCGCAACCATGCCGTCTTGCTTAATTTCGCGCGTGATGGATTGATTGATGATGACGCCGTGCTGGCGGGAATCCAGTCGAACAAAATTAAATACTATATCTCCGATTTTCCGTCGGCGAAATTGCGTGGCAATGCACATGTGATTGCCTTTCCGCACCTGGGTGCGTCGACGGCGGAAGCCGAAGAGAATTGCGCCGTGATGGTGGTCGATCAGATCAAAGACTTTCTCGAGCACGGCAATATTCGCAATTCGGTCAACTTTCCCAATGCGCAAATGGCGCGCGAATCGCCCTTCCGCTTGGGTATCGCCCATGCAAATGTGCCGAATATGTTGGCGCAAATATCCAGCAGCCTGGGCGAATCGAATTTGAATATCCATAACATGCTGAACAAGTCCAAAGGCGAAGTGGCGTATACGCTGGTGGACGTGGATAGCGCGATTTCGTCGCCCGTGGTCGGAAAAATTTCCAGTATCAAGGGCATCCTGTCGGTGCGCGCTATTCCGTTGGAGCCGGCCTAGTCTATGTCGGAGGAGCTGAATAAATTACGTGTGCGCATCGATGAAATCGATGCGCAGCTGCTTGAGCTCCTAAATCAACGTGCCGAAGTGGCGCAGCGCATCGGTCACCTGAAGTCCGGTGTTGCCTACAAGCCGGAACGCGAAGCGGAAGTGTTGCGTCGCGTGATGGAGAAAAATCCGGGGCCACTTTCCGACGAGACCGCCGCCTATCTATTTCGCGAAATCATGTCTGCCTGTTTGGCGCTGGAAAAACCGGTGCAGGTCGCTCATCTTGGGCCGCCCGGAACGTTTTCCGAGGCGGCGGCGATCAAACATTTCGGCCACGCCGCCGAGGTCGTGCCCTGCGCTTCCTTTGACGACGTGATTCGCCGTGCCGAGTCGGGCACGGTCGGATTCGCGGTCGTCCCGGTGGAGAATTCCACCGAAGGCGCCATCGGAAAATCCTTGGATCTCATGCTGCAGACGCCGCTGCATGTTTGCGGCGAGGTGATGCTGCGGATTCATCATCATCTCCTGGCGAACTCCGCGGCGGTTGATTTCATGAGCATCAAGCGCGTTTATTCCCATCCGCAGTCGCTGGCGCAATGCCATCTGTGGTTGGCTGCGAACCTTCCCCACGCCGAGCGGGTGCCGGCATCGAGCAATGCCGAAGCCGCGCGCCTGGCACAAATCGAGCCCAACACCGCCGCCATTGCCGGTGAAGCTGCCGCGGGGCGTTATGGGCTTGCGCGTGTGGCGCAAAATATCGAAGATGAGCCGTCTAACACCACGCGTTTTCTGGTGCTAGGGAACTTGCAAGCCGAGGCGACCGGAAAAGATAAGACCTCACTCGCCATGTCGGCAAAAAATCAACCCGGCGCAATTCACGAATTGCTCGCGCCGTTGGCAGCCCACGGCGTGTCCATGACGCGGCTGGAATCGCGGCCGTCACGTACGGCCAATTGGGAATATTATTTTTTCGTCGATATCGAAGGTCACCGCAACGATCCGCCGGTCGCCCAGGCATTGCGCGAGATCGAAGCCAAGGCTTTGCATTTGAAGGTCATGGGTTCCTATCCCGTGGCCGCGTTTTAGGTTAAAGATCATGATCGCCGCCTGCGATCTTGCGCCCGCCCATATCAAGGCGATCGTCGCCTATCAGCCCGGCAAACCCACTTCCGAGTTGGCGCGCGAGCTTAATCTCGATGAGGCGAGTATTGTCAAGCTCGCATCGAATGAAAATCCGCTTGGCGCGAGCCCCGCGGCGATTGCGGCCGTCGAAAAAGTGCTCGGTGGCATTGCGAACTATCCCGATGGCAGTGGCTACGAATTCAAATCCGCGCTGATTAAAAAATACGGTGTTGCGCGAGAGCAGATCGTACTCGGAAATGGCTCGAATGATGTGCTGGAATTGGCCGGTCGCGCGTTCTTAACCGCGCAGGATTCCGCGGTGTTCTCTCAGCATGCCTTTGCTGTTTATCCCCTTACCGTTCAGGCGATCGGCGCAACGCCGATCGAGGTGCCTGCCGTGAACTATGGCCACGATTTGCAAGCGATGGCGCGCGCCGTTCGGGACGACACTCGCGTGGTGTTTGTCGCGAATCCGAATAACCCGACCGGGACATTTGCCTCAGCGGACGATCTCGTCGCGCTCATTAAATCGATTCCGGAGCGCGTGATTATCGTGCTCGATGAAGCCTATACCGAGTATCTTCCGGCGACGCAGAAATTCGATACCAGCGTTTGGCTGAAACAGTTCCGCAATCTGCTGATCACGCGGACGCTGTCCAAGGCCTACGGGCTTGCCGGTTTGCGAGTTGGGTTTGCGCTGGCTCATGCCGATGTGGCGGATCTCATGAATCGGGTGCGCCAGCCGTTTAATGTCAACAGCCTGGCGCTGGCTGCCGCCACCGCCGCGCTCGGTGACGACATATTTTTGGCGAAAAGCGCGGAAGTAAATCGCCAAGGTTTGTTGCAGCTCGCCGCCGGCTTTGAACGGCTTGGCCTGCGCTACATTCCTTCCTACGGAAATTTCATTTGTGTCGATGTTGGCGATGCTGCCGCCATGTTCCAATTCTTGTTGCGCCAGGGCGTGATTGTGCGCCCGGTTGCGGGGTACGGGTTGCCGCGCCATTTACGTATCAGCATCGGCCTCGCCGAGCAGAACGAACGCTGCCTCGCCGCGCTGGCGGCGGGCATTAAGCGCTTGTCGGCGAACGTTTAGTTCGCTTTCTATTTTCAATTCGCCGTGACCGCGTTTTCGATCAATAAGCTCGTTGTATTCGGCGTCGGCCTGATTGGCGGTTCGTTTGCGCTGGCGTTGCGTCAAGCCGGCGCCGTCAGGCGCGTCGTCGGTGTCGGGCGCAGCACCAAAAATCTCGATCAAGCGTTGCAACTCGGCATTATCGATGCAGCGAGCACCGATCCTATTTCCGCTGTGCAAGGCGCGGACTTCGTGTTCTTGGCCACGCCCGTCGGCCAAATGGAGGCGTTGCTCAAGGCAATGTACCCCCATCTTTCCGCGAACGTCGTCATCACCGATGGCGGCAGCACCAAGCAAGACGTGGTAGCGCACGCGCGACGCGCCTTGGGCGATAAATTTTCACGATTTGTGCCGGGCCATCCGATTGCGGGGACGGAAAAAAGTGGCGCCAGTGCCGCCGACGCCACGTTGTACCACCGACGCAAAGTGATTCTGACACCGGAATTAGAAACGGACCAGGCTGCGATCGAGGCGGTGCGCGGCGCTTGGAGCGTATGCCTTGCGGACGTCCATCTGATGCGGCCCGCAGAGCATGATGCCGTGTGTGCCGCTATCAGCCATCTTCCCCACCTATTGGCTTTTGCGCTGGTGGACTGGATCGCTAGCAAACCCAATCGCGACGTGATGTTTCAATTTGCCGCCGGCGGCTTTCGCGATTTCACCCGCATTGCCTCGAGTTCGCCGGAAATGTGGCGCGATATCTGCTTAGCCAACCGCGCGGCATTGCTCACGGAACTAGCCGACTATCGTCACGAGTTGGCGTCGTTGCAGGAATGTTTGGAACGTGCCGACGCGGCGCAATTGGAATCCTTGTTCAGCCGTGCCCGTGACACGCGCGACGACTGGCTGGCGCGCACCCAGTCGGCCACAGGGAACGAATAACGGTGGAGCATCTCGACTTAGCGCCGGTTCGCAAAGCCCAGGGCGTCGTTCGTTTGCCGGGCTCGAAGAGCATATCCAATCGCACTTTGCTGCTCGCCGCGTTAGCCCAGGGTGAAACGCTCATTCACGATTTGCTGATTTCCGACGATGTCGAACGCATGCTTGATGCGCTCACTACGCTCGGCGTAACCTGGCGCCGTGGCGAAGATGTTTATCGCATCAACGGCGTAAATGGTCCGTTCCCGAACAAGCGTGCCGATCTTTTTCTCGGCAACGCCGGTACCGCGTTTCGTCCGCTGACGGCGGCGTTAGCACTGTGCGGCGGGCACTATCGCTTGTCCGGCGTGCCGCGCATGCACGAGCGGCCGATTGGCGATTTGGTCGATGCGTTACGCCAGGTCGGTGCTGTTATCGCCTATGGGCAGAACGAGGGTTTCCCGCCGCTGGAAATTTCGCCCGCATCGGTCGTGGAAAATAATGTTGTTCGGGTGCGCGGCGATGTATCGAGCCAATTCCTGACCGGATTGCTCATGGCGTTGCCTCTGACGGGACGCCCGATGACCATTGAAGTCATCGGCGAGTTGATTTCCAAACCCTATGTCGAAATCACCCTGAATCTGATGGCGCGTTTTGGCGTACAAATGGCACGCAACGGCTGGCGCAGTTTTACCCTTGCGGCGCAGTCGAGCTACGCAAGCCCCGGCGCGATTCATGTCGAAGGCGATGCCTCGTCGGCGTCCTACTTCCTTGCTGCCGGTGCGATTGCCCAAGGGCCGGTGCGCGTTGAGGGGGTGGGGCGTGCCAGTATTCAAGGCGATGTGCGTTTCGTCGAGGCATTGCAACACCTCGGCGCGCACGTTGCGACGGGGGATAACTGGATCGAGGTTGCCGCGCCGGAAGGGGGCAGGCTACGCGCATTCGATCTGGATTTGAACCACATTCCCGATGCCGCCATGACCTTGGCGATCGCCGCGCTATTTACCGACGGCCCATGCCGTTTGCGCAATATTGCCAGTTGGCGCGTGAAAGAGACAGATCGTATCAGAGCCATGGCGAACGAACTGCGCAAGGTTGGCGCGGACGTGGAAGAAGGAGAGGATTATTTGCGAATTACGCCGCCGCCTGCCGCCATATTTACACCTAGTGCGCAAATCGATACCTATGACGACCACCGCATGGCGATGTGTTTTTCGCTGGTGAGTCTGGCCGGCGTACCGATTCGCATCAACGATCCCAACTGTGTTGCGAAAACTTTTCCGGATTATTTTCAGCGCTTCGCGGCGATCGTGACGCCATGATTTCGATCCCGGTTATTGCGATCGATGGCCCGGCGGCGTCGGGCAAGGGCGCCGTTGCCCAGGCGATAGCCGAGCGGCTGGGGTTCCATTATTTGGACAGCGGCGCCATTTATCGTGCCGCGGCGCTGGCGGTCGTTCAGGCCGGAAAAAACATCGACAGCCCCGATTTGTCCGAAGCGGAGATTACCGCAATCGCCTCGGGCATGCGTTTGAGCTTCAAATCGGATGAAATATGGCTTTCTAATCAAAATATTACGGACGCCATTCGCACCGAAGCCTGCGGCAATAATGCCTCGAAAATTGCGGTGTTACCCCGACTGCGGCAGGCGTTGTTGCAACTACAGCGAAATTTTCGCCGTACGCCGGGCTTGGTTGCCGAAGGGCGCGACATGGGAACAGTAGTCTTTCCCGATGCCGGGTTAAAGATATACCTCACGGCAAGCGCGCCGGTACGAGCCGAACGTCGCTATAAGCAGTTGATGGAAAAAGGAATAAATGCTAACATGCGCGACTTGCTGAACGAAATTGAGCAACGTGACGCGCGTGATTTAAGCAGAAGCGTTGCGCCATTACGCAGCGGCAATGACACGATAACCATCGATACGACACCGTTGGATTTGGCGCAATCGATTGAAGCCGTGCTGAAGTTTTACCACGCTGTAAACAAAATGTAATTCCGGGTGCCCTTCTACAAAAAGGGCGATGACTAATTTGACCTGATTTCCTCTTTGTACGATTTTGGGCCCTTTTGATTAACCTAACCTCATGACAACTGTTTCCCAAGCAACCCCAACCATAGAAAATTTCGCTGCCCTGTTCGAGGAGAGCCACGCTCACCAAGAAATGAGTATTGGCGAAGTGATTACCGCCGAAGTCGTTTCCATCGACGCCAACATGGTGATCGTGAACGCCGGACTGAAATCGGAAAGTTTGATCCCGATCGAGGAATTCAAGAATGATCGCGGCGAACTGGAAGTCAAGCCCGGCGATTTCGTCAAAGTCGCGATCGACGCGTTCGATGATGGATATGGCTCGACGAAATTGTCGCGCGACAAAGCCAAACGTCTGGCGGCATGGACGGATCTGGATGAGGCGTTGGAAAAAGGCACCATCGTGCAAGGTATGGTGAACGGTAAGGTCAAGGGTGGTCTGACGGTGATGATCAACGGTATCCGCGCGTTCCTACCGGGTTCGTTGGTGGATATTCGCCCGGTTAAAGATACCACGCCGTACGAGAACAAAGAGATGGAGTTTAAGGTTATTAAACTCGATCGTAAGCGCAATAACGTGGTGGTATCGCGCCGCGCCGTGATGGAAGCGGCCCAGGGCGTTGAGCGTCAAAGCCTGTTGGAAAGCTTGCAAGAAGGCTCGGTTGTTAAGGGTATCGTTAAGAACATCACCGACTACGGCGCCTTCGTTGATCTGGGCGGCATTGATGGTTTGTTGCATATCACCGATCTGGCATGGCGCCGCGTCAAGCATCCGTCGGAAGTGTTGACCGTGGGTGATGAAGTCGAAGCTAAAGTTCTTAAGTTCGATCAAGAAAAGAATCGCGTTTCCCTTGGCCTGAAGCAACTGGGCGAAGATCCGTGGGTGGGTTTGGGCCGCCGTTATCCGCAGGGCACGCGCTTGTTCGGTAAAGTGACGAACCTTACCGACTACGGCGCGTTTGTCGAAATCGAGCAAGGTATTGAAGGCTTGGTCCACGTGTCCGAAATGGACTGGACAAACAAGAACGTTCATCCTTCAAAAGTCGTTCAGCTCGGAGACGAAGTCGAAGTGATGATTCTGGAGATCGACGAAGAGCGTCGCCGTATTTCCCTGGGCATGAAGCAATGCCAACCGAATCCTTGGGAAGATTTTTACGCCAATTCCAAGAAGGGCGATCGCGTTGCCGGCCAGATCAAATCCATCACCGACTTTGGCGTATTCATTGGCTTGAACGGCGGCATCGATGGCTTGGTGCACCTATCCGATCTTTCTTGGACAGCGACCGGCGAAGAAGCCGTGCGCGGTTACAAAAAAGGTGACGAGGTCGAAGCCGTGGTGTTGGCCATCGACGTCGAGCGCGAGCGCATTTCGCTTGGAATTAAACAAATGAGTGGCGATCCTTTTAGTGTGTTCGTGACCAATCACGACAAAGGCCATATCATTAAAGGCGCTGTGATTCAGATCGAGCCCGACGTGGAAGGCTACTTGCGGGCATCCGAAATTTCTCGCGATAAAGTCGAAGACATCCGCACCCGCTTGAAGGAAGGCGATGAAGTAGAAGCGGTTATCGTTAACATTGATCGTAAAAATCGCAGCATCAATCTTTCCGTGAAAGCCAAGGATACGGCTGAGGAAAATGCGGCCATACAGAAGTTCGCGGCCGAGAGCCCGAACAATGCAGGGACGACTAACTTGGGCGCGTTGTTGAAAGCCAAGTTGGAAAACAAGGGCGGTGAACACGAATAGGGGCGTGGCGATGACCAAATCTGAGCTCATCAATTTGTTGGCAGGTCGGTTTACACAGCTAGTCGCGAAAGACGCGGAACTCGCGGTTAAAACGGTGCTTGACGCCATGGCCATCAGTTTGGCCCAAGGCGACCGCATTGAGATTCGAGGCTTCGGCAGTTTTGGTTTGAACTACCGCCCACCTCGCACCGGTCGTAATCCAAAAACCGGTGACAAGGTTCAGGTTCCGGAAAAGTATGTTCCACACTTTAAAGCCGGTAAGGAATTGCGCGATCGCGTCGATTTTCTCGACGTTATCAAGCCAATCTAGATCGGTTGAAGGATTAAAAGCGGCGTTATCGCGAGATGCGCCGCTTTTTTATTGTTGTATTCCAGCAGTGAAAGCGCGGCATAAGTTGATATACTTGGCTTGAACTTCTTCAGATAGCTATCCATGGGATTCTTACTTCGGCTTATCAGGATCGCGGTGATGTTCGTGGTGTTCGCCGTCTTATTGGTGTTCGCCATCGGAAATTCCGGCTTGATCAACATTCGATTTTTGAGCTACGAGCGCACAGCACCGCTGGTGTTGGTGCTGTTTGTGTTTTTGGTGCTTGGCGTCATCGTGGGATTGATCGCTCTCACCGGGCCGTTGTATCGGCAGCGTCGTCAGATACAACAACTCAAACGTGACATCAAGCTGCAAGAACAAATCCGACCCGTGCAAAAACCCCCGGCGGAAGTCGATCCGATTGTGATGATGCCCCCCGGCTAGTCGCTCGAACTTCTAAAAAATAATTCTCGCGCGCGCATGGAATTTCAGTCTTGGTGGTTACTTGGATTCCCGCTGTTCTTTGGCCTCGGCTGGCTCGCGGCGCGGATCGACCTAAAATATCTACTGACCGAGTCCCGTACGCTACCGGCGTCTTATTTCAAGGGACTCAACTTTTTATTGAATGAACAGCCCGACAAGGCAATCGAGGCATTCATCGAAGTCGCGCGCGCCGATCAGCAAACCGTCGAGCTGCACTTTGCCCTGGGAAGCCTGTTTCGTCGGCGTGGGGAAATCGAACGGGCGATTCGCATGCATCAAAATTTGGTGAATCGAGTCGATCTCAGTAACGAACAAAAAACTCAGGCGCTGTATGAACTTGCGCAGGATTTCCTCAAGGGCGGCTTGCTCGATCGCGCCGAAGAAATTTTCTCCGATTTGCGCAAATCCCACTATCAAGAATCGGCGCTACGATCCTTATTGCACATTTATGTGGTTGAGAAAGATTGGTTCAAGGCGATTGGCGTCGCGCAAGAATTGGAAAAATTGTCGACAGAGAGCTACCAAAAAGAGATCGCCAACTATTTTTGTGAATTAGCCGCGTTTGAGCGCGCCCACTCGCGGCCCGATCAAGCGCAGGAATATCTTGAGCAGGCGCTCAATGCGAATCGAAAATGTGTGCGCGCAAATCTGGTGTTGGGAGATTGGGCCGCGCGCGACGGTAACCACACCCTGGCGATTGAAATCTGGAAGCGAATCGAAGGGCAGAACCCGGCCTACTTGTTCCTGGTCGCCGATAAGCTGCTGGAGAGTTACCGTGCGCTCGGAAAAAGCCAGGAAGGCCTGAATCTGCTGCGTGGTTTTCAAGAACGCTACCCGGCGCTTGATTTGCTGAACGCCGCGTTCCAAGCAACGCTTGAAACAGAGGGAGCGGATATGGCATTTCGTTTGGTTAGGGACGACCTGCGTCGCAATCCGAGTTTGTTGGGGTTGGATAAATTCCTTGAGGCGCAAGCAATCGATTCACCGCCGGAAAAACGCGCCGATTTACAATTGATTAAGAATCTGGTGCAAACCTACGCTGCACGCCTCGCTATTTACCAATGCGAAACCTGCGGCTTCAAGGCGAAGCAGTTTTACTGGCATTGTCCGGCTTGTGGCGGCTGGGAAACTTACCCGCCGCGGCGTAATGCCGAGCTAGAGATACCGCGCGGATAGTAGCAATCATGAGCGATCCGAAAATAATCGTCGCAATCGATAAATCCGATGCCGCCACGGCTCGATCGCTCGCCGCTGCGCTGGATCCGAAATTATGCCGCCTGAAAATTGGCAAAGAATCGTTTGTCGCCGTCGGTCCGCAACTCATCGACAATTTTCAGGCGCTTGGATTCGAGGTTTTTTTAGATCTAAAATTTCACGACATTCCCAACACGGTGGCCGAAGCATGCAAAGTGGCGGCACGGCGCGGCGTGTGGATGCTGAATGTCCACGCGGCGGGTGGCAGGGCGATGATGGCGGCCGCGCGCGAGGCAATTGAACAAGCGAACCTGAAGAGCAAACCCAAACTGGTCGCCGTGACCGTGCTCACCAGTATGACCGAGCCTGAACTCAAGGAAATCGGCGTTCCCGCAAACCTTGACGATCAGGTGTTACATTTGGCCAAGCTTAGCAAGGAATGTGGATTGGATGGCGTGGTCTGTTCCGCGCGCGAGGCGGAATTGTTGCGACGAGAAATTCGTCAATCGTTCCTGCTGGTGACGCCGGGAATTCGCCTTCCCAGCGCGTTAAAGGATGACCAAGCCCGGGTGGTGACGCCGCAAGAGGCCTTGCGCGCCGGTGCAAGTTACTTGGTAATTGGGCGTCCGATTACCGCCGCACCGGACCCATGCGCGGCGCTGAATGAAATTCACACTATGATTCAACACAAAGGTTTACGATGAAAATTTCTGTCATCGGCACTGGTTACGTCGGCCTCGTCAGTGGCGCGTGTTTGGCGGATGTCGGCAATGAGGTACTGTGCCTTGATGTCGATCAACGCAAGATTGATTCGTTGCTTAGCGGCGTCATTCCGATTTTTGAACCGGGTCTGGAAGACATGGTGCGGCGCAATGTCAAATCGGGGCGCCTCAAATTTACCACCGATATCGCCGCGGCCACCGCCTTCGGGCAGATCCAGTTCATCGCCGTCGGTACGCCGCCGGACGAAGATGGTTCCGCCGATTTGAAATATGTGACCGAGGCCGCACGTTCCATCGGTCGCCACATGGGCGAAGCAAAAATCATTGTCGACAAGTCCACGGTTCCGGTCGGTACTGCCGACCTAGTGCGCAAATCCATCGCCGAGGAATTGGCGAAACGTGGAGAAAAATTCCCCTACAGCGTTGTCTCCAACCCAGAGTTTTTGAAGGAAGGCGCGGCGGTTGAGGATTTTATGAAGCCAGATCGCATCATTATTGGCGCCGACGACGAACGCGCAATCCAGGCGATGCGCACGCTCTATGCGCCGTTTCAACGTAACCACGAGCGCATCATGTTCATGGACGTGCGCTCGGCGGAGCTCACAAAATATGCGGCGAACGCCATGCTTGCCACGCGCATCTCCTTCATGAATGAACTGGCGTTGCTGGCGGAAAAATTAGGCGCCGACATCGAGCATGTGCGTCGTGGGATCGGCTCCGATCCGCGTATCGGCTACGACTTCCTCTATCCGGGCTGCGGTTACGGCGGCTCCTGCTTTCCCAAGGATGTCCAAGCGCTACAGCGCACCGGCCGTGACAACGGTCAGGCGTTGCACATCCTCGCCGCCGTCGAGCGCGTCAACGAACTACAAAAGGAAGTGCTGCTGGATAAGATTTCCAAACGCTTCAAGGGTGATCTGGCGGGCCGCCATTTCGCGATCTGGGGGTTGGCGTTCAAACCAAATACCGACGATATGCGCGAAGCGCCGAGCCGCGTGTTAATCGAAGGCCTGTGGAGTAAAGGCGCGACGGTGTCGGCCTATGATCCCGTTGCCATGGAGGAAGCGGAACGCATCTATGGTAGCGATGCGCGTATTCGCTACGCCGGAACGCCGACCGCGGCCCTCGACGGCGCCGACGCGCTGGTGATCGTGACCGAGTGGAAAGTTTTTCGTAGTCCCGACTTCGGCGCCATTAAAACGCACCTCAAACAGCCAGTCATTTTTGATGGGCGCAACTTATACGATCCCGCCGTGGTGAAGGGCGAAGGCATCGAATACTATCCAATCGGCCGCAAGATTTGATGGTCATTCCTCAGTTCAATGCGGCGCGGGTGTTGGTGGTGGGCGATGTCATGCTCGACCGCTATTGGTTCGGCGAGGTGACGCGCATCTCGCCGGAAGCGCCGGTACCGATCGTGCATATTCAACATACGGAAGAACGCCCCGGCGGCGCCGCCAACGTCGCGCGCGGCGTTGCCGCTTTAAGTGCGCAAGCGACCATGTTGGCCGTGGTTGGGTCGGATGAAGCGGCAAAAAATCTCGAGGACTTGCTGCACAAAGCCAATGTTCAAACTGTTCTCCATCATGATTCCGCCGTTCAGACGACTGTTAAGCTGCGCGTGATCGGCCGCCAACAACAGCTATTGCGCCTTGATTTTGAGACGCCACCGAGTCAGGAGGTATTGTTGTCCGAGCTTGAGGATTTCTCGGCCTTAGCGGTCATGGCTGACGTGGTGATCTTATCGGACTATGGCAAGGGTGGCCTAGCGCATGTTGAACGCATGATTTTCCTATCGAATGAAGTGAACAAACCGGTTTTGGTGGATCCAAAGGGAAGTGATTTTTCGCGTTACCGGAACGCAACACTACTCACGCCGAACAAGACCGAGTTTAAGGCGGTTGTCGGCAGTTGGAAATCGGAAGATGAAATGACGGCAAAGGCCGAAGCGTTGCGTGCCTCACTCAATTTGCAAGCGTTGCTGGTTACGCGCTCGGAAGAAGGCATGACGCTCTATCGTAGCGGCGAAGTGTTCCATACGCCGACCCAGGCGCGCGAGGTGTTTGATGTCAGTGGCGCCGGCGATACCGTGATTGCCTCACTGGCGGTGATGCTGGCAAGTGGTGCGAGTTGGGTTGACGCCGTGCGCTTAGCCAATCGTGCGGCGGGCATTGTCGTCGGTAAACTCGGCACCGCCGTGGTCGAGCGTCATGAATTAACAGAGGTTTCTTAATGTACATCGTCGTCACCGGCGCGGCCGGATTCATCGGCGCCAACCTGGTCAAAGCGCTGAATGCGCGTGGCAAGGCCAACATCATTGCAGTGGATAATCTGAGCCGCGCCGACAAGTTCAAAAATTTGGTCGATTGCCAGATCGCCGATTATTTCGACAAAGAAGAGTTTGTTCAGCTCATCGCCGATCACCGCTTTTCCGGCGAGGTGTCGATGATTTTTCATCAAGGCGCGTGCTCCGACACCTTGGAGACCGACGGTCGCTACATGATGCAAAACAACTATCGTTATTCCGTCGAGCTACTCGATTTTTGCCAAGACCAGTCGGCGCCGTTCATTTATGCGTCCTCGGCGGCGGTGTATGGCGCGGGCCAGGTGTTCAAGGAGAGCCCGGAGTTCGAAGCGCCGCTTAATGTGTATGGTTATTCCAAGCTGCTGTTCGATCAACATGTGCGCGCCCGTGCACGCGAATTTCGCTCGCAAGTGGTGGGTTTGCGCTACTTCAATGTTTATGGCCCGCGCGAAGCGCACAAGCAACGCATGGCGTCCGTGGCGTTTCACTTTTTCAATCAGTTCCAGAAAGATAAAAAAGTGAGCTTATTCGAAGGCGCCGAGGGCTATGCCGATGGCGAGCAAAAACGCGATTTCGTCTCCGTCGAAGACGTGGTCAACGTGAATTTATTTTTTCAAGATCATCCCGAGCGTTCCGGCATTTACAATGTTGGCGCCGGCGCCTGTCAAACCTTTAACGATGTCGCGGTCGCCACCGTCAACACCTGTCGTGCGCAGCAAGGTGAAGCGGCGTTGCCATTGGCCGAATTGCGCGCGCAGGGATTCATCGAGTACATCGAATTCCCGCAAGCGTTGCGTGGCAAATATCAGAGCTTCACCCAAGCGGATAATTCCGCGCTGCGTAAGGCCGGCTATGACGCCGTATTTCTCAGTGTCGAACAGGGTGTCGAGCGCTATGTGCGTGAATTGGCGAGCGATAAACCCGTTGCCTAATTCGGTCGCTCGGATTAGAGTGACCGCTGTAGTTAAAAAATCACTCGTCTCGCGCTGCATGATCGCGACGACTTTGTTCAAACGTCCATCATTGGGGAATATTGATGAAAAGACTATTATTTACATTCGTTTCGTTACTGGTTCTTTGCGGTTCAAGTTTTGCCGTCGATTTGAATAAAGCTACCCTCGCCGAGCTCGAATCACTGAATGGAATCGGCCCCGCAAAAGCCAAGGCCATTGTCGACTATCGCACGAAAAACGGTCCGTTCAAGTCCGCCGACGATTTGGATAAAGTAAAGGGTGTGGGCAAGGGCATCATCGCTAAGATCGCCGCTGAAGTGACCATCGATGGCAAGGTGCTGGGTGTGCCGACAGCCAGCAACAAGCCCGTCGAGAAGAAAGTCAAGAAGGCCGACGAGGCCGCGCCTGCCACGGCGCCAGGGGCCGAAAAGGCCGTGACGATGGACAAAAAGAAGAAGGAATAACGTTGCCTGAAAAGCCGCGCCAATACTGGCTCGCAGCGATGCATTCGCTGACAGGCACTATAGTATTGCTTGTCAGGCCGATCCACTTTTGAATATTTTACCTTGAACGAAAACCCCGCGAGAGCAATTCTGCGGGGTTTTATTCTCTTAGCGTTGGCGTAAACAATATTTACCCGCCGCCATGCGATAATTTGATCTGAAAATCCCCACCGAACCCAGCATGTACAAGACTCTCGAAGACTTCGTCGGCGCAACGCCGCTGGTGCGTTTACAGCGCATACCGGGCAACACCAGCAACGTTATTCTCGCCAAACTGGAAGGGAACAATCCGGCCGGCTCGGTGAAAGACCGTCCCGCGCTTTCAATGATCGTTCGCGCCGAACAACGCGGCACGATTCAGCCCGGCGATACCTTGATCGAAGCCACCAGCGGCAACACCGGCATCGCCCTGGCGATGGCGGCGGCGATGCGCGGCTATCGCATGATTCTAGTCATGCCGGAAAACCAAAGCCTCGAGCGGCGCCAGACGATGCGCGCATTCGGCGCCGAACTGGTGCTCGTTCCCAAGGCCGGGGGGATGGAGCAGGCGCGCGACGTCGCCGAGCAGATGCAGGCTGAAGGCAAAGGAAAGATCTTGGATCAGTTCGCCAATCCTGATAATCCCCTGTCCCATTACGAAGGCACCGGGCCGGAAATTTGGCGCGACACCAACGGCACAATCACGCATTTTGTCGCAACCATGGGGACGACGGGAACGATCATGGGGACATCACGTTTTCTGAAAGAGAAAAATCCCGCGATCCAAATCATCGGCGTGCATCCGAAGGACGGCGCCAATGTTCCCGGCATCCGTAAATGGCCGGTGGAATATTTGCCAAAAATTTTCGATCGCAATCGGGTCGATCGGGTGATCGAAGTGAGCCAGCCGGAAGCCGAAGACATGGCGCGGCGCCTGGCGCGCGAAGAGGGCATTTTCGCCGGTATTTCCTCGGGTGGTGGACTGGCTGTGGCGCTGAAGATTTCCGCTGAAGTCGAGCATGCGGTGATCGTTCACGTGGTGTGCGATCGTGGCGATCGCTATCTCTCGACGGGCGTGTTTCCCGAGTAGGGAGCCGATGCGCAATTTAGCGCGCCGCTGCGTTTTCCTGGCGCTTATCATTGGCCTAATATCGCCTTGTTTCGCGCTGACACGAATCGCGCTGACGGCCGATGAAATTTCCAGTCCCAGTTTCAACGCGAAACGTCTCTCGGCCTCGTTGCGCTTGACCGAGCCCACAGGCGAACTTAGCGTCAAGATCGGCGAATTCACCAACAACGGCAAACACTATAGCGACACCGAACTTCACTGCGCGCCTCTGACGATTGCGCCTGCCGGTATTGCCTGTAAAGAAGGCCGGCTGGTGGAGTCCGGTGAAGTCATCCCGCTGACGTTTCAGTTCGCAAACAGCGAATCCTTTAACGTCACGTTGCAACCGAAAAACGAATCCTGGCACATCCGTTCGCGTCGCATCAACAACGATTGGAACGCGACCATCGAAGTCAAAGATGGCGCGATCACGCGCTTGGCGCCACTGATTCCACAATCGCTGCCGAAACTCACTAAGGGCACGCTGTCCGGCCGCATTGTACTCACCAGTGATCCCCAGGATAACGCAAAAATCCAAGGCCGTGTCGCGTTGAAAGACATTGATTTCAGCGACGCCGCCGGCTTGCGCGCCGGTGAGAAAATCGCCGCCGTAATTGACCTTAGCGCCCAGAGAGCGGGTCAGCGCTGGCGCTTCACAACAGCCCTGGATTGGCCTGATGGCGAAATGCTGTGGCAGCCGATTTATCTCGCGAAAAGTCGCAAGCAACTTCGCGCTTCGGGGATCTTCGATCCGGCCTTCATCCAGATCGATAGCGCCGAAATCGATCTGGCGCCGATCGGTACAATCGCGCTGAGCGGGAAATGGAAAAATGATCCTGGCGCCTTAACCGATCTCAGCTTGAAAGGCCGTGCCCTGGATCTGCAACCACTCTACGATACTTGGGTGAAGCCTTTTCTCGACGGCGCCAGTTTCAGTACCTTCAGCGCGAGCGGCAAAGCCGATGTCGAACTCGTCTTGGCCAACGGCCAAGTTCAGCGCGCCGACATCACGCTCGCAAACGCGAGCGTCGCCGATGCCAACAATCGATTCAAGATCGAGCGCTTGAGTATGCATATTCCGTGGGTCAACGCGGGCGCAGGTGAGGGCGTTATCGCGTTTGACGGCGCCATCGTCGGTGGTGTGCCGATAGGCACGGTGAAAACCAAGCTCCAATTCAAGGGCGAAAGTTTTTCCATCCCGGAATTGACTTTGCCGATACTCGACGGGACGCTCAAGATCAAGAATGTAAAGGCGCGTCGCGAAGGCAAAGATTGGTTGGGCGAATTCGAAGGCGAGGTGGAGCCCATCGCGCTGCCCAAACTGACGGCGGCGTTGCAGTGGCCGATCATGGCGGGCTCGCTGGAAGGGGTGATTCCGCGGGTGCGCTTCGATGGCAAGAGTATTTTTATCGACGGTGCGTTGCAGTTTAAAGTGTTCGACGGAATTATGGTCGCGACCAATATGCAGTTGAGCGATGCGCTCGGCGCCGCGCCGCAACTCGAAGGAACGCTGGTGATGAGTAACCTGGACCTGGATACGCTGACGAAAACGTTTTCGTTCGGAAAAATGCAAGGACGCATCGACATGGTGTTGGAGAACATGCTGTTGTCGAATTGGAAGCCGATGAGTTTTGATGGGCGCGTGATGTCGAGCGAAGGTAAGTATCCGCGCAAGATCAGCCAGCAGGCGGTGCAGAATATTTCGTCGCTCGGCGGCGCCGGCGCAGCGGCGGCGATACAGCGTAGTTTTCTGCGTATCTTCGAGACGTTTGGCTACAAGAAAATCGGCCTTACTTGCAAGCTGCGCAACACGGTGTGTGACATGGGTGGCGTGGCCGATACGGCGCAAGGCTATGTGATTGTGCAAGGGGGCGGTATCCCGTCGATTACCGTCATGGGATACAATCGCCAAGTGGGTTGGGAAGAGTTGCTCGGACGCATTAAAGCCGCAACGCAAAGCAATGTCGGGCCGGTGGTTAAATAGTTTCATGGCGAAAGGAATCTCGAATGAAAAATTGGATTAGTTGTTTGATGCTCGGCGCGATGCTCAGCGCTTGTGTGACGATCAATGTGTACTTCCCTGCGGCGGCCGCTGAGAAGGCCGCCGATAAGATCATCGACGAAGTGTTGCAGAGCCGGCAGGCGAATAAGCCCGCACCCGCGCCGAAATAATTGTTGTGGTGTTCAACCGAGGAATGACTATGAATCGAATTTTTTCTTTGCTGAGTTTGATCGTGTTACTGGTTGCCGCGAATACATCGTGGGCGCAGGCGAACCTGGACGTCAACACCCCCGGCGTTACCGCCATCACCAATTCCATGAAAGCGCGCAATGCCCAATTGCAACCCGCGTACCAGTCCGGTGCGGTAGGCTTTGCCAAGGACGGTAACGTCGCTGTGCGCGATGCCGGCGCGTTGCCACTGAAGGATCGCGCCGCGATCAATAGCTTGGTCGCGCAGGAGAATCAAGACCGAGCTGCGTTGTATAAAGAGATCGCCAAAGCAAACGGCCATCCCGAATGGGAAGGAGATATCCGCACCACCTTCGCGCAGCGCTACATTCAAAAAGCCCCGGCCGGATTTTACGTTCAAGACGGCAGCGGCAACTGGGTGAAGAAGTAGCGGTTCCCGGTCTTGCAGCCCGTCCTTGTCTTCGATATTGAAACCATCCCCGATACCGATGGGCTGACCAAGCTTTACGATCTTCCTTCCAACACGCCCGCCGCTGAAGTTGCCGAGCGGGCGTTCACTGAGCGGCGCGAAAAAACCGGCGGTGATTTTCTGCCGTTGCACGTTCATCGCGTCGTCGCGATTTCCTGCTTATTGCGCGATCGCGATAGTTTCAAAATCTGGTCGCTCGGAACGCCGCAAGATAACGAAGCGACATTGATTCAACGCTTCTTCGACGGTATAGAAAAATACACGCCGCAACTGGTGTCCTGGAATGGCGGCGGGTTCGATTTGCCGGTGTTGCACTACCGCTCGCTGGTGAATGGCGTCGTCGCGCCGCGCTACTGGGAGTTGGGCGAAGAGGATCGCGAGTTCAAATGGAACAATTACATCAGCCGCTATCACACCCGCCACCTCGATCTCATGGATCTCTTGGCTCTCTATCAGCCGCGCGCCAACGCGCCGTTGGATGCGCTGGCGAAGCTCTGCGGTTTTCCCGGCAAGCTTGGCATGGATGGCTCGAAAGTGTGGCAGGCATTTCAGGATGGCGAAATCATAGCGATTCGAAACTATTGTGAAACCGATGTGGTGAACACCTATCTGATGTTCCTGCGGTTTCAGCTCATGCGTGGCCACGTGACACGCGACCAATATGACAAAGAAATTAAATTGATCCGCGATACCTTGAGCGCGCAGGAAGGCGCGCACTGGCGCGAGTACCTTGGTGCTTGGAGTTAAGTTTCAATCAATGTCATTGTGAGGAGCGCAGCGACGAAGCAATCTCGATTTTCTCTGCCAACGAAATACCAGATTGCTTCGTCGCAAAAAGCGCTCCTCGCAATGACAGAATGAGATGTCGTCGATGATGGACCACCGCTTACGCGGCGCGCGCGCCCAACTCGTGTTGCAGCATCCTTTCCTCGGCGCATTGTTGTTGCGTCTCTTAATGAGGCCGGACGAGCGATGCCGTTCAATCGCCACCGATGGCGCGGAAATTCACTATCATGCCGCATTCCTTAAAGACTTGTCGCTCGGTGACATTCAGTTGCGAAAGCTGCGAACCGTTGGACGATCACGCATGGTCTTCGCCCTATCGCCAATCGTTTGGCTTGCCGTCCTCGTGACGATGGCGCCAAAAATCGTCAGCGAATCTGAGACCCAAGACGATCAACGCAGTAGCGACGGGTCAGCAAACGACGATATCGCCGAGCGTTGGCAATCAAACGTCACGCACCTAGCGCAACCATTGCGCAGCAAAAGACGATTAAGCCCATCGCTGCAACGCGCTCTGGATGCGACGCTCCAGCCGGTATTGCCCTGGCAGGCACTATTGGCGCGCTTCTTGGCGAGCCATGATCGAGACGATTACAGTTTTCATCGCATCTCGAGACGCGGTGGTGATGCCTTGCTGCCAAGCCTCCACAGCCAGCAAACCAATCTCATCATCGCTATCAATAATAGCGGCTCAATCAGTGACGGCGAGATCAACGAATTCATCGCCGAAATTGATGCATTGAAATCGCAAGTGCGCGCACACGTGACGTTACTTGCCTGAGATGTTGCGCTTCATCCGGACTGCCCGTGGCATTTTGCTGCGACGGATGCGTTGTATCGATCGACTACCTGAACAAGGTCAACATCGTGTGGCTCGCCGACAATCGAGGGTGATATGCGTCGACGGATCATTGACGCCGCCTAATGTAAATTAACCATCTTAACTGATGGAAAATAACCCATCAAACGGCCTAATAATTCCGAAATGCAAGAGTGAACTTAAAACAACTCATTCACTCGTTCCGACGGTCTGCCGACGACAGCCCGACTGCCATAAATCACAATCGGTCGCTCGATCAAAGCCGGATACTCCAACATCGCCACAATACATTCTATGTCGGACAAATTGCGACCGGTGAGTTTTTCCTTGAAAACCTCTTCTCCTTTACGTAGCAGGGCTTCTGGTTTAATTCCAAGTTTCTTAATCACATCACGAAGCTCATCTTCCGTCGGTGGCGTTTTCAAATACTCGATGATCTTTGGTTCAATCCCCCGTTGCCGCAAAAGCTCAAGCGCCGCTCGGCTCTTGCTGCACCGTGGATTGTGGTAGATCACGAATTCGTCGATATTCTTAGTCATGGTCTTTCGCTTGTAGGCCTGCGGCTTTGTGTTGCGCGATCAACTATGGCAAGCAATTCATTCCAAACGCGCGAAAATCGTTATCTATCGCCACGGCGCTATCGAGTTTAAGTCTCTGCATGGTCGCGAAACTCGTACAATCCGTGAAACTGAAACTTTTGTCACGGGAGCGCGTGAAGATTTCCCAAGCTCGGGTTTCGTCCTGATGACTAACTACAAGCACGTTAGCAATGTTCGCACGCAAGAGTTGCTTTCCTAAGGTTTTCGCCGGGGTGAATCCTAACCGATAAGCGATCAGCTAGCGCGTACCAAGCGCCGGTGTCTAAGAACAAACGTTTCACTTGCGTTTGCGCCTGTACAGGAACTCGTTGTGGTGACGGCCTACGGCTTGACCATCACGTTCTCCGAGTCCCGTGATCGACGCCAGCGGATACTTGCTGCCGGCTCGCGGGGGCAAGCAGAGCTGCTCGGTAACCCGTATACGTACTACCGAAGCAAGGCTCACGCCGCGGCGTTGCGCTTCGCGAACCAGAAAATCGTATTGTTGTGGCTCAAGCGATATCTGAGTTCGGTGCATGGCACTTCTCATATAGAAATTGAAACATAAATCCTACATCACATTCGATATGATCTAAACATCACTGAGAAAGCTAAGTGATGTGTCCGGCTAAAGAAAATTTCTCGGATTAGTCGCGCAATGCCCTGAACAAAACTGCGCTCATACCTCACGGATTCAGTCATCGTCTTTCGCCTGCGGCCGCGTCGCCTTGTAATCGGCGATCAGTTTCTGTTGCGCTTGCGGCGGCACCGCTTCGTAGTGCGACAACTCCACGGCGTAGGAGCCGGCGCCGCCGGTGATGGATTTCAGCTTCGATTGATAGTCGCTGACTTCCGACATCGGCACTCGCCCCGCGACGATGGAAACGTTGCCGCGCGCCGCGTCGGTGCCGGTGATATGGCCGCGCCGCGATGAAAAATCGCCGGTGATGTCGCCGACGAATTGATCGGGGATGGTGACTTGCATGTTGACGATGGGTTCGAGAATGATCGGTTTGGCTTTTTCGATGGCATCGAGAAATGCTTTTTTGCCGGCGCTGACGAACGCGATTTCCTTCGAGTCGACCGCATGGCTTTTGCCGTCCGTTACCGTGACGCGCACGTCTTGCATGGGATAGCCGGCAAGCGGCCCGGCATCCAACACCATGCGCACGCCTTTTTCGACAGCGGGAATGAATTGATGGGGTACCGAGCCTCCGTAAGTTTTGTCGAGGAACTCAAAGCCGGCGCCGCGTGGCAACGGTTCAATTCGCAAAAATACTTCGCCGAACTGTCCCGCGCCACCGGTTTGTTTTTTGTGGCGATGATGGCCTTCGGCGTTCGTCATCACAGTCTCGCGATAGGCGATGCGTGGGGGATGGGTGGCGACATCCATTTTGTAAACATCCGACATGCGTTGCAGCATGGTGCGCATATGTAAATCACCGAGGCCATGCAAAATGGTTTCGTTAGTCGAGGGGGACATTTCGACTTGGAAGCACGGATCTTCTGCTGATAACTTTCCGAGGATGTCGTGCAGCCGTTGTTCGTCGCCGCGTTTCTTCGGCTCGATGGCGATGGCGTAAATCGGATTGGGAAATTCCAGGGGACGCAAATGAATGTGCTCATCCTCCGGCGAATCGTGCAATACGCAATCGAATTCAATTTCATCGACTTTCGCCACGGCGGCGATGTCGCCGGGAATCGCGGCATCGACTTCGACATGTTCTTTGCCCTGCAGCATGAACAGATGGCCGACCTTGAAGGGTTTTCGCGCGTGGCCAATGTAAAGCTGACTGTCCTTAGTGATCGTGCCTTGATGAACGCGGAATATTCCGAGCTTGCCGACGAAGGGATCGACGGTGACTTTGAACACATGGGCGAGCACATGTTTTTTCGGATCGGGATCGGAGTGGAATTCTTCTTCTTTATCGCCTTCGCCGGTGACAAAAAGCGGTGGATTGCCTTCCAGCGGATTCGGCATTAACTTGGCGAAAATGTCGAACAACTCCGCCACGCCCGCGCCGGTGCGCGCCGAGACGAAACAAACGGGAATCAAATGCCCTTCGCGCAGCGCTTTCTCGAATGGCGCGTGCAATTGTTCTGGCGTGACCTCGCCTTTCTCTAAGTACAGCGCCATCAATTCTTCATCGACTTCCACAGTCTGATCGATGATCGCGCCGTGGGCGGTGGCGACGGACGAAAAATCTGCGTCACCGGAGGGATTGAAAAAACAATCGACGACTTTCTTACCGCCATCAGCGGGCAGATTGATCGGCAAACATTCCTTGCCGAAGGTTTCCTGAATGTCCGCGAGCAAGCCTGGCAGATCGAGATTCTCCGCGTCGATTTTGTTAATGATGATGGCGCGGCAGAGCCGGCGTTTTTCTGCCCACTGCATCATGCGATGGGTGATGAGTTCGATACCGTTCTGCGCATTGATAACGATGGCGGCGGTTTCTACGGCAGGCAATGCGCCGATGGCCTGGCCCATGAAATCGGGATAGCCGGGGGTGTCGATCAGGTGAACGTGGGTGCCTTGATCGTCGAAGTGGACGACGGCGGAATTAAGTGAGTGTTGGTGTTGTTTTTCGAGCGGATCGAAATCGCAGACCGTGGTGCCGCGCTCGATGGTTCCTGGCGTGGTGATGGCGCCGGCTTTATGGAGCAACGCTTCCGCGAGGCTCGTTTTGCCGGCGCCCGCGTGGCCTACGAGGGCAATGGTCCTGAGTGCTTCAGTGCTGTACTTGGGCATGGTGTCTCCTCCGAAATATTATTGGGTGGGCCGGGGTGATCAATTCATGAAAGTTATTGCATCCTCTAAATTATGTGCCGCTGTTTGGAGCGGAAAGTTCAGGCCGATTCTTTTGGTATCATGCCGGAGAGCCAGCACCAGTGCGGCGTTCCGGGCATATCTTGCCAGAAGCCAACATCCATGCGGCTGCTAGCATGATCGATTTACCAAAACTACGTTTTCTAGAGGCCATCGCAGAACGAGTTCGGCGATTCAATTGTGAACCGACTGCGACCTTGAAGCAAATGGCCGAAAATTGCGCCGCTTCACAAGCGGACGGGCCTCGGCTAGTATACTTAATTAATCAGATAAAACGATTCGCCATGACGCACTGCTACGCCTCGTATTCAGTGCTAAATCCCGATTCGGCGAGCTAACTATAATGACTGCGCAAAGTTTTTTTGTTTGTCTAACGAGTAGCGTGATGCTGTTGGCGCCGGCAGTGTTTGCCGTCGAGTTGTCGCTGCAGTCGCAAATCGTCGAAGGCTATGCCACTAACGCCACGATCAAGGCTCGTAGCAATGTTGTGTCCGCGGACGCCGCGGAACAATCGGCCGCCGAACCTGCGATAGTACCCGCTGCCGATTCGGCGGAAGAAATTAACACGCGCAAGTTTTGGGAACGCTGGGGATTCAGCGGTTCGGCGCGCGCGGGTTACTGGAGTTCGTCGCGATTATTGGATGATCAAAAAAATCTTGGCGCGGGCGCGCTTTGGCTCAAGTGGGCGCACAAATTGCCGCAAGGCATCGGCCTGTTTGCCGAGGGCTGGGCGCGCAGCGACAATCTCTTCAAAGGCAGCGACAAAAAATACCTGCTGCGCGAAGCCTATGCCGACTATGCCGCCGGCGCTTGGGATTTTCGCCTCGGCCGCCAGATCATTGCCTGGGGCCGCGCCGATCGCGTCAACCCAACGGATAATCTCACGCCGCGCAATTTCAAAATCCTCGTCCCGGAAGATGATGACAATCGCTTCGGCGCCCTGGCGGCGAAAGCGCGCTATAGCTTCGGCGACTATTCTGTCACGGGAATTTGGCTGCCGGATTTTCGCGCCAATATCTTGCCCTTTCCGCAGCAAACCGGTGTCAGCTATGAAGAAGATGTGCCGAATAGCCATCGCACTTGGGCGACGAAGTTCGAGCGCAGCGGCCAAAATCTGGATTGGTCGGTTTCCTATTACGACGGCTTTGATCTGAACCCGGATATCAGCGTTAAAAGCGCGGGGCCATTTGGCGTCAACGTTTTGTTATCCCATCATCGCTATCGCGTGCTCGGTGGAGACGCCGCGACGGCGCTCGGACGTTACGGCCTGCGCGGCGAGATCGCCTATGCGCGAACGGCCGATAGCGATGGCAGTGACCCCTTCATCAAAAACCCGTTCGTGTGGGGTGTGGTGGGTGTGGAGCGGACTTTCTTATCCTACTTGAACGTCAACGTGCAATACTTCTTGCGCTACGTGACGAAATTCGAGGATCCATCGAACGTCGCGAACCCGGCGCTAAAAGACATCGCGTTAACCCAGGCGATCATTTCCAATCAACGCGATCAGACCCAACATGGCATCACGTTTCGCATCAGCAATAAATGGATGAACGAGACCTTGGAAGGCGAAGTCGCGGGAATTTGGGATGTCACCCGATCCGGCTATTTGCTGCGTCCTAAAGTGACCTACGCGATCAACGATAAATGGAAAGCGGTCGCCGGTCTGGATTATTACGGCGGGCCGGACGATTCATTTTTTGGACGCCTGGAAAAAAATCGTGGCGGATTTGCGGAGTTGATTTACGGATTTTGATTTGTCATTCCCGTGTTCGTAAATAATTGACCGTAACTTGCTACGCAACGCGCCGCCCCTCATGGCCTTAGGCCCGTGGCTAGCCTCGCGCTACCCCCTCCCACCCTTCTCCCAGAGGGAGCAGGGAGTACATCCCCCTCTCCGTGTGGGAGAGGATGCAGGGTGACGGTGGCTAGTGAAATTCTGCCGATAGTTGCAATTTTTATTGTGCTCGACGATAAGAAGAAAACAATGTACCGAATAACTCATTCGCACTGAACCAACTCCTAATCCGATGGCGTCACGTCGTTTAATTTACCTGGTAGGCATCCTGCTCGCCATCATCGTCGTCCTAGCTTCGGCGCTGGTGTATTTCGCCCGCGACGAGATCGCTGCCTTGAATAGTGCTGATGACCACGCCGAAGGCCGTGCGCAACCGCAGGGTAGTTCCAGCGACGGCGCGGCTATCGTGCGCGTCGCGAAAAAAACCCAGCAGGGGAGCGCCATTGTCACGCGTGCGCTTGAGGCCTACACGTTGCAATCCCGAGCGGAAATTTACGGCAGTGTGGTCAACATTCATTCGCTGGTTGAGCAACGCGCACGCTTTGCCGCGGCGCAGAACGAGATTCGCGTCGTGCAAGCATCGCTCACACGCAGCAGCGCGGAGTATGAGCGCATGCAGACATTATTTCGCGATAAACAAATGGTCAGTTTGCGCGCGGTGCAGGCGGCGGAATCCGACTGGAAATCCGATCAAGCAAAACGCGCGTCTAGTGAGAGTGAGGTCGCGAACATTCGCAGTGCGGCGCGGCAACAGTGGGGAGAGGTGCTCAGTCGCATGGCGCTTGGCGCCAATCGTGAATTCGAGGATCTGTTGAGTGGCCGCAGCGTGTTAGTGCAACTGTCGTGGGGCACCGAACGCAGCGATCCACCAGCCGCCATTAAAGTCGCTCAAGTCGGCGGCGTTGGCGAAAGTGTCCTGGCTCAGTATGTTTCGCCGGCGTTGCAAGCCGACAGCGAGGTCGCCGGACGCACCTTCTGGTTTCGCGCGCCCGGCGCTGGCCTGCGCGTCGGTATGCGTGTGACTGCGACGTTGGAGGACGCAAGCGGCGCCCGCAGCGGCGTCTCTGTACCGTTCTCGGCGCAGGTCTGGCATGGTGGCAAAGCGTGGGTTTACCTCAAGCGCGGCGACGAATCGTTCGAACGCCGCGAAGTGACAAGTGGCGAATCGACCGGCGACGGTTGGTTCAATGGCGCACCGTTCAAGCCCGGCGATAGTGTGGTCGTGAGTGGCGCCCAGTTGCTGTTGTCGGAAGAATTTCGTTACCAGATTAAAGACGAAAACAACGATTAAATTTTCGCTGGCGCCAGGAGGCAATATGCGTGCGCGAACGCACGCGTGAGCGACAACGTAACCCGTAATAATTGAGGCGACTCATCGCGTCGTCTCAATCCTTATGGGTTAGAATCATTCGATTCAAAAATTACAACGCAGCGCTTCCTTGATTGCATCCATCGTTCGTTTTTCCATACGCCGCGCCGGCGTGGTGATCGCTTTGGCAATTGCCGTGATGGTGTATGGCTTGTATCGGATTAACAACGCAAGCTTGGATGTTTTTCCCGAATTTTCGCCGACCCAAGTGGTGATCCAAACCGAGGCGCGGGGCTTGTCCGCCGAACTGGTCGAGACGCTGGTATCACAACCAATCGAGAACGGCATCTCCGGTGTGCCGGGTATTCAATCGCTGCGCTCGCAATCGATCCCCGGCCTGTCGGTGGTAACGGTTATTTTTTCCGATCGATCGGATATCTACCGCAATCGCCAGCTCGTCGCGGAACGCCTGATCACGACGCAAAGCACCTTGCCACTGGGCATAACGCCGAACATCACGCCGTTAACCTCGTCCGCCAGCACGGTGCTTGGGATCGGTCTGACATCGAAAAAACGTTCGCTGATGGAATTGCGATCCCTTGTCGATCGCATCGTGCGGCCGCATTTGCTGGGTGTCGCGGGCGTGGCGGATGTGAATGTGTTCGGCGGCGAACTGAGCCAATGGCAGGTGCGCGTGCAACCGCAGAAGCTGGTGCGCTACGGGCTAACGTTGGAGCAAGTGACGGCGGCGGCGCGCAAGGCGAGTGCGGTACGAGGCGCCGGTTTCATCGAAAACGCCAATCAGCGCATCATCGTGACGACCGAAGGGCAAACGTTGACGCTGCGGCAGTTGGCGCAAATCGTGGTGCATGAAACCGCAACGCAGTCGATCACCCTTGGCGATGTCGCCATTGTCGAAAAGGGCGCCGCACCGTCCATCGGCGCGGCGGCGATCAACGGCAAGCCCGGCGTGTTCCTCGCCATCCAAGGCCAGCTCGGCGCCAACACCCACGCCGTGACGCTAGCACTAGAAAAAGCGATTGCTGATCTAGAGCCGTTAGTCGCCCGTGAGCAAGTAAAAATGAATGCGCAGATGTTTCGTCCAGCAAACTTCATCGAGACGGCGGTGCAAAATCTACAACGCGATCTGATGATCGGACTGGCGCTGGTGATCATCGTGCTGTTTTTCTTTTTGTTCAATTGGCGCACCGCGTTTATTTCCAGCACGGCAATTCCGTTGTCGCTGATCAGCGCGATCATCATCTTGGATTATTTCGCCATTAGTCTCAACATTATGGTGCTGGGCGGTTTGGCGATTGCCTTGGGTGAAGTAGTCGACGATGCCATCATCGATACCGAAAATATTTTCCGCCGTTTGCGCGAGAATCGCCAAGCAACCGCGCCAAGAGCCGCATGGGACGTGGTGTTCCGGGCATCAATGGAAGTGCGTTCGTCGGTGGTCTACGCCACCTTCATCATCGCGCTGGTGTTTGTGCCGCTGTTAACGCTCGGTGGAGTAGCAGGAAAATTGTTTTCGCCCCTCGGCATCGCCTACATTTTGGCGATCATGGCCTCGCTCATCACGGCACTGACGGTGACGCCGGCATTGTCCTATCTCATGCTGTCGAACGCGCCGCTCAAGGCCAGCGATCCACCGCTGATCGCGTGGATTAAGCCGCCTTACATTCGCGTGCTCGGCTGGGTCGAGCGCCATCCGCTCAGCACCTTCTCGTTCGCCGCGCTGGTGTTGACCATCGGCATGGCGCTACTGCCGCTGTTTCGCGGCGAGTTTATTCCGGCGCTGAAAGAAGGGCATTACATTATTCACATGTCGGCGATTCCCGGCACCTCGGAAAAAGAATCATTGCGCCTGGGGTCGATCGTCGCGCGCGAAATCGGCAAGATCAGCGGCGTGCAGTCCGTCGCCCAATGGGTGGGCCGCGCCGCCAATGGCCCGGACACTTTCGGCTCCCACTACAGCGAATTTGAAGTCGAGATCGGTTCCAAGCCGGGCGCGGAACAAAAACGCATACTCGACGACATTCGCCAGGTGTTGACCGGCGCCCAAGCGGAGGAAGAAGATTTTCTCGATTCGCAAAAACGCGCCGCTAAAGTCGAGTCCAAAAGCGAAGAAGAATTAAAAACCAGCGGATTGTCGGATTATCTCGGCGTGAATTTTGCCGTGAATACGTTTTTGACGGAACGTATCGGTGAAACGGTAGCGGGATACGCCGCGCCCGTGGTGATCAATTTATTCGGCCCCGAGTTAGACAACTTGGATCGCGATGCTTACGCCATCGCCGCGATGCTCAGCAGTGTGCGTGGCGCGACCGATGTGCAAGTTCAGGCGCCGCCGGGATTGCCGCAATTGTCGATTCGCTTGCGCCACGACAAATTGCGGCTATGGGGATTGCTGCCTGCTGACGTATTGGAAACGATTCAAACGGTGTACGAGGGTTTGCCCGTTGGCCAGGTCTATCAAGGCAACGACGTCATCGGCATCGCCGTGACCTTGGCGGACGAATTCAAACGGGATTTGAGCCAGGCGGGACAACTGCCGTTGCGCACACCGCGCGGAAAATTAATCGCCTTAAAAGACGTCGCCGATATTCAGCAGGTGACCGGCCGTTACAAAATTCTTCACGATCAAGGCAAACGGTTGCAGACCATTACCTGCAACGCCAACAATCGAGACGTCGAGGATTTCGTCGACGAAGCGCGGGCGAAAATCAATAGCCAGGTGCGTTTCGCGCCGGGGAATTATTTTTCCGTCACCGGTGCGGCGGGCGCCCAGGCTGCCGCGCGCGAGGAATTGATTCTGCATTCGGCGCTCGCCGGCGTCGGCATTTTCATTTTGCTGTATCTCGCATTTGGCAACGTGCGCAATCTGGTTATCACGTTCTTGAATTTGCCGTTTGCTTTGTTTGGCGGCGTGCTCGCGGTGTTGTTCAGCGGCGGCTGGTTGTCGCTCGGTTCGCTGGTGGGATTTGTCACGTTGTTCGGGATTACGTTGCGCAATTCCATCATGCTGGTGTCCCACTATCAGCACTTGGTGGAAGTCGAGCAACGGCCGTGGAACATCGAAACCGCCAAGCTCGGCGCGGCCGAGCGCTTGCCCTCCATCCTGATGACGGCGCTGGTCACCGCGCTGGGATTGATGCCCCTCGCCCTGGGCAGCGGCGAGCCGGGGCGCGAGATCGAGGGACCCATGGCGGCGATCATCGTCGGCGGACTCACCACATCCACCATACTAAATTTACTTATCCTGCCCACGGTGCTGCTGCATTTCGGTCGATTCGCGCGCAAGGAGCCATCAGGTATAATTTCCGCCGACCCATGACCACTCTTAGACTTCCATGTTGATTTATCGCACCGCCGTTTTTTTTGTTTTGGTATCGGTGGCGTTTCTGGCCCAGGCTCACAAGCCGAGCGACAGCTATCTCACGATTCATGGCGACAAGCCACAGTTGCAGGGCCAATGGGATATTGCGTTACGCGATCTGGATTACGCCCTGGGCTTGGATGCAAATCTCGATGGCAATGTGGAATGGGGTGAGGTGAAGAAGAAGCATGCGGAAATTGTCGCCTATGCATTCACCCATCTGAAATTGGTTGCCGACGGCGCGCCCTGTCCGACGAAGATCACCGATCACAAGATCGACAATCACAGTGACGGCACTTATGCGGTGATTTATTTCAGCGCCGATTGTCCCAAGGCGCCGGAGTTTCTTGAGATCGAGTATTCACTGTTCTTCGATCTCGATAAAGAGCACAAGGGTTTGCTCAATTTACAGAGCGACGGCAAGGCGCGCAGCGCGATTTTCAGCGACACCGACCGCAAACAGAAATTCCAACTTGCCAAGCCGTCGAAGTGGAAACAGTTCGTCGATTATTTGATCGAAGGTATTTGGCACATTTGGAAAGGTTTCGACCATATTTTGTTTTTGCTTTCCCTGCTATTGCCGGCGGTGTTGGTATGGAACTCGGACAAGTGGAAATCCGCCAGCAGTTTCAAGGCGGCATTCATTGAAGTCCTGAAAGTCGTGACGGCCTTCACTGTCGCCCACTCGATTACGCTCAGTCTGGCGGCGTTGCAAATTGTCAACATTCCGACTTGGATCGCCGAATCCGCCATCGCCGCATCGGTCATTGTCGCGGCATTGAACAACGTGTTTCCGATATTTCATGGCCGCCGCTGGATGGTCGCATTCGCGTTCGGATTGATCCACGGCTTCGGCTTTGCTAACGTGCTGGCGGAGCTCGGCTTGCCGCAAAGCACGCTGTTGATTGCGTTGGTGGGATTTAATTTGGGCGTTGAAGTCGGGCAAGTGGCAATCGTCGCGGTGTTTTTGCCGATCGCATTTTATTTGCGCGATACGTGGGCTTATCGCAAGTTGGTGTTGGTTGCAGGGTCGCTGTTGATTGCGATTGTTGCTGCGGCTTGGTTGGTGGAGCGGGTGTTTGGTCTTAAGTTTATGCCGTTTTAACTACCACAGTGTGGCCCGAGGCCAGCCCCTCATTCCCGCGAAGGCGGGAATCCATTTGGCTGCGGCTACTTGCAACTCAGTATGGATTCCCGCCTTCGCGGGAATGAGGGGGTAGCCCTGGACCTAGGCCACCCGGTAGGCTAGCCGCTGGCCTAAGGCTACAAGAGGTTAAGAAATCTAAGCTTTCAACCGCCGCCACTCCCCCGGCGCCAATCCATCCAGCGTCCAATCACCTATCCGATAGCGGATCAAGCGCAAAGTCGGTAATCCGACCTTCGCTGTCATGCGCCGAACTTGGCGATTTTTTCCTTCGGCAATCGTGAGTTCCAGCCACGAGCTCGGTATCGCCTTGCGAAATCGGATCGGCGGATTGCGTGGCCACAGTCCGCCCGGTTCCATTATCGCGCGCGCCGCGGCCGGCGCGCTGACGAAATCCCCTACATCCACACCCCGTTGTAATTGCTGCAACGCCTCCACGCTCGGCTCACCTTCCACCTGTGCCCAGTAGGTTTTGCGGAACTTGTGTACAGGATCGGTAATCCTCTGTTGCAGCGCGCCGTCGGAGGTCAGTACCAATAGGCCTTCGCTGTCGGTATCGAGGCGACCAGCGGCGTAGGCATCCTTGACTGCGATGTAGTCTTTCAACGTCGGATGTTTGCCGTCGGCGCTGAATTGGCAGATCACGCCATAAGGCTTATTGAACAGGATAAGGTCGCTCATGGGTGCTGGGGAATAGGGGCTAAGGATGTATACTAAGAGGCTACAATAATAACAATCTTCACGCACTCAGCGCGTGTTACCGACGGCGATTGGAAAAATCAGTTTATGCTCGACAAATCGTTTATTCAGACTGCAAAATCGCGCCGCGTTTCCTTGATCGCTGGCGCGATCTTACTATTGCTCATTCTATTTCTCGCGTTCAAAAAGTTTTTCCCGAGCGAGGGAATCAAGCCGCCACTGCAGGCCGAAGGGGCGAAGCCGATTTCAGGGCAGGGTGCGCCAGGCGGCAATGGCCCTAGGCCACCCAGTACCAGTGCGGCGTCTGGCCCAGGCAATGCTGGGAAGCAAGCAGGGGGCGGGCCTCCAGCCGGTGCCCCCGGTGGAAAGCCGCAGGGACCGCCGGTGAAAGTGGCGATGGTGCGCGAGAGTGCCGTCACCGATGATGTTACCGCGGTCGGTTCGTTGCTCGCCGAAGAGTCGGTGGTGATTCGTCCCGAAATCGCCGGACGCATTGTCAAAATTCATTTTATCGAAGGGCAATCGATTAACGCCGGCGCGCCCTTGGTGTCGATGGATACCTCGGATTTGCGCGCCAAGCTTGCCGCTAACGAGGCTGATGTCACCGTCAACCGTCAGCGCTTCGAACGCGCGAAAAATATGGCGGGGCAAAAATTCGTGAGCCAACAAGCAGTGGATGAAGCCAACAGTAACTTGTCACGCGCCATCGCGCTGAAGCAAGAGACGCTGGCGCAGTTGGCGAAAGCGGAAATTCGCGCGCCGTTCAAAGGCATGTTGGGTCTGCGCAAGGTCAGTACCGGCGCCTATTTGCGTGCCGGCGAAGACATCGTGAATCTGGAAGATATCGGTTCGCTCAAGCTCGATTTCCGCGTGCCGGAAGCATTCTTGAGCAAGATCGCGAAAGGTCAAGATGTGAATGTTCGCGTCGATGCGTTTCCGAAAGAAAGCTTCAGCGGCAAGATTTTCGCGATCGAGCCGGCGATCGATGCGCAGACGCGGACGGTGCTATTGCGCGCGCGCATTCCCAATGCCGAAGCCAAGCTCATGCCCGGCTTGTTTGCCCGCGTGAATCTGATTCTGGAGCGGCGCGGCACCGCGTTGGTGGTGCCGGAAGAAGCGATCGTGCCGAAGGGCAACGCGTCATTGGTGGTGAAAGTGGTGGATGGCAAAGCGGAATTCGTGCCGGTGAAAATCGGCCGACGCCGCCCCGGCGAAGTCGAAATTGTCGAGGGGTTAAAGGTGAACGACACGGTCGTGACCGATGGCCAAATTAAACTGCAACCCGGTGTGCCGGTGACGGTGATGGGTTCGCCGCCGCCCGCCGCTGAGCAACCCACTGCGCCAAAAACCTAATGTCCCTGCGCTGAGTATTCGGCGCGCTGCAATGCCGAGGTAATCATGGTTCTGTCCGATCTGTCCATTAAACGCCCCGTCCTCGCGACGGTGATGAGCCTGACAATCATCTTGATTGGGCTGATGGCTTACAATCGGCTAACGGTGCGCGAGTATCCCAATATTGACGCGCCGACCGTGTCGGTGCGCACCGTCTATCTCGGCGCGTCGTCGTCGATTATGGAAAGCCAGGTCACTCAGCCGCTCGAAGATCAGCTTTCCGGCATCGAGGGCATCAAGGCGATCAAATCCCAGAGTAAAGACGAGGTCAGCGCCATCACCGTCGAGTTCGTGCGCGAGCGCGATGCCGATTCGGCTGCGAACGACGTGCGTGATCGTGTTGCGCGCGCGCGGGCGCTCATGCCCGCGGGAATCAAGGACCCGGTGGTGGCAAAGATCGAAGCCGATGCGCAGGCCATCATCTGGCTGGCATTTTCATCGAGCAAGCACGATACGCTTGCGATTACCGACTACGCTGACCGCTATGTGCTCGATCAACTCAAAGTGTTGCCTGGTGTGGCCACCGTCATCATCGGAGGCGATCGCCGCTTTGCTATGCGCATCTGGTTGGATCGGGATCGCTTGGCGGCGTTTGGGCTTACACCGCTCGATGTCGAAAACGCCCTGCGGCGGCAAAATATCGAAGTGCCTGGCGGACGCATCGAAAGCACGAATCGCGAATTTACTGTCACCACGCAAACCGATCTGCGTACGGCGGAGGAATTCAATAACCTGATCGTCAACGAAGCGCAGGGTTATCCGGTGCGGCTTAAAGATATAGGCCGCGCCGAACTGTCCGCCGAGGATTGGCGCAAGATCGTGCGCGTCGGCGGCAACGAAGCGGTGGGTCTGGGCGTAGTGAAGCAGTCGACTGCCAACACGCTCGATGTTGCGCATGCGGTGCGCGAGTTGCAACCGAAGATTCAAGCGGCTTTGCCGGACGGTATGCAGGTGAAAGTGGCGTTCGATTCGGCGATCTTCATCGACGAGGCGATCAAGGCGGTTAAGAGCACCATCTTTGAGGCATTGACCTTGGTCGTGCTGGTGATTTTCCTGTTCCTGCGTTCGATCCGCTCGACCTTGATTCCTTTCGTCACCATTCCCGTGTCGTTGATTGGCGCGTTTATTTTTCTTTACGCGCTCGGTTTTACCATCAACATTTTGACGTTACTTGGCATTGTGCTCGCCATTGGCTTGGTGGTGGACGATGCCATTGTTGTGTTGGAAAACATTTATCGTCACGTCGAAGCGGGCATGTCTCCCCGCAAAGCGGCGCTGGTCGGCAGTAAGGAAATTTCTTTCGCGGTGATCGCGATGACCGTCACCCTGGCTGCGGTATTTACGCCGCTGGCGTTCATTCCAGGCAACACCGGAAAATTGTTCAGCGAGTTTGCCTTGACCGTCGCCGCCGCCGTGCTGGTGTCCGGTTTTGTCGCGCTGACCCTCACACCGATGATGTGTTCCAAACTGCTCAAGCATCAGGCGAGCCACAGCGCCATCTATAACTGGACCGAGCGGTTTTTTGTTGCCATGAACAATAGCTATCGCGGCTTGCTCGGTAAGATCGTTCGCCGCGGTGTAGTCGGACGTGTGATCTTTCTGAGCATCGTGTTCGGCATCGCGGGTTTTGGAATTTTCATATTGCTCAACCTGTTGAAAAGCGAGCTTTCGCCACAAGAAGATCGCTCGTGGTTCATGACTTACACCCTCGCGCCAGAAGGTTCTACATTTGCTTACACCAACCAATATGCGTTGGCGATCGAAAA
>JBKJHT010000049.1:0-8953 GCA_046598945.1 Burkholderiales bacterium | reverse complement strand
GAGCCGCAACTTTAGTGGTGAGAACTTTTGGGCACGTGGATATTTTGTCTCGACGGTCGGGTTGATGAAGCGATGGTTAGCGCGTATATCCGAGAGCAAGAAAAGGAAGACGAACGGAATGAGCAACTCAAACTCGGCGTGTAGGATAGCCGCCTTCAGGCGGCTCCAGCACTGTGCCCCTTCGAGGGGCTAACAAAACTAAACCCCCGGCTTTGCCGGGGTTCATTTAACTGGTCGGGGTGGAGAGATTCGAACTCCCGACATCTTGCTCCCAAAGCAAGCGCGCTACCGGACTGCGCTACACCCCGAACTACAAATTATATCATTTCGTTCGCCGCTTGAATCGGGTTAGACTTTCGCGCATCGACTTTTTGGATAGACCCATTGGGTGACCTTGTTTCCACCATCGCCATGGCAGCCGGCCTCAGTTGGGCGAGCGGCTTACGCCTTTACCTGGCGCTGTTCATGGTCGGCGCGCTGGGCAAAATCGGCTGGATCGTATTGCCGGATCACCTGCAAATTCTTTCCCAAGACGGTGTGCTTTACACCTCCATTTTCATGCTCACCATGGAGTTTCTCGCCGATAAAATTCCGGTATTCGATAGTCTTTGGGATTCGCTCCACACCTTCATTCGTATCCCTGCCGGCGCCGCGTTGGCCGCCGGCGCCGTTGCCGACATCGGCCCGGAATGGGCATTCATCGCAGCGCTGCTAGGCGGTACGCTGAGCGGCGGCAGCCATTTCACTAAAGCGGGCAGCCGCGCGTTGATTAATTTATCGCCGGAACCGTTCAGCAACTGGGCTGCATCCTTCGGCGAAGATTTCATGGTTGCCGCGGGATTGTGGGCCGCGCTATTTGCGCCAGCGTTGTTTTTTGTTGGGCTGGCGTTGTTTCTGCTGCTCATGGTTTGGCTACTGCCGAAAATTTGGCGTGGTGTGAGGTTGGTGCTAAAACGCACCCGCCACGAGCAAGTTCAACTGGTGACCGAACGCTAGTGTTCACGTAACGATGTGGTACCTATACTTAATCGAGTGTAAAAATGGTGCCTATTACGCCGGGATTACCAACGATCTTGAGGCGCGCTACGCGGCGCATGTCCGCGGGCAAGGCGCGAAATACACCAAGGCCAATCCACCGCTGCGTTTACTCGGATCCAAAGCGTACCCTGATCGACCGAGCGCATTGCGTGCCGAGTGGGCGATCAAGCAACTGCAAAAATCGAAAAAACTAGGCTACCTAGCTGCGCCATGACGAATATGCCTCCCGCCAAAAACGTGAATCGACTCTCGGCCTTAACACATTTGCTGCCTTTTTGCCGGCCTTACCGCAGCCGATTTCTGCTCGCTTTTATATTTCTCTGCGTCGCCGCCAGCGCCACGTTGGCGGTTCCGTTCGCTTTCAAAAACTTAATCGACCTCGGTTTCACACAACGCGCAATCGGCGCCAACGCGCCAGGCAGCAATGCCTCGATCAACATTTATTTTCTATCGCTGTTTGGCATCGCCTGCATATTGGCGATATTCACGGCAGCGCGATTTTATATGGTCAGTTGGCTCGGCGAACGTGTCACCGCCGATTTACGCCGCGCGGTGTATGGCCGCATGTTGATGCAAAGCCCGGCATTTTTTGAAACCACGCAAACCGGCGAGGTATTGTCGCGCCTGACGACCGACACGACGCTGGTGCAAACCGTCATCGGCAGCAGCGTTTCCATGGGATTGCGCAATCTGTTTCTATTCATCGGTGGGCTGACAATGCTGATCGTCACCACGCCCAACGCAACGCTGATCATTTTGTTGGTCATCGCGCTGGTCATGATTCCCGTCGCGCTATTCGGCCGCCGCGTGCGCAAGTTGTCGCGCGCCTCGCAAGATCGCATCGCCGACTCGAGCGCCGTCGCGGGAGAAATCTTGAACGCCATGCCCATTGTCCAAGCCTTTACTAACGAAGACTTTGAGAACCAGCGCTTTGGTGACGCCACCGATGCGGCATTCGCGACGGCGATCCACCGCACTCGCGCCCGCGCCTGGCTCACCGCAATTGTGATCGTCATTATCTTCGGCGGTGCGGTGTATGGCCTGTGGCTCGGCGCCCGCGCCGTGTCGGCGGGAACCATGACACCGGGCCAATTGGCGCAAGCCATTTTGTATGTCGCGCTGGTCGCCGGATCAGTCGGTGCGCTGGCCGAAGTGATCGGCGATGTGCAGCGCGCTACCGGCGCGACCGAGCGCTTGCTGGAGTTGTACACCGCGGCGCCTCAAATCATATCGCCGATTCAGCAAACGGAAATTCCACAGACCCGCGGCGGCGCGCGAGTCGAGTTTCACGACGTGCTATTCCACTATCCCTCCCGGCCAATCGCGCCGGCCTTGGATCGTTTATCGCTTAGCGTGGCGGCAGGCGAAACCATCGCCATCGTCGGGCCATCGGGTGCCGGCAAGACCACGCTGTTCCAACTGCTGTTGCGTTTCTATGATCCGCAGTCCGGCAACATCAGGATCGATGGACTCGCCCTGCCCGCGTGGCCGCTCGCTGCGTTGCGCGCGACCATCGCCATCGTTCCGCAAGACACCGTGATTTTCTCCTCCGATGCCATGGAAAATATTCGCTATGGCAAACCCAGCGCGAGTAACGCCGAAGTCATCGCCGCCGCACAAGCCGCCCAAGCCCACGGCTTTCTCGAAGCATTGCCGCAGGGCTACCAAACGTTTCTCGGCGAACGCGGCGTGCGCTTGTCCGGGGGCCAGCGCCAGCGCATCGCCATCGCCCGCGCCATTCTCAAGGACGCGCCGTTGCTGTTGCTCGACGAGGCCACCAGCGCTTTGGACGCCGAATCGGAACAAGCGGTGCAACGCGCCATCGAATCCGCGGCGCAACATCGCACCACTTTGATTGTCGCCCATCGCCTCTCCACCGTCCGCCGCGCCGATCGCGTCATTGTGCTCGATGGCGGCAAGGTGATTGAGTCGGGTTCACCGAGCCAGTTGCTGGACCAAGGCGGCATGTACGCACGGCTCGCACAGTTGCAGATCTTGGATCGCACTGATGTTTAGCGCGAGTCCACAAAGCGGGCGTATTTTGGTAATTCTGCCGATCGTTTTTTTATTATTCATTTTTAGATGGATTGTGACACGCCGCGCCTTTGTCGCCCTCGCCGTCTGTTGCGGTTGCGCGCTGGCTGCTGCGTCGGAATCCACTGCGAATCGCTACAGCACCATTCCAGCAACGCCCGACGGCATCGGTAAAAGCTACCTGGGCCGCGAGATCGCCCAGGTCATGGGTTGGCAAGGCGCGCAGTGGCTTGAGCGCGAGGAACGCGAGCGGGAAGAGCGCGGCGATTTGTTGTTGCGCGAACTCGCATTAAAACCCGGCATGGACGTGATGGATGTGGGCGCGGGAACCGGCTATTACGCGCGGCGCATTGCCGTGCTGGTCGGCCCCAAGGGCAAGGTCTTCGCGATAGATGTTCAACCCGAGATGGTCGAGATGCTTAATCGCGTTACAAAGAAACCTGAGTTCGGAAATATCAAACCTATACTCGGCACGGAAAAATCCGTGACACTTCCCGACTGCATCGCGGATCTCGTCATCATGGTCGACGTCTATCACGAGTTAGAATTCCCGAGCGAAATGCTGGCCAGCATCACGCGCGCGTTGCGGCCCGGCGGCCGGCTGGTGTTTGTCGAATACCGCGCGGAAGACCCTCGCGTGCCAATCAAGGCCTTGCATAAAATGAGCGAAGCGCAGATTCGCCGTGAAGCTGAACATAATGGACTCATCTGGGAGCGCACCGCGAACACACTGCCGTGGCAGCATGTGGTGATCTTTAAAACCAAATAGGCATCACGCCAGAAGGCGCATGGTTACTGGCTCTACCGGCATGCATTGCTACAATACAAGCTGGACGCGCCCGCTGGCCTATGTCATGGCCAATTGCTTGGATGAGCGCTGCGCATCGCATAATTTTTATACATGTCATCCTAAGCGCAGCGAAGGATCTGGTTTTGCGGCGGAGAAAGCAGATCCTTCGCGTTGCTCAGGATGACAGTTATTACCAATCATTGCGAGTATGATGCCAAACATCCTTTCAAACTTAAAATCAATTCATGAGCAAAACCTTACGCATTGGCGCCGGCTCGGCTTGGTGGGGCGACCGCATCGAGCCGGCCCGCCTCAACGCAGAGCACGGCGATCTCGATTATCTGTGTTTCGAAACCATGGCCGAGGCGACGATTTCCGCGGCGCAAGTACGTTCGCGGCGCGATCCGAGCTTTCCCGGTTACGATACTTATCTCGACGATCGCATGCAGGCCGTGTTGCCGGCATGCCTAAAACGCGGCGCCAAAATTATCAGCAATCAAGGTTGGATCAATCCCACCGGCGCGGCCCAGCGCATTGTGCATTGGCTCAACGAGTTCGGCGCACGCGGCATCAAAGTCGCAGCGGTGTCGGGCAGCCTCATTACCGATCGCGTGCTCGACCTCACGCACACGATTCTGGAAAACGGCGAGCCCACATCCAGCCTCGCGCGAAACTTGGTTTCCGCCGAAGTCTATCTCGGCGCCGAGCCGATCGTCGCCGCGCTCAAACAGGGTGCACAAATCGTCGTCACCGGTCGTGTCGCCGATCCATCTATTTTCATGGCGCCGATGATGTACGAGTTTGGCTGGGACGCGCTCGATCACGCGCGGCTCGGTCGTGGCAACGGTATCGGCCATTTGCTGGAATGCGGCGCGCAGGTAACCGGGGGCTATTTCAGCGATCCCGGGTTCAAAGATGTGCCGGAACCATGGAACCTCGCGTTTCCGATCGCCGAAGTAGAAGCCGATGGCAGCGCGGTAATCACCAAGGTTAAAGGCTCCGGCGGCGCGGTGAATCTGCTGACGGTCAAGGAACAATTACTCTATGAAGTGCACGATCCGGCGAATTACATCACGCCCGATGTCGTTGTCGATTTCACCACCACGCATCTTGAGGAAATCGGCCCCGATCGGGTGCGCGTGACGAATGTTTCCGGCAAACCGCGCACGCCGACATTGAAAGTTTCCATCGGCTGCATGGAAGGTTTCATCGGTGAAGACATGTTCTTTTACGCGGGGCCCGGCGCGCTGCGGCGCGCGCAACTCGCCAAGCGCATTTTGGAAGAACGCTTCAAGATTGTCGGCCTGCAAGCAGAAGAAATCCGTATCGATTTCTTGGGCTTGAATGCAATTCACGGCGCGATGTCTCCGGCGCAACAAACCGAGCCCTATGAAATCGCCGTGCGCGTCGCCGCCCGCACCAAGACTCGCGAAGAAGCGATCAAAATCGGCCGCGAAGTGGACGGCATGGCCGTGTCAGGCGTCGGCATGACTGGCAAGCGCGTCCCGCACCAAGAACGTTTCCGCGAAATCATCGGCGTTTGGTCATCGCTGGTGCCGCGCGAAAAAATCATTCCTGAAATCACCATGTACGAGAGCTAACCGATGAAAGTTCAACTACAACACGTCGCCCACACCCGTTCCGGCGACAAGGGCAATACGTCGAATATTTCTGTGATGGCGTATCACGAGACGCTGTATCCGCATTTAAAAGCACAACTGATTGCGGAAAAATTCAAAGCGTTTTACGCTGGCGTTGTCACCGGCAAAGTCACGCGCTATGAAATCGATGGTTTGGCCATGCTTAACTTTGTGGCGGAAGGTGCACTCGGCGGCGGCGTCTCACGCAGTTTATGTTTGGATAATTACGGTAAGTCGTTGTCGGCGGCAGTGCTGGGTTTTGAATTGGAGATTCCAGACGAATTGCGCAAACATCTGCGTGGTTTTTCTTGATCCTGTCATTGCGAGTTGCCCGTGTCGGCGCGGCCAACACGGCACACGAACCATGAACCGGGTAAGCTTTGCGTTGCGGAGGATTGCTGCGAGCAGCGTGGCCGTCATGTCCTTTGGTGCTTGCCGCCCGTTGGAAAGATTGGTTTCGGTTGCGGACGGTTGCGCATTTTGGTAAGCGTAGCTTCCCGTTGGAAAGATTTGTCATGCTCTGAACACAAGCGAGTTCGTTGCAACACGCCGCGCCTGGTGCAACTCGTGTTGGAGGGGATCAATGAGCCAACTTGCCTTGTTTGGATGCGACGGCCGCGTTTGTTGACGTGGGCAGCGAGCAGATGTACGTGTGGCCCTAGGCCAGCCTCTCGATTGCGGCTGGGGCGCCCGAGGTATTTGGAACCATGACGTGGCAACTGAATGCCCTGCGCGAGGGGGTGGCTTAGGGCCCTTGGCTGCCGCTGTACGAGGTGCTCGAAGCGGCTGGACTGGAAGTGGTCATGGTCAACGGGCGCCAAACCAAAAACCTGCCGGCGCGCAAGACCGACATGCTGGATTGCCGGTGGGGTGCGACGCTGCATGCGCACGGGCTGTTGCGCGCTGGAGCGGATGAATGTCAAGCTGCATGACGTCATCAGCAGTCTTACCGGCGTCAGTGGCTTGGCGGTGATGCGCGCCATTCTCGATGGCGAGCGCGGTCCCGATCGTCTGCTGCAACTGTGCGACATCCAGATTCGACGCGCCAAGGCGGACTGCGTCAAAGAAGCGTTGCGCGGCACGTGGGCGGACGAGCACCTGTTTGCCTTGCGCCAAGCCGTGCAAAGCTGGGAACACTACCAGCAGCAAATCGCCGAGTGCGACCGCCAAATTCAGGCGCTGCTGCCCGAGCCTCGAGACGATCAACCACAGGGTGGCGGCTCGACCCCTGGCAAAACACACAAGCGCCCTGGTGTCAACGCCCCCGACATCGGCCAGTTGCGCAACATCCTTACGTAAATGTGTGAGGGGCGCGACCTCGCGAGGCTGCCCGTCCACACGGAGTACAGAGTGCTGCAACTGATCTCCGAGGTCGGCACCGATCTGACCAAATGGCCCACCGAGAAGCACTTCACTGCCTGGGAGCAAAGACATTGCACTGGGTGGCTTTTACCGACGCGGCGGCCAGGCGGGGGTGGCTTGATCGCCTACATCGCCTTGGCGCGCAAGCTTGCGGGGCTGTTCTGGCGCGTCATGGTCAAGGGATTGTGGACTACGTCGAAGAAGGACTGGCTCGCTACGAGGCCAAGGTGATCCAAACCAAGCAGCGTGTGCTCAGACGGCTGGCCACGCAACTCGGTCAACAGCTCGTTCCTATGCCTCAAGCTGCTTAAAATACGGGGGTTCATGGAAAGAAGCGCAACGAAGAAGCAATCTCGTACTTTCACCGTGGTAAAAATCTAGATTGCTTCGTCGCGAAGAGCGCACCTTTCCATGAACCTGAGTTGACCGATGTTTGTAGCCATGACGACTGCCCCGTCACCCCTCTCCCAAAAGGGGCAAGGGGACTACCCTCCGCCTCGCGCTAGGCGATATCGGGGTGGGGTGAGGCGACTTAGGTTTGAGACCTTACGGCGTCTTTCGGTTCATGGTCCGTGAGCTGGGTCGGCAGCGCCGACCCAGGCGGCTCGCGGTGACAGCGGGCGCCAGTTAAAGACATCAATCATTTTCTAAACACTAACCCACCGTCGCACTTGGAACTTGGCTTTTCAATGCGCGACATAATTCGCTGGCGGCCTGTCCCAACATCATCGTGTCCACCCCGGCGGCGATCAAGGTGAAGCCCTCGGCGAGATAGGGTTTCACTGCCTCCACCGATACGCCAAAAAATCCCAGTTTTAAATTCTTACGGCGCGCCGCATCGGCGACGACCTTGATCGCCGCGACAACCTCAGGGTCATTTACCTGACCCATTTTGCCCATGCTCGCGGACAAATCGTAAGGTCCGATGAGCACTGCATCCAAGCCGGGGACGTCGGTGATCGCGTCGATATTGCGCACCGCATCGATGTGCTCCGCTTGCACGATCACCGCGGTGTCGTCGTTGGCGCGAGCAATGTAATCCGCCACGGCGTAACCGTAGCCGTGGGCGCGCGAGACACCCACCCCGCGTTGGCCCAGCGGCGCGTACTTGGCAAAGCGCACCACCGCGCGCGCCTGATCGGCCGTGTTGACTTGCGGCACAATCACGCCTGCGGCGCCCATGTCCAGGGCACGCTTGACCCAAATTTCGTCGTGGTTCGGTAATCGCACAACACATGGCGTGTCGCGCGCGGCGATCATCATGTGCTGCAGCGTTAGCGGGGACGCGGGCGCGTGTTCCGCCTCCAAGAACAACCAATCGAAACCTGCACCACACAAAATTTCCACAACTTCCGGCGAACTCAAGCAGACCATGGGGCCAACCAATACATCACCACGGCGCAAACGCGCACGAAATGAATTGGGCATGATGTTACTCCTCATTAAGGGATTAATTCACGATGAGATTGCTGAGGGAAATTTTAACAAAATAGTGCAGAAAAGGCTTCTCATTTTAAACATCAGCGGTATTCGTATTAGAATATTTTTCTACAATCACTGCCATTTATAGAATGTATCTTGATAAATTTGATATGCATATACTTTCCATTCTAAATCGCGATGCCCGCACCAGCTTGCAAGACATCTGCGTGCAAATCGGCCTCTCGACCACGCCGTGTTGGACGCGCATCAAACGCATGGAACGCGCCGGCGTAATTTTGGGGTACACCATTCGCATCGACCCGGCGACCATCGGTTTCAGTTAAACGGTGATGGTGCAAATTACACTGGAAAGCCACAGCGATGAGACGCTATACGAATTCGGCAAAGCGCTGGAAAAAATCCCCGAGGTGTTGGAAGCCTATTTAATTTCCGGCGACTACCCCATCTTTGCCATTTGGCACTACGAAGTTGAAGTAAATCAACAAATTGTGACAGCGGTGCGGGTCCGTATGGCAGTACCTTTCGTGTGGGTGAGAAGGCCGACCGATGCCAACGCTCAAACGACAGTTTGGCGGGTACCGCCCGGATTGGCAGTGAGCTTCAATGCTGTGTAGATTTTTTGTTGCGCCGGCTCAGGCCGGCTGGC
>JBKJHT010000044.1:0-6138 GCA_046598945.1 Burkholderiales bacterium | reverse complement strand
GCTCGCCGCGAACCGATGACGCGTTCCGGCTTCGAATACATCCTGCGCAAACACGCCAAAACCGCCGCGGCGCGTTGTCCCTCCCTGCTGACGAAACACGTCTCTCCGCATGTGTTGCGACACACCTGCGCCCTGACGGTTTTACAGGCCACCAAAGATCTCCGCAAGGTCTCTCTGTGGCTTGGTCACGCCAGCATGCAAACAACAGAAATGTACACGCGCGCGGATCCATCGGTGAAGCTCGAGGCCCTCGAATCCATCGTTGCGCCGAAGCTACGCACGGGCCGCTTCAAGGCTACCGACAAACTGATCGCCGTGCTAAAGATGCAATCCGTTATGCGGAGAGATAAACCTTAAGACTACCGAAGGAGCGGGGCCTTTGAGGAAGGGCTCCGCGTAAAACTAAACTCTGCATTACAACTGTTATGGGCTGCAGCCCATAATGTCTGGCTGGTAATAATGGTCGAACGGGGTGCCACCCTATCATCGAGGATTTCCAGCAAGTCAGTGCGTTCGCGCGGACCGATGGGCGCAATGGCAAAGTCGTCGATCACCACCACCGCGATTTTGGCAATGGCAGCCAGGCGCTTGCGGAAACTGCCATCGGCGTGTCCGAGACTGAGTTCATCAAATAACCGCGGCGCACGCAGATAGAGCGCAGACAAGCCTTGACGGCACGCCTGGTGCGCCAGCGCACAGGCGAGAAACGTTTTACCGCTACCGGTGGCGCCGTGGATCAACAAATTCTGGTGCTGACGAATCCATTCGCACGACGTCAAGCTCGCCAACTGAGCCCGATCCAGGCCGCGGCGCGCACGGAAGTCCAAGTCTTCCAGCGCCGCCCGTTCCTTCAGTTGCGCCACCTTCAGCAGATTCGTCAGTCGCCGATTCTCCCGGTAGGTGAGCTCACGTTCGACGATCACGCCGAACCGATCTTCGAAGGCCAGGCTCTGGGCGGTGGTTTGCGTCATCTGCTCGGCCAGTGCCGCAGCCATGCCGTGGAGCTTCAATTGGTTCAATGTATCAAGGGTGGGATGGATAAGCATGGTTCAGGATCTCCTGGGTGGGGGGTGGAACGGAAGTAGTCGGCGCCGCGCAGGTTGGCGTGGTTCGCCGGCGGCGCTGAGTCAGGTGTGCCGGTAGGAAACAAATCGGGATGCTGATCGAGTTTGGTTTGCAGAATCGACACGATGCTTTTGCGCGTCGGTGAGCCGATGGCGCGCGCCCGGCAGCAAGCGGCCTCTAGACGGGACGCGCCGTATTTGCGCACCAGATTGAGCAGCCCCAAGCAGGCGCGGTAGCCCTGTTCTGGGTGCGGCCGGTTCTCCAATTGCCACTGCACCACCGCACGCGTCCCCGGGCCGATGGATTGTGCCCAGTTCAGCAGCCGAGCCGGCGTCCATGGCCCTAGCAGCCTGTCGGACTTACTAGACCGAAATAATGTGAGCGATCGGAACGACACGAGGATGGATTTGTCATAGGTGTATTGCGTTTGAAGGTGTCGAACAGATGACCAACTTCCGTCCGGTAGATCGCGCCACGCCCTTTCTGCTGCCGCCCTCGGTAGAAGACTGGTTGCCCAAGGATCACTTGGCGCGCTTCGTGGTCGACATCGTCGATCAACTCGATCTGTCGGCGCTGACCCGGCAGTACCGGGGCACGGGTTCGGCCCCCTATCACCCGACGATGATGCTGAGCTTGCTGATCTACGGCTACGCCACAGGCGTTTATTCGAGCCGGCGCATCGAGGTGGCGACCTATGAGTCGATCGCCTTTCGCTATCTCGCCGCGAACCAGCAACCCGACCATGATTCGCTGTGCGCCTTGCGCAAGCACTTTCTTAAAGAGATCGAGGCACTGTTTGTGCAGGTGCTGTGCATCGCCCGGCAGACGGGGTGGCCTAGGGCCATGAAGTTGCTCAAGCTCGGCACGATCGCCCTTGACGGCACCAAGATTCACGCCAACGCCTCGCGCCATAGCGCGCTGTCCCACGGGCACGCGCAAAAGATCGAAGCGCAACTGGAAGCCGAGGTCAAGCAATTGCTCGCGCGCGCCGAGGCCGCCGATCAAGAGCCGCTGCCCGAGGGTTTGAGTATCCCGGAGGAACTCTTGCGGCGCAAAGACCGCCTGGCTTTGATCCGGTAGGCCAAAGCGCAAATCGAGGCTGGTGCCGCCGAGCGCGATGCGCGGGAGAAAGCCGACTTTGATGCGAAGCTGAAAGCGCGTGAGGACAATACAGCGCGCAGCGGAAAGAAGCCGGGCGGCAAGCCGCCGGAACCGCCCCGTTCGGGTGTGCGTCCAACCGACCAGATCAACCTCACCGATGCCGATTCGCGCATCATGCCGGCCACGGGCAAGGGGTTCGAGCAGAGCTACAACGCGCAAGCCGCGGTCGATACCCAGAGCATGCTAGTGGTGGCGACCAACATCGCGCAGGTGGCCACCGACAAGCAGCAGGTCGAGCCGATGCTCGACGCGCTTGCCGGCTTGCCCGAGGCATTGGGCAGCGTGGAACAGTTGTTGGCCGACAACGGGTACTTCAGCGCGGCCAACGTCGAGCATTGCGTAGCGGCGAAGATCGAACCGTTGCTGGCCGCGGGGCGCGATGGACATCACCCGCACTGGGCGGATCGATTCACCGAGCCGCCGCGACTGCTCGAGCCTGCCGGTGCGGTGGACCGAATGAAGCACAGGCTCAAAACGATTCAAGGGCGTAAGCTCTATGGATTGCGCAAGCAAACCGTAGAGCCGGTGTTCGGCATCATCAAATCGGTGATGCGCTTCCGGCAGTTCCTGTTGCGCGGGTTGGCCTCGGTGCGAGGCGAGTGGACGCTGGTCACGATGGCATGGAACATCAAAAGCATGGCGGTAATGGCCGGATAAACGCGCAGGTACAGATACGCAGTCGCTCCACCCAGAGCGCATGGCGTTCAATTGACTGCTTTCTCTCGCCCGCTTGCTTTCCATGGCTGCTATTGCTCGCAACATCAACTCAAGTCCGACAGGCTGCTAGGGGAGGTGTTCGTACTTACTGATGTCGAAAACAGAATTCCGCACCACCCTGCGTATTAAGTAAACTCGCATGAATTTGGCGAATATATATATCGAAAGACATAGGCCGAAAGACATATTGACATGGTAGCGCCATTGTGCGGATCGGGACATGTGCGTTGGCCGTACTGAATCCCAACATTGGAGATTCTACTTTACGATCAATGAAAATATGTCCTTGCGATGTAAGATCATCGGAGCTAAACGTAGCCCTACAAATTTATTAAAACTGCAAAGATAAATCCAATCAGAACCCCTTCGCACGTGAAGCAAACAAGGGTATGCGCGCGCTGATTCCAAATTGCGCCCAGGTGGGGACGCGAATCACGGCGAATAACAATGCGATACCTGTGGTCTTCGCAACGGTACGCTATAGAAGCGGCATTTCTAGGACACGCCTTTGCCGCCGCACAACCGCTACACGTCACTTAATGAATCGCGAGAATTAAAATTTGTGCGCAAATTGGGATTTGCCAATGGCGGTTATTCGGAAAGAGCGGAATGCGGCAGTGCACAACGCTTCGGCAGAAGTGGGTCGCTCAAGTCGATTTTCTTTGTTAATTTTTGGTGTGCGGCCAGCGCTAAATCGCAGCCGCAGACCAATGGAGTAGCTCGATGACGCCATCATGGCGACGAGATAACCATGCGGTCGTCTAATGCCTTTGCGATGGAACCCTATGAGGAAAGTGTGCGTGCTGCCTTCAATAGCGCATCTTTTTCCAGACTTTCTAGGAGCACCAATTCTGCCGTGTCAATCTCCGGGAAATGCCGCAACGTAGAACGCCGATAAGCCGGATCGTAATGCCCCACCATCAGGCGTTCAAATAACTTCGGCATGTCGTGGTTGGCGACAAATTCTTGCCAGCGTTCAAGTTCTTCATTGCCAACCAGTGCCCCTAGATGTTGCAGTTGGTTGAGCAAGGCTTCCGGGTTTTCCTCGAAGTGACGATAATCTTCCCGCCACAGCTTCACCCGCTCCACCATTGGCGCTTCGATCCGGAATGGTGTTCCACTATGCATGGCTTCAAATAGTTGGGTTGGGAGCTGCCGTTCGCCAATTTTCTTACTTTCGGCTTCGAGCCAAATGGGCTGGGCTGGATTGAATCTCATCAGCTCGGCCAGGATACTACTGTCGAACCACTTTTGGCTGGGTTGTTGAATTCCTGGAATGGCGCCAATCAGCGATCCGCGGTGTTTCGCCAGTTCTTCAAGATCGAGGACTTGCTCGCCCACTTCTCGCAGCGCATAGAGCAATCGGGTCTTGCCACAGCCGGTGGGGCCACACAGGACGTGGTATTTGAATTGGCCAGGAAAAGTGGTCAGTTGCTCGTTGACCCAGCGCCGGTATTCTTTCCAGCCACCCTTGAGCCGCTCGACTTTGTAACCGATGGTATCCAAGGCATCAAACCACAGACGACTGCGCTTACCCCCTCGAAAGCAATACACCAGGATTTTTGTTTTTCTGGGGTATCTACCTATTACTTGATCGATGTGGTTGGCAATGTTGCGATGAGAATAGGCAACACCGATTAAATAGGCTTGATGCTTGTCACCCTTGTGGGTGGTGCCGACTTCAGCGTATTCGTCATTCTTGACCACCGGCAGGTTAATGGCGCCGGGGAGATGGTCTTCCTCATATTCTCGTTCACTGCGAGCATCAATGATCAAGTCATAGCTTGAGAAATCTTCCATGACCAATGGCTATTTAACTCGGCGAATGGGTTTATTGCCGAAGTAAACCACGAATTCGTCAAATCTGGGGCAGTGTTCTTTGATATAGGTAATGACGGTATCGAGATTCTTGAATAACCGGACATTGCCACGGGCGGTGGCAAGGGTCATGGTTTGGTGTCGCTTGTGGGGTTTATCTTCATACTGAATTCTAAGTTCCCAGCCGTGTTCGTCGTCGTTTTCAATTTCGTGGGCATAAAGCTTGATGTCGGCATGGGTATTAGTGAGCAGGATCAATTCGTTTTGGGTAAAAGCGCTTATTTGTGCCATGGACATTATTGTTAGTTAAAAAATGGATTGCGAAATGAATGACGTTTTGATTTGGGTACCAAGAATAAATAAGGACAATTTGACTAGCGGATTTCGTTGGCCCGCAATTAATGCAGTACGGCGCCGTGTATTCGATGCGTATCCATGGCTTCGCCTACTGACGCTGGCGTGGCGGCTTTTCCGCGCATCCCGATCGGACGCACCTGACATCATGGTAAGCCCGCCCAGGCTAACGATGAGTACGTTTAGGGTAAAACCAATCCAGTAGGCTGCAATGGTGAGAATGCCCAATATCGCCATGCTGAGAAACCGCCATGCCTGCTTCAATGCTGCGAATTTATTGCTATGAGTGATGTTCATAAGTGAAGAGCCATTTGAATTGGTCGATTAGTTCATCGGTTAGATCTTCGATTGTTTCTCCGGCCTGTAGTTTGCACGCCACTTTAATCGCATCGGCTTCGTCGTACAGGGATCGATAGCGCCATATGCCGTTATGTAGGAATACAAAACGGTAGCCGTTTTCGTCTTTGGTGTTGCCGACCTTGTACAAACCGGGCTCAGTAATTGCAAACTCGAAGTCGCCGAACTTGCCGTTGATCGAGCGCCTGGTGGGTACGCCGCGCACAAATTCATACATGACACGGCCATCTGGCGTGACACCAGTGATGTGCCAGACGAAGGGCTTCCTATAACCCGATTATTGGTGAAACGGCCATTTCAGCATCGCGATCCAACCGAGGCCGAACAAAACATCAATAGTGTATGCCTGAAAGAACCGTTCCGTAAACGATCTTTTTGAAGATTGTATTTCGTACCACGATTTTTTGCGGGATGCAAGCTAACGGAGGGGGTCTAGCTAAATGACCCCCGGCAAAGCCGGGGGCTTAGTTTTGTTAGCCCCTCGAAGGGGCACAGTGCTGGAGCCGCCTGAAGGCGGCTATCCTACACGCCGAGTTTGAGTTGCTCATACCGTTCGTCTTCCTTTTCTTGCTCTCGGATATACGCGCTAACCATCGCTTCATCAACCCGACCGTCGAGACAAAATATCCACGTGCCCAAAAGTTCTCACCACTAAAGTTGCGGCTC
>JBKJHT010000174.1:0-49344 GCA_046598945.1 Burkholderiales bacterium | reverse complement strand
CCCCTGGACGAGACCTACGTGAAAGTGACCGGCCAGTGGAAATATCGGTACCGGGCCGTGGATCGCCAAGGCGATACGCTAGACTTCCTGTTCAGCGCCAAACGAGATCGGGCCGCGGCGCGACGGTTCCTAGCGCGCGCCATTGGCTTGCACGGCTTGCCCGATAAGATCAGCATCGATAAAAGTGGCGCAAACACCGCTGCCATCGAGAGCGTGATTGCCGACCCCGGCGCACCCCTCCCATTGCGTCAGTCGCAATACCTGAACCATATTGTCGAACAGGATCATCGATTCATCAAGCGCATCATCCGGCCGATGCTGGGCTTCCAATCCTTTCGCTGTGCTCGCATCCCTTGGCGGGAATCGAAACCATGTATCCACTTCGCAAGGGGCAGAGGCTGAACCCGCCGGGCCAAACGCCGTCCGCTGCCGAGCAGTTCTACCGCTTGGCCTTCTGATCCATAACCAACGCGGCGCTTCGCTATGTCTGGCTTTCCTTATTGCGACAGAACTAGTTTATTCGCGCATACAAATACTGGGAAGTTAGTGCAACAGATCCATGAAGCGGATGCGCCACGAGACATCCAAATTTTCCAACCGACTCAGGATTGCTTCGAATGTTCGAATTGCATAAAACCGGATTTAATTGTCTCATTCTCGTTGCGCTGTCTGCGTTACAAAGTGGTTGCGCCCACACGCCCAAAGGAAGCGGGAAACCGGCGGCGCTCCAAGTCACGCCGTTTTCCGCGGCAGCGCCCGGCACAACCTTTCCAGGCGGCTGGCAGGAATTGCGTTTCTCAAAATTTCGCGCGCCAACAAAATTTGAATTGCTCGACGACGGCGGCACGACAGTAGCGCATGCGACTTCGGAAAATTCGTCGTCGGTGTTAATGGAAAATATCGACATCGATCCACGCGAGTTTCCCATCGTGAACTGGCGCTGGAAGGCGCCGCGCTTAGTGCCCGGCGCCAATACGACGAACCGCAAAACCGAGGACGCCCCGGTGCGGTTGATCATCGCCTTCGACGGCGACAAAAGTAAACTAGACTTCGGCGACCAAATGACATTTGCTGAAACACGTTTGCTGTTAGGGTTAGAGCCACCCTATGCCACGCTCGAATATGTATGGGGCGACGGCGCGGCGAAGGAAAGTATTGTGGAAAATGGCTGGAACGCGCGCATTCGCCTGCTGTTGGCGCGAAGTGGTGTGGAACGAATCGGCGAGTGGGTACAGGAAAAACGCAACATCGTGGAGGATTTCCGCCGCGCCTTCGGCGAAGATCCCGGTCGCATCACCTCCATCGGCATTCATTGCGATTCCGACGCGACCGAATCGCGGTCAGAAGGATTTTTCGGCGACATTAAATTCTTGCGCCACGACGAGGCGAACCAAGCGACTATGCTGAAGCCGAAAGGACAGTAGCAAAGTCAGCGCGTGATATCGAGTTGTTATAATCGGAGCAATTCATTCAAGTTGGACACCATATGCACGCTCTCATTTGCGGTTCCATGGCCTATGACACCATCATGGTGTTCAAGGATCAATTCAAGAATCACATTCTGCCAGACAAGATTCACATGTTGAACGTGGCGTTCTTGGTGCCGGACATGCGGCGAGAGTTTGGTGGCTGCGCCGGCAACATCGCTTACAACTTGCACATGCTCGGCGGCAAGCCGCTGATCATGGCGAGCGTCGGCGACGATTTCCAGCCCTATCGCGAAAGACTAACGAAACTCGGCATCGCGCAAAATCATATTCGCCACGTGCCGGAAACCTTTACCGCGCAAGCGTTTATCACCACGGATTTGGACGACAATCAGATCACGGCGTTTCATCCGGGCGCGATGAATTTTTCCCATCAGAATCATATCGCCGCTGCCAAAGATGTATCGCTGGGCATCATCGCGCCCGATGGCCGCGACGGCATGATGCAGCACGCCAAAGAATTTGAGGAAGCGGGTATCCCGTTTATTTTTGATCCCGGCCAAGGCTTGCCGATGTTCGGTGGCGACGACATTCGCGCTTTCTTGCGCCAAGCGGATTATCTTGCCTGCAATGACTACGAAGCCCAGATGATGCAGGAAAAAACCGGCGAGACGATGGAACAGTTAGCGCGCAACGTCAAAGCGGCAGTCGTTACGCTCGGCGCGCAGGGTTCGCAAATTTATGCGAACGGCAAGCGCCACGAGATTCCGTGTGTGAAAGCAACCGAGCTGGTTGATCCGACGGGTTGCGGTGACGCGTACCGCGCCGGTTTGCTCTATGGCATTCAATCGGGCTGGGAGTGGGGAAAAACCGGGCGTCTCGCTGCGCTAATGGGATCGATCAAAATCGCCAGCCGCGGCGGACAAAATCACGTACTGACGCGCGCGGATATTGCACAACGATTTCAACGCGAATTTGGTGCGGGGCTTTGACATTTTGCGACCCAAACCCGCCGTTGGCACTCAACTCTTAATTTTCTGGATAGCGGACGGTCGCCTCTAGCCGCACCTCGAACGCGGTCTCAAAAAGCTTAGGGGTTTCGTAGAAATCTTGATCAAAGAATTGTTTTTGCTTATCCGCCAAAAATTCCCCACCCAAATACTTCGTACTACCGCAAAAAGAAAAATAGTTTCGAGATGAGCGGCGAGGTTTCGATTAAGAGATTACACACACCGATCAATTGTTTGTTCAGGCTAAGCGCGTCGTTCGGTGCCGAATTTCAACGAGGTTTGTCGCATTTACGTCCATTGTAACTCGCGAAACCATCGCGATTCGTCAGCCCATTCCTCCCTCTCAATTTTGGATGCCATTCAACGATGCTCGTATGCGATCACGCCGCGTTGTGAAGGTGTCCACGTTTGGTAGATCTATTTCTGATTGGACTTTGCCGTTTTTGAATAGCAACAGGTGCTGCGCGAAAAACTCGACATCCGCCGGATCGTGGGTGATGAGCACCATGGGAATATCAAAACGGGAGCGGATCGATAGCAGCTCGAAGCGCATCCGGTCGCGCAGCATCGGATCAAGCGCCGCAAAGGGTTCATCCAACAGCAAGATGTCGGGTTTTTGGATTAGTGCCCGCGCCAGCGCGACCCGCTGACGCTGTCCGCCGGAAAGTTGCCGCGGAAAATTGTTCGCCATCTCGGCAAGCTCAAATGTGGCAAGGAACTCTTCCACTCGTCGCGAGGCATCGTGGTCCAAATTACCCAACGCAGGACTAAGCAACGAAAATCCAACATTCTCTGCGACCGATAAATGGGGAAATAATGCGTAATCTTGAAACAAAAAACCGACCTTGCGTTCGCGAGCCCTTAAATTAATACCGTCCCGGGAATTGAACAGGATGCGATCATTCAGGGCAATTCGCCCTGAGTCTGGCTTGATCAGCCCCGCGATCACCTGAATGGTCAAGGTTTTACCCGAGCCCGACGGCCCGAAAATGACCATGATCGAAGCGCTGGAACCAAATTGCACATCGAGATCGAAACGACGTCCCTCAGATTTCAGGGTTTTGCTGACGCTAACCTCGAGAATCATTCTGCGGACGCTGCAGGAGCTTACCGGAAACGACCAAAGCGGTGATACATACGATCGATGTCAAAAGCACCAGAAAATTTGCCAATTGATCCTGACCTGATTGAACAGCTTCATAAATTGCAATAGATATCGTCTGAGTTTTGCCGGGGATACTCCCGGCAACCATCAAAGTCGCGCCAAACTCCCCCATGGCTCGTGCGAATGCCAACATCGTTCCCGCAAGAATCCCGCGCCATGCGAGCGGCAGCGTAACGCGAAAAAATACTTTCCACTCCGACGCACCGAGAACCCGCGCGGCGCTCTCGAGCTGGTGTTCAACGCTCTCGAATGCGGTACGTGCCGCTTTGAACACCAGTGGAAACGCCACGATTGCGGCGGCTATGGTGGCGCCTTGCCAGGTGAATATGAGGCGAATACCGAAAGACTCCTCAAGCCATTGCCCAAACGCACTACGCCGACCGACCAACACCAAAATATAGTAACCCAAAACCGTGGGTGGCATGACCATGGGCAAGGTGAACGCCGCGTCTAAAAATTCTCGGCCCCAAAATCGATAACGCGCTAATAGAAACGCAATCGCGACGCCAACTACCAACACGATTAGCGTCGCGCAGCCCGCAACTTTAACGGTTAGTAAGAGGGGAACTAGAGCTTCATTCAGCACGCAGACTTATTGCAATCATGGTTTGGCAAAGCCATATCTCTGTAGAATCGATTGACCGGTTTCGGACTTTACCAGATCGAGGAACTCACGCGCCAGTCTGGCTAGCTTGCTTTGCTTAGTCACTGCGATTGGGTATACCACCGGTTGGGGAGTCGGAATTTGGAAAGCGACCTTTACTTTGTCGGGCATGAGGGCCGCATCGGTGGTGTAGACAAAGCCCGCGTCGACTTCCCCGCGCGAAACGTAATCTAAGCTTTGGCGCACGTTTTGGGTGAAGATCAGCTTGTCTTCCAATGCGCCCCACAACTTAGCATCGTCCAGCGCGGCCTTGGCGTAGCGGCCGACTGGAACGGTCGCGGGCTGACTAATAGCGATGCGTTTGACCGCATCCTGGTTCAAGTCCTCAAGTGCGGCAAGCGAGAGTTTCGTGTCGTTAGGCAGTGCTAACGCCAAGCGATTACCGGCAAAATTCGTCCGGGTCGAGCGATCAATGGCGTTCTGCTGAGCGGCGCTATCCATCGCCTTTTGATCTGCTGAGGCAAACACATCGACCGGCGCGCCTTCAATGATTTGCTTGATTAAAATATCGGACGCGGCGAAGTTGAAGTTTACTTTCGTGCCCGCATGGGTCTTTTCAAACTCGGCACCGATATCCTTGAAGGCATTTGTAAGACTCGCTGCGGCAGATACCAGCAATTCTTCGGCATGGGCCGGGAAGGCCCCAATTAGGAGCGCGGTTCCAATCGGCAACGCCCAGTGGCGCCAAGAGTTATATCGTGCAGCGAATGTGAGGCGCCGCGCCGACGATTTAGCATAGATCGTGCTCGGATTTTCGGTTCTCATATCAAGGTCCTCGAAGAATGCTTTTAGTTAGAAGTCGACTTGCGCGCGAAATGTCACGGCGTGTTCTTTGTCCGTTGTAGCGGTCACGCCAGTTCGCCCTGTATTAGTGATGACCGTCGGCGTGTCGAACTTGGTCTCGATGTAGTTCAACATTAAACGCACATGCGGATTCGGCAGCCACTTGAGTCCGACCGTGAATGCATCTGCCGCATTGGTTCCATTCGTTGGAATAACACCACTACCCACACGCGCGGCCGTGGTTTTCTGGAAGTTTGACGCATCGAATTTGCTGTAACGCAGCCCGAGTTCCCAAGCGCCCCAACCGCCACCTTTTAAGCCGAAATTGTTGATTGGCTTAAACCGGCTGAACAGGCCATTGCGATAGAAATCAGCGTAGTTCTCCCCGGTAATTGCCCACACCAAACTGGCATAGTATGCGTCGACGTCCTTGTCATAATTTGTCGCAACGGCGGTGGCGCTTGCCGCGCTCTTACCGGAGAAACTGGCGCGCATGAATTCAGTCTGAAATTTAACGGGGCCGAAGGCGAGCGCACCTTCCACGCCATAACGAGTACGATCCACATCGTTACCTGTAAACGCGTCCGGAACAAAAAACTGAATGCCGCGGCCCTCGGTTCGGCCCGTCAGTGCTGAAGCGACGGGTATCTTGCCATTGGAGTAAGAAGTACCCATGTGCGCAATGAATTGCTTCGAGCCAAACAACTCAGGAAAATTTACGGTGCCGCGCGCGAAGACATCCTGGCCGTCGACGATGTTATTCGTATCGTTGGCGTTAACCCCTTGACCGTTTGAGTAGGCCAGTGCGTAATACAATCCATCGGTCGGATAACCCCAAACTTGTATACCGCGTTCCTTTCCCGGCGAAATTACGTCGCCCATGGATCGCTCCTGAAAGTCGGTGTAGAGTTCAGTTTGCATCTGTTCCATGCTATAGGGCATTTTGAACTGGCCAAACTTGATCTGCGCGGCTTTCCACCAGTTGATGTTTAACCAGGCCTCATCCAGGCTCGTGTTGGACGTGTTCGCCACTGCGGCCGTACTCGTGCAACGCGGTGTTGGATCGGTCGCGCTTGTAACCCCAACGGCGGTACATACGGTCGTGGTCGGACCATTTAAGGTGCTGTAGTTGGCGCGCACCCGATATTCGTAGTGGTCGTAAAGTTTGCCCTCGGCGCTCAGATACGCTCGCCGCAGATCGAAGGTATTTGCGTTCAAGGCGTCATTGCCTCCAAAATAGCGATAGTCGAGTTCTGTGCGCCCTCGAATCGAAAGCGAATACTTCTTATCGCTGGATTCGAACGTAATGCCGTCACGAAATGAACCCTTCACTTCGTCTTTCGCGGCGGCTTTGATCTCCTCTTTCGCTACCTCCGCTGCACGAAACTTAACTTCCTCGCGGCTTGACTCGCGCTGAATCTTCTGACGCTGCGAAAATCTCTTGAATTCCACTTCATTTAAAATGCCTTTGTCTTTCAACAGTTGTAACAACTCAGTGATGTCTTGCGCAAAGGCGGAAGGGCAGCTTAATACCAACACCAAAGTGAAGGGTAATAACTTCCAAGCGATCGCGTTAGTGGTCTGGATACGTTGCTTCGAACCACGCGGTAAGAATTTTAATTTCATTTTTTTCTCCTCAGTACAAGGCACTTCGTCACCTCGTAGCTATCATTTAACGTTGAAGACAAAGCTATATTCACCCATGCCGCACGCAAAAATGTGGTGCAAGCGATCGTGAGGGTGGCACTAAATCCGCTTCAGGCGAGTCAGCACGTTCACCGATGCCAGTTACTAACGCGGTAACGAAACTTGCGATGCTGGAGGTACGCAAGGCTTGAAAGGGTTTCCCAGCTTGGCGACACAGTCGCTTAAGATTGAAAACGGCGTCGTGGCTAACACAGTCCACAGGAAATAACACGAGATCTGCCTTGGAAATTACACTCGCTATCAGTCCCCGGCGATCTTCTATTCCGCCGTCGTGATGCACGAATTGACCATTCCCGCGTTCGACGAGACTCCGCATCGCATTGACAGGTCCTGGGCGACCGCCGATGTATACGATAGTGCAATCCTCAACCAAAACCTGAATCGAATCCGGCGCCTCACCCACGGGCGCCGCTAGCGCGGCAAGTTGACGTTCAGCGCGCTCAAGCTCGGCTTTCATGTCTTCCTCGCGTGCCCGCGCACCACGCAGTTCCGCCTCAGCACGCGTAAGCGCGTTCGTTGTGCGTTGGGCCAGTAGTTCCGCCCGCTCTCGGCTTAGGGCCTCTGTCGCAAGCCGATGCTGGAGTGATGCGATAAGCTCACGTAGGGTCTGAACTTCGCCGCCTTCAAATGTCGCGATCGTCGATAACGGCGATTCGCGTTGCGCAATGTGCTCGGCGAGTTGCTCCCTCAGGTGCTTGATGGTTTCGTCGCGCGACACGATTGCGTCGCGAAGCCGCGCTTGTTGTCGTTCGATTCTTGTTTCGAGCTCGGCGTTGTGCGACGCGAGTGCGGTTAGTCGACGAATGTCCGCGCGATTAGCGGCGCCGACTAAATGGGAGAGCATGTGAACATCGCCGAAGGCCGTTTGAAGTAGATTTGCCGTCACGGCGCGATGGGTTAGAACTGCCCAATACGCACCCGGAATTTCCCCGCGCTGCTTGGCCTCTTCCCACAGCCACGCCACTTCAGGCGCCGTCTTTGCTTTATCGAACTTTTTTACTGTCAAGCAATAGCGCCGGTCTAGCGTTTTTTGCAGCACGCGGCCTCCAGGTTCGGCGTGCGCGGCGAGCTGGACACTTTCCTCGTGTATGGCGAGATCCGAGAGCACCTTGGATCTTAAGCCACTGCAACGAATAACGAGCTTACGAAGTTCCTCAGTGCTAAGGCACGTCCCTATAATCGAACACCAAAGGTGCTGTGGCAGATTCCAGAGTTTGGTGCGCGCGCCAGACTGAGCCCCGATTCGCCTAGCTTCGTGTAACTTAGCTACCACGTCGGGCGGCGGCACGCCTGTTTTGAGGCGTCTCAACGGGGTGCCGCTGATCTGACTGTCCCTTAGCGCTAGACTGAGCGGTAGTGGGTGCATAACTTAACTCCAAAAAATGCCACGGTTCGTTCCTACTCATTGGCCCGCGCGCGATGTTACATCCGCCAGTTGTTTGACAGGCCTGTTAACCGTAATTGGCCAATGGCGCTACATGAGTACGCATTTGGCAGTTAACAGTGATTCATTATCGGGAAAGTATTTTCTTTCGCTATATATAAACAAATATAACGACGCGCAAAGCGTAACATGCGAATTATCAAAATGCAACGTTATAGTTCTGAAAATATAACGCGACGTGTGGCCAGGGGGCGGAATCTAGCGCAACGGAGGAAGACAGAAGGAATTCAAGAAATTTTTCGTTTGTGGCCTAAGAGGCGAGCAAGGTAGTCAACATCGCTTTCGATCGCCGTTCGAGCCTTTATCTCCATCGCCCGAAAGCGCGCCAAAACATCGCGCCCGCGATCAGTTATTGATTCATGCTTTCGACGAGGAGCCAGGCACCTCTATAGGACATTTTCAATTCGCGCCCGGCGGCCAAGATTGAGCCAGTTCGCTGAATGGCTTCTAGCAATATTGCTTTTCGAGTGCCGATGGCGAAATCTTCACCGTGAGGAATACGAATCCGAATGTATGCTTTTGGTTTCATGGAGATCTGTTATAAGCATATCCGGTCATTGTCCGACTGGAAAGAGCCAGCCCTTCGAATTGCGATACCGCATTCGCTACTAAATCTAAGGAAGAAACGCACCACTCTTTTGCTATCGTCGTAAAATTGCAATGCCCTCCTTGACCTTTGTGGTGCAGAATAGAGCCCGCACCTTTATAGCCAAGTACGTATCCCGTGTACCGCTGTCGCCCTGACCGCCGACCACTGTTTCAACAAATGGAATACGGAAAAAGCGATTTATTAAATCCACAAATAGGTCGCACGCTGATAAAACAAATTGAGTTCATACCCGGCGGCGGAGATGGATCCCGTCCGCTGCATAGCTTCCAACCATGCGGCTTTGCCAGGACCCATGGCAAAGTCGTCACCATGTGGAATTCGTATACGGATGTATGTTGTTGGCTTCGTAGTAATGACCCGTGAGCATAACGGTTGCAAATTCAAATGCAAATTGGCGACATCGTACATTGGGGGGTGATCCGCAACGGGCGGCAGAGACCGATCATGACGCAAGACCTGGCGACCGACAATCCACGAAGGCGCCTACGTATGCGCAGGTGGAAGCATTTTTTTGAATGGTTCTTTGGGTGTGTGCCGTGGCTTAAAAACGACTCACGGCGCCTGCTGACCAATAACTTTGCCTTTGTTCCATGGCGGGTGCGGTGAGCGTTCGGAATGTGTTTCAGTTGTAGGAACGTGGGTCATAACTAGCTACTTCGTTGTGAAAGTAGTTTTATTCTGAACCAATTGGAACGTAGGCTTTTTGCATTTTGAACGTCGGCATTCGGGAAATGGCTATGTCGGAAGCTTCTTGCAAAACCCGATTGATGCGGAGAATTATGTCACGCGGAACGACGTAAAAGAGAGGGTGGGCGCAACCATTGCTGGCATGATGCGAGTTGTGGAAACAAACATCTGCACTTACTATGGATATTACGCAACGCGATTTGATAATGCAACGTTGGGGAGTGGTTCAACGCGAGTTGATGCCCGAACTCAGAAGCGAGATTGGGCCGCTGACCTCGAAGCCGGAGAAGGTAATCCACACGCTGAAATGGGTGCGGATATTGCACAACGATTTCAACTCGAATTTGGTGCGGGGCTTTGACATTTTGCGACCCATTGCCGTAGTTCTCGACCGTCGGCTATCGGGTGGCACAACAGGACGATTTGTAGGGTGGTCAAACCGTTCGTTGATTTACCCGCCCGACTAAACCCGATATGGTCGAAATCCGTGGACACATAGAGAGTGCCCACGCTATATACATCCAAACTCAGTTTCCATGCCGCCGGACCTTGGCTGCAGATATTAGAAGGATGGCGGCAAGCAATGGCAACAACACAAAGCTTGGGATCAGGCCGAGCAAATTGCCGCCGATGAAAGCTCCCACAAGCGAACCAGCAGCCATCACAACGACAAAGCGACGATTGCAGCTCAATACCTGAAAACTGCTGTCGCGGCTGTAGCGCGCAAAGCCTACCAGCATCGTCGGTAAACTGATGGCGATGGATAGGCTACCCGCTACCTTAATTTCCATCCCAAACAGCAGCATCAGGGTCGGCATTAAAAGCTCCCCACCCGCGACACCAAGGAAAGACGCCACTGCACCAGTACCAAAGCCCGCCACAATTCCAGCCATCACCTGGGCTACGCCGCTCAATGCAGCCGCACCCTCGGTGGTCGCCCCATGCCCAAACGTCAGAATCCCGGCTATCAGAACCAGCAGAACGGCCATCATGCAGTAAAGCATGCCCGCTCGAATGCGTGTCGCCCATCCTGCACCGAACCACGCGCCCGCCATACTCCCGGCCAGTAAATTAACAATCACGGGCCAATGTCCGGCAACGTCGCTTGACGGAATGGTGTTAGCGCGAAACACCAGCGCCGCCGCGAGCACGAGCAGGCTCATGGCCTTATTGAGAATCACCGCTTCCAATGCCGCAAAGCGAAACCAGCCAATCAGTAAAGGCAGCCGAAACTCAGCGCCGCCCAGACCAATCAACCCGCCCAAGGCACCAATAACAGCACCGCCGCTAAAAGCTGCGGCGCCGCTGTGGGACATACCAGCGGGTGCCGGGTTTTCTTCAATCGCCTTGAGCACGCCTTCAGCAATGCGCCTTGGTCGTTCCCCAAGCCCGTGTGCAGCCCGCGCATCGCCCCGCGGGTCTACTTCGATGATTTTGGCGTCTTTGACTACCCTCGCCCCGTCGTGCGCGATGCCGCGAAGGCAACCTGAAAGCGGGACATATATTGGTGTTTCGCCAATGCGGGCGACCTTCTGCCCTTTTTCGACGGCATCCCCGATCTTAAATCGCGTGGTGAAGGTGCCAGCGGCGGGCGAACAGACATAGCGCTCGCGCGCATGCCCCTCGATGGGCTGTGGTTCACCGGCAAGTGCTCGCGTTGAGCCCTCCCGGATTACCGCGCCAAGTTCATCGCCCCACTTAGTTTCAATCGCGATGTCAACGTGGTTGCCTGCTTGGAAATTTGGCCCCAGCCCAATCGTCAGCGGCGCTAGGCCCCGCTGCGCTTCGGGCTGGTCGTGTTTGCGCATGCGCGCATCAACCAGCACTTGGGGCTGGACTTCCGCGACCACTTTTTCCAGCGGCGCATCTATTACCGCGACGGCGCGCCGACGCCGCAGCATGAAAGGGAGGTCTTGGAGGCTGCGAGCACGCTTGGCGAGCAACCCTTCCAGATCGGCCGTTTTCTGGTAAAGGGCATCAGCGAAAGCCATCACTCGTCTCGTATGCGAGGGCGTGGACACATCATGCAAAACCACGCGATGGCCGGCACGAAACAATACGCTGGCGACAGCCGAGCCGACGTCGCCAGTGCCTCTAACGACTATTACCGCCATATCGCGCCCTCCTAAAATTCCATCGTTAAATGACTATACAACCGCAAGGGTGAACAATGGCGAGAGTTTTAATTCCCACTATTTCTGTAATTGTGACCGACAGCTTTCCGACACTGAGTTTCGGTAACTGTGTGACGGCTCATGGCCGCTCGTGATAAACGGTCGCGACGCGGAATTAACCCCGTCTTGGAGATTGCTTGGAAAGGTTCGTGGATATTCGGTGTGATTTTGTGTCATGACATTTGGCTCGGCGCGAGCCCTCAGGAAGAACCGCGACTTAACGCGTTAGATCTTTAACGTACCAATCCATCGCCGTGCTCAATCCTTCGCCAATACGGTGGCTCGGCACATAGCCCAGAAGCTTCTGCGCTTTACTAATGTCAGCCAGCGAATGGCGCACATCGCCGACGCGAAAATCTTGATAGGTCGGTCGGAAATTTTCCAAATGCGCAAAGCGCTTGACGAGCAGATTGCGCTGCATGTCGAACAATTGGTTGAGTGTCGTGCGTTCGTTCACGGCAACGTTGTAGACTTGGTTGATTGCCTCTTGGTTGGTGGTCGTAGCCGACAAAATGTTCGCCTGCACGACGTTTTCTACGTAGCAGAAATCACGGCTGGTTTCGCCATCGCCGTTAATCAGCAAGGTCTCATTCTTGATCATCGACGCGATCCATTTTGGAATCACCGCGGCGTACGCGCCATCGGGGTCTTGGCGCGGGCCGAAGATATTGAAATAGCGTAGGCCAATGGTTCCCATCGCGTAACAACGCGCGAAGACATCGGCGTAAAGTTCGTTAACGTATTTCGTGACCGCATAGGGCGATAGCGGTTTGCCTATTTGATCTTCAACTTTCGGCAAGGCGGGATGGTCGCCATAGGTCGAACTGGATGCAGCGTACACAAAACGTTGCGTATTCGCGTCGCGTGCGGCGACCAGCATATTGACGAAGCCGGTGACATTGCTGTGATTGCTAAGGATCGGATCTTCGATGGAGCGCGGTACGGAGCCTAGCGCGGCGTGATGCAGGACAAAATCAACGTTCTTGCAGGCTTCACGGCAAGTGTTTAGATCGCAGATGTCACCGCGAATGAAATGGAAATTAGTCCACGCTGCAGAGCCAACCAGCGCCTGCACCTGATCGAGATTGCGTTGATGGCCAGTGGAAAAATTGTCCAGTCCCACGACGGACTGGTTGAGCCGCAGCAGCGCTTCCACTAAATTGGAACCGATGAAACCGGCAGCGCCCGTCACCAGCCAGCGCTGACGGTTGGATTTTAACTGCTCGATTACTTGATTAATTTGAGTCGTCCTCTAGCCGTTCGAAATGGCCTTACAAGCGCCACAAGCTTAAGCCCGATTCTTTAACGGCGGCCGGGTCGAATTGACATTTGACGTCGATGAAACAGCCGCCGCCCTTGACCTTGGTCAAATAATCTTTCATCGGGCGGGCGAGAAATTCTTTGTGGGCCACGGCAGCAACGATGGCGTCCGCTTGCGGCAACTCATCCCAACTGCGCAGGGTGATCCCGTATTCATGTTTCGCCTCGGTAGATTCTGCCATCGGGTCGTGAACTTGGACGTCGATGCCATAGGATTGCAATTCCTGAATGATGTCGATCACTTTCGAGTTGCGTAGATCGGGGCAATTTTCCTTAAAGGTAAGGCCCAGCACATTGACCTTCGCGCCTTTTACTTGGGAGCCGGCATTGATCATTTTTTTCACCGTCTGTTCGGCGATGTGTTTGCCCATGCTGTCGTTGATGCGACGTCCAGCCAAGATCACCTGGGGGATGTAACCGAGCATCTCGGCTTTGTGGGTGAGGTAGTAGGGATCGACGCCGATGCAATGGCCACCGACTAAGCCGGGGCGAAACGGCAAAAAATTCCACTTAGTACCCGCCGCCTTGAGCACTTCCATCGTATCGATGCCGATGCGATCGAATATCAACGCGAGTTCGTTCATCAGTGCGATATTAAGATCGCGCTGTGTGTTCTCGATCACTTTCGCGGCTTCCGCGACCTTGATGCTGGACGCGCGGTGCACGCCGGCGATAATGATGCTCTCGTACAATTGCGCAACTTTTTCCAAGGTTTCCGCGTCGTCTCCGGACACGATTTTCAAAATCTTAGTGAGTGTATGTTCTTTATCGCCGGGATTGATGCGCTCGGGTGAATAACCGACGTGGAAATCTTTCATCCATTTCAGGCCGGAATGTTGTTCTAAAACAGGTATGCAAACTTCTTCCGTCGCGCCGGGATAAACTGTCGATTCATACACCACGATCGCGCCTTTTTTCAGATATTTTCCGACGCTCGTGCTGGAGCCGACCAAGGGCGAAAAATCCGGTTGATGGGCAATGTCAACGGGCGTGGGCACCGCAACTATGATGTAGTCGGCGTTCGCGAGTTCTTTCGGATCAGTTGTGACCCTCAGGTGTTTGGCCGCCTCAAGTTCCGACGGAGGAAGCTCTCCAGTGGGATCGATAAAATGCTTATAACTTGCGATTTTCTCTGCGGATAGATCGAGGCCGATGGTTTCGCGCCGCTTGCCGAACTCTACCGCAAGCGGTAAACCAACATAGCCTAGTCCGACTACTGCAACAACACTCATGCGAACATCCTCATAGAAAATGGGTAAATTTTTTTGCTGCGGATAGACTCGGTTCCATCGATTAAGCAACGAACTATGGCTACAATGAGGTTACCTTCAACAGCAATGTGTTAGCCTGCGTAGCCTTAGCGGGCCGCTTAAAAATCTGCGTCAAGTAACGCTAATGCCCTGAAGCATAGAACATTTTCTAAAATGTAAAAGGATCAATGTGCCCACTAGAATCACCTTTATGCTGCGTCAGTTATTTGTTTTGAGAAAAATGATATTACTATTCCTGGGACTGATCGGCGCCGTTTCGATTGTCCATGCCGACTTGCCGCAGACCGTCGAAAAAGTCAGAGGGTCGATCGTGGGAATAGGAACATACCAGAAAACCCGCAGCCCGGCCACGAATATGCTCGGAACGGGTTTTGTGGTCGGCGATGGACTGCACGTTATCACCAATATGCATGTCAAGCCGGCGTTTTTGAATACGGAGAAAAAAGAGGTTTTGATCGTTTTGACCGGACGCGGCCCAGAGGTCGAAATCCGTGAAGCGGAAGTGGTAGCGAGTGATTCGGATCACGATTTGGTACTGCTGAAAATCAAGGGCGCGCCGCTTTCCGCACTGGTCCTGGGTGATCCCTCAAGCGTACGCGAAGGTCAACGCTACGCCTTCACGGGTTTTCCGATGGGCGCAATTTTGGGACTCTATCACGTCACTCATCAGGCAATGATCTCTTCGCTGACGCCGATTGTGATTCCGACCCGCGGTGCGAAAGATCTGGATGTGAAAGCCGTCACCCGACTGCGTAAGTCTTTTGATGTATTTCAGCTCGATGCGACCGCCTATCCGGGTAACAGCGGAAGTCCACTTTACGATCCGAACAGCGGGCAGGTAGTAGGGGTGCTGAATATGGTTTTTGTGAAACTAACCAAGGAAAAGGTCTTATCCGATCCAAGCGGAATCGCCTACGCGATCCCGGTTAACCACGTAAAAGACCTACTCAAACGGGCTGGCGAAAAAAACTAGCGCGCGCTCAGCCAACTCGCCCATAAATATCGCCGAAACGTACGATGTCGTCTTCTTCTAGGTAGGCGCCGGTCTGGATCTCGATAATCTGCAACGGGATCCTGCCCGGATTTTCTAGACGGTGGCGGTTGGTTTTAGGAATATACGTCGATTCGTTTTCTTCCAGAAAAATCTCCTGATCGCCATTAGTGATTTGTGCTGTTCCGGCAATTACCACCCAGTGTTCCGAGCGGTGGTAGTGCATTTGCATCGATAACTTCTGGCCGGGTTTGACAACGATGCGCTTGATCTTGTAATACGGCCCTTCTTCCAAAATTGTATAGCTGCCCCACGGACGCGCCACGGTCAAATGGGTTTCAGTCAAGTGCGGATGGCGCGCCTTCACCTCGGAAACCAAGCGTTTTAAGTCGGCAACTTTCTCTCGAGGACAAATTAAAGTCGCATCACGGGTCTGAACGACGGCGAGATTGTCGACGCCCAAAGCGGCAATGGTTCCGCCGGTCGTCCAAAACAAATTATTCTGCGAACTAACCGCCAGCACATCGCCTTCGATCATGTTGCCGGCCGCGTCTTTGTCGCGCTGCTGATAGATCGCCTCCCAACTGCCGAGATCGCTCCAGCCCATCCTGATCGGAACCACGGCGATATTTTTGCTGTGTTCGAGAATGCCGTAATCCACCGAAAGATCCGGCATGGCGCGATAAACAGTTTCTTTCGCCACGGCCTCGCCGCTTTCAGCCAGACCCAGCGCGGCCTCATAGATGGCCGGCTGGAGATCGCGCAGCATTTCCATAAACGTCTCCGCGCGGAACACAAACATGCCGCCATTCCAGTAATGATTGCCCTGGGCAAGCAGCTTGATCGCTGTCTCGGCATCGGGCTTCTCGACAAAACGCAATACCTTGCGAACTGGCAAGTGCTTATCGGCAGAGAGATGGATCTCATCGCCGGCTTGAATATAACCGAATCCCGTCGCCGGCTCCGTGGGTTCCATGCCGAATAGCGCAATCTGGCCTTGGCTTGCAGCTTGCTCGGCGGCGCGCCAAGCGGCTTGAAATGCGGGTGCATCAGCGACCGCGTGGTCGGACGAAAACACGCCGATAATGGCCGCGGGATTCTCCTTCGCAATACACGCCGTTGCCCAAGCGATCGCCGGTAACGTGTTGCGGCCAACGGGTTCCGCCAGCACATTGCCCGCCAATCCGGCATCCACTGCGTGCAACTGCCCCGCGACTTCGAAACGATGATCAACGTGGGTAACGGTCACGACATGTCGGCTGTCCACCATCGGCAACAAACGGCGCATGGTGTCTTGCAATAACGATTCTTGACCGTTGAGGGCGAGTAATTGTTTCGGCATTGTCGCGCGAGAGAGGGGCCAAAGACGCGTCCCGGATCCACCCGCCAAGACGATCGCGCGACGATCCAAATCAAGGGTTGTGGTCATTACGCTAACCGCACGATCGGCCGGTGAGTTCATAGCGGGAGTCTCGTAGAAAATAGAATGTCCTATTGTAGACGAATCGCAGCTAAATCAAGCTCATGCTTTCGGCTACCAAGAGGAACTTCACCCGCCCGCCGTCCTAATGGCCGCCCACATTAAGGCGTTCAACTCGATATGCCTGAACGCCAATATGGGCGGGGGTTTTCAGCCTACTGCGCTATTGTTTCGTTCCCCACGGTATCAATGGCAACAAACCGTTATCCGCCCCTCGCAAACACGCGGAAACATCAGGCCCGACGCCGTTTGTTAAACCGGTTTACTGCGGCCCAAACGACGCCAACGAACTTCGTCGGGCACCGGACGGGTTGTCGGGCAACCACGCTCGCGCGTGGCTCACACGGCGACCGTCAGCTATAAGCAGGCTCATCGAAAAAATCGGCCCGGCCACGGCACCCGATTCGATACCGGCAATAACGCAGGGATGAAGAACATCCATAAGCGCGGTTCGCGTCAAAGCAGGTGGCATTGGCCGAGAACCCGGGGGGGGCTCCACAGGGAACGCCTACTCCATACCGTACCGCTCCATTTTCGGCTTTAAACTAGTCAGTTGCTAGCCTCCCCATTTCCCAGCCTTGGCCAACATTTGCTTCAGGCCTAAGAGGTGAAACCCTCCGGCATAGGCTTTTTTCGCATAATCTCGGGATTTGTCATAATCTTTCAGATGGAAATACAGCAAGCCCATGTTGTAAAACAAATTCGGGTTGTTTTTCAAGTGCTTCTCGGCCAATTCGTAGTGCGGAATCGCTTCTTTATAACGCTTAATTCGCGCGCTGGATAAGTAGTTACCGTAGATCATTCTGACTATCGCATCCTCGGGTCGCCAACGTATCGCTCGATCGAGCCAGCAGTCTATGGTGAACTTGGATCCGGCTGGTCTAGACGTATTTTCCTTGGAGGACAGACGAACCAACGCGTTCAATGCCCGGTGGTGATTTGGAAATGCAAAGAGGACGTAATTGAGATCGCCGGTTGGTCGCGGTGTTTCCTCCTTGAAGCCCCCAACAAGATTTTCAACTCTTGCATTGAAGTGGTGCAGGTTAACCACGGGCAATTTGTTTCGAAAATCGGAAGGGTTAGTGTAGTCGTAGGGCCCGTAGCCACCGTCTTTTCGTTCGATAGAGCCACAAGCTTCATACTGTGCGAAACTGGCGATCGGGAGTGAATAAAGTAGGAGTGCTACCGCCATTCGAAAATTTCTCAACATAATCTCACCATCATCACTTATAAAATTCCATTGCATTGACCTTCGGAATGCCGTGTTGTTGCATGAAAAAACCGCACTCGCAGGGTTTCGTCTGCAACGGTAGATACCGGAAACCACAACAACGAATAGATAAATAAGAATAATTCAATTAGCCACGAAACACCACCAGGCGGTGTGAGCCGAGTTTATTGCAACTAAACCTTTTAGGACTACACCTTTACTGTTCTAGCCTAATTATTACAGGTGTCATCCCGCCATCCTTGTTCGCGAGCGTTGGTGAGTAAACAAGGGACTTCTAGCGGAAGTGAATCGCGCAAACGGCGAAGTTTCATGCCTCAGTGCGCCGAGCAATAGGAATCGGCTGAGCAAGCTGGATTAATTGGGAGTTCATGCTATCGTATCGCTGTCTGGACATTGGTATTAATCGTTTTCGCTGCCTTTGGATCAAGCCAGGAATTCGCTTGCCTCGTGGCCAAAGTCAGGGATTGATCTGCCAAGGCGGTCATGATCGCAAGTGAAGGCTGTTGAATTTGCAACGGGCATTTTGTGCAAGGACCAAAGTGGTACGGTATCATTCGTAACACCGATGACTCTTTTTACTATTCTGGCTGTACGTCGAGTCACTCCATCCCTTTAACCCCTTCGCTTGTTTATGGCTGAACTAGTTCACGACTTGATCGCAACATCCGCTGTGTACGCGCCGAGTAAATCGGCTTTAAGCTATCAAAAACAGTTGCTTAGCTTCGAAAACTTAAATATCGTCGTCAGCAAGTCCGCAGATTTTTTTCTAACACTCGGCTTACAAAAATCCGAGCGCGTTGCAATTTTTCTTGAAAAGCGCATCGAGAATATTGTCGGGATGTTCGGCGCCACCCGGGCGGGCGGCGTGTTTGTACCGATCAATCCGTTGTTGAAGGGTGAGCAAGTCGTACACATCATGAACGACTGCAATGTTCGGTTGTTGGTAACCTCAATTGACCGATTCAATCTTTTGGCGCCCTTTGTCGGAAACTGCCAAGATTTGCGCGCGGTTATTTTGGTTGATCACGACGGTAGTGCGCTCCCCGAACGGGCGAATGTGAAAATAGTCGGGTGGGGACCAGGGTTGGAGCAATCGCCGACGTGCCAACACCACCGGGTAATCGACACGGATATGGCGGCGATTCTCTACACCTCTGGCAGCACCGGGAAGCCAAAGGGCGTCGTACTTTCCCATCGGAATATTGTCGCCGGCGCGAAAAGTGTAGCGCAGTACTTGGAGTTGACGCCTGACGATCGTATCCTGTCGGTGTTGCCGCTGTCCTTCGATTACGGCCTCAATCAGATTACTACCTCATTTTTGGTCGGCGCCACCGCAGTATTGATGAACTATTTGTTTCCCCGCGACGTGATCAAGGCGGTTGCCGAGGAGAAAATCACCGGACTCGCGGCGGTTCCGCCACTGTGGGTTCAACTCGCTCAGTTGCCTTGGCCTGAGTCCGTTAAAGATCAGCTACGTTACATTACCAATTCCGGCGGGCATATGCCTGAACCCACACTCCAGGCGCTACGCAACGCCCTGCCAAAAACCAAACCGTTCTTGATGTACGGCCTAACGGAAGCTTTCCGCTCGACCTATCTGCCGCCCGACCAAGTGCACAAACGACCGGACTCGATCGGAAAGGCGATTCCCAATGCCGAGATTCTGGTGGTGCGGGAAGATGGCTCGGAGTGTGCGCCGAATGAACCGGGAGAATTAGTGCATCGCGGCGTTCACGTCTCACTGGGTTATTGGAACGATGTTGAAAAAACCGCCGAGCGCTTCAAACCAGTGCCGGGTCAGCTTAGCGGCCTGGTCATGCCTGAAATGGCGGTCTGGTCGGGCGATACCGTTAGGCGCGACGAGGAAGGTTATCTTTACTTCATCAGCCGCCGCGACGAGATGATTAAAACGTCTGGTTATCGGGTAAGCCCGACGGAAGTCGAGGAAGTGATTTACGCGACCGGGCTGGTGAGTGAGGTTGCCGCTTTTGGCGTCGCGCATCCAACGTTGGGCCAGGCGATTGTCGTCGTGGCGATGCCGAAGTCTTCCGGCGAATTATCGGTCGATGCATTGCTGGCCAGCGCGAAACGGGATTTGCCCGCTTTTATGGTGCCGCATAAAATCATTCTTCGCTCCGACAATTTGCCACGTAATCCGAATGGCAAAATTGATCGCAAGATTCTGGCCCAGGGCGCGCAAAACATGTTTGATGAGACCAGAGCATGACCGCTGCCAAGCCAACGCATGCGCCACTAGACCACTGGCGCGTTGTTGATGGCTGCTTACAAATCAATGGCGTTGCTCTAACTCGCCTCGTGGCGCGCGTTGGGCAGACGCCATTTTTTGCCTATGATCGTCAATTGTTGCGCGACCGGGTCGCATTGTTGCGTCGTCACATTCCGGCGGAAATTCATTTGCATTACGCGATGAAGGCTAATCCCATGCCTGCCATGGTGCAGTTCATGGCGGGCTTGCTGGATGGTGTGGATGTCGCCTCCGGCATCGAACTGCGTGTCGCGCTCGATTCGGGGATGAATCCGGAACGGATCAGTTTTGCCGGGCCGGGTAAAAGTGAGCGCGAACTGTCTTCCGCAACCGCGGCCGGCATTACGATTAATCTCGAGTCGCCCCACGAAATGGAAACCGCCGCGAAGTTGGGTGCGGCGTTAGGCATTAGCCCCCGGGTCGCCGTTCGCGTCAATCCAGACTTCGAGCTCAAGTCCTCGGGCATGAAGATGGGTGGCGGACCTAAACAATTTGGCGTGGACGCCGAAACGGTGCCCGACCTGCTCAGGCGCATGAATTCCCTGCCATTGGATTTTCAAGGGTTTCATATTTACAGCGGTTCGCAAAATCTGCGCGCGGAAGCCCTTCAGGAAACGCAGGAAAAAACCCTGGAGTTGGCCTATCGCCTCGCAGAGCACGCGCCGACGCCGGTACGACTATTGAACATGGGCGGCGGTTTCGGCATCCCCTATTTTCCAGGCGACGTACCGTTAGATATTGCGGCGGTGGGCGACCACTTGCGTCGCTTGATACCGGAGGCCAAACGCCGCCTGCCGCACGCCCAACTGGTTATTGAGTTGGGCCGTTATCTGGTCGGCGAAGCAGGCATTTATGTGTGCCGGATTGTGGATCGTAAAATATCACGCGGCCACGTGTTTCTGGTCACCGATGGTGGCCTGCATCACCAGCTCGCGGCATCGGGAAATTTCGGTCAGGTGATACGCAAAAATTATCCAGTCGCGATTGGCAACCGCATGGGCGAGACGGCCACTGAAACGGCGTCCGTCGTGGGACCGCTTTGCACTCCGTTGGATTTACTCGGCGACAAGATGGAATTGCCGGTGGCAGTAGTCGGCGATTTGGCCGTCATATTCCAGTCCGGCGCCTACGGACTAACGGCAAGTCCGACCGCGTTCCTAAGCCATCCGGCGCCATTGGAAGTTCTGGTTTAGTGTTGATCGTTATTTTCATTCAGGGAGAGCCGTTTGGCAGGAATTTGCGGTTGGGTGAATAACCAGGCGGATTCAGCGCCGCCGGATTTGAATTCGATGGCCGCCGCGTTGGCACGCTTCGATGGCGCCCGGCCACAAACCACCGTTAAACCTGGCTGCGGACTCGCCGCGGCCGAATTGGGCGCCGGCCCATTCCTCGCGGAAGATGGTAAACTGCTGATTGGTTTTTCCGGCGCACCCCATTTCGCCAGTCGCGATTTAAATGAACTTGCGCGCGCGCGCGGCCGTGCCGCGGCATTGGCCGAAGGATACCGGCGCTGGCAGGGCAACCTGGCAAGCCACCTAGTGGGCCAGTATGCAATCGCGATTATCGATCAGAACGAACGGGCGCTGTATCTGGCCGTTGATCGTTTTGTTACGCACCCATTGGCCTACGCGATTGAACCCAACGGGATACGCTTTGCATCGAGCCTAGATGCGCTGAATATCGATCGGCGATTTGCGTTAAACCCGCAATCGATTTTCAATTACATTTACTTCCACGTCATCCCCGGCCCCGAAACGATCTATCGCGATGTCCGACGTCTGTTGGCGGGTGAGTCACTGAGTTTTAAACAAGGGCACGTCACGATCCTTCGCTATTGGCAAGCGGAATTTATCGAAAATCAGACAGCGCCATTTAGCGAGTTGAAGCAAGACTTTTTGGGTGCCCTGCGCAACGCCGTGAAGACCGCATCGGACGGTCAAAACTGCGGCGCATTTTTAAGTGGCGGAACCGACAGCTCGACCATCGCAGGGTTGCTCGGTGAGGCCTCCGGCGCACCGGCGCGCACCTATTCCATCGGATTTGAATCCGCCGGTTACGATGAAATGGAGTACGCGCGCCTCGCCGCGAAACATTTCAAAACCGAGCATCACGAATACTACGTTACTCCCGCGGATGTGGCGGAAGCGATTCCAAAAATTGCACAAGTTTACGACCAGCCGTTCGGCAATTCATCGGCTGTTCCGACTTATTTTTGTGCGCGCTTTGCCAAACAAGATGGCGTCGATCTGCTATTGGGGGGCGATGGTGGCGATGAACTGTACGGCGGTAACGAGCGTTACGCGAAACAGCACGTTTTTGAACATTACGCGTGCATTCCAAGTTTTTTGCGCTCGAGCTTAATCGAGCCAGCCTTGGCTTTGCCTGGCATTGATCGGATCATGCCGTTACGCAAAGCCAAAAGCTACGTACAGCAAGCCAGAATGCCGATGCCGGCGCGGATGGAAACCTATAACTTGCTCGATCGCTTTGGTGTTGCGACCGTCCTGGCGCCGGATTTTCTCGCCGGTGTCACGACCGACGCGCCGCTGCGACATCTGACGGAGGTCTACAACGATGTGCGCGCCAAAACGTTGATCAATCGCATGCTGGCCCTTGACTTCAAACTCACGCTCAGCGACAACGATCTGCCCAAAGTCTCGCGCATGTGCGAACTGGCGCAGATTAATATTGCTTATCCGATGTTGGACGATGGCGTGTTGGATTTTTCCTTGCACCTGGCGCCGGGCCTGAAGTTAAAAGGGACAAAACTGCGTTACTTTTTCAAAGAAGCGCTGCGCGGATTTCTGCCCGATGCGATTCTCACCAAATCTAAACACGGATTTGGATTGCCATTCGGCCCTTGGCTTCGCGATCATGCGCCGTTACAACAAATTGCCTACGGTAGTCTTGAACAGCTTGGCGATCGCGGCATTATTCGCAAAGAATTCACCCGCGAATTGATCGATGTAGTGCGTTCTGGACACGCCGGGTACTACGGCACAATGGTGTGGGTGTTAATGATGTTGGAACTATGGCTTTCGCATCACCAGCCGAAGCCCGGGTAGCAACAACAAGTGCCTGGAAAGGCGCATGGATACTGCCTCGCAGGGCATGCATCGCCAGAATGCAGGCTAGACAAGCGTCGTGGCAAGGCCTAAGAATAAGCGGGACTCGGCGCAGGCCGCCAGATATTTTGCAATAAACGTAGTTGTAACCGCGATTTGAGCTTGTCCCACGGCGCGTAGCGCGGCAATTGAAACAGATCACTGCCGCAACTCGCCGAACCACTTGCAGTGGACACGGCCATCTTAAATCCGGCCTCGCTAACCATTTTCGCGTGACGCGCGGCGTAGTCTAAATCCGGACGTCCGTTCGGATAGGCAAATAAATTAATTTTCTCTTTCAATATCGATTCCAGCCGCGCCTTGCTCTCGCCCATTTCGGCGCGTGCCTGCCGATCGTCGATTTGGGTCAGGATCGGATGATTCACCGTGTGCGCACCAATCTCAATGTTGGCGCGCCGCGCGGCGATCACTTCGTCAGTCGAGAGCATCAGGTCCGTCGGTAAAGACACGCCGATGACACGGGACAACTCATTCACGCGCGCCAATCGTTGGTCGAACGGAAGATACTTGAGTTGATCGAGGAGTTTGTGGATGGCTTGCGCCCGCTCAGCGTCGCTTGCGATCGCGTGCACGCCCAGCCCCAGAGCGCTGGCATCGATCGATACCCCTGGCGCGCAGCGAACAGCCTCAATAACGCTGTCATTCCACATCCGACCCCCATCGAGAAAGCCGGTCGAGACGAAAATCGTTGCCGGCAAACCGTAGCGCTGCATGACCGGCGCGGCGACGGTGAAATTGTCGCGGTAACCATCGTCAAAGGTAATACACGCGGCCCGTGGCGGCAAAGATCGCTTGGTCAGCCGCTCAATAGCCTCCGACAAGGGCAAAACGTTGAAGCCGTTCGCCAAGGTTTCCATGTGGCAATTGAATACCTGCGCCGTCGGCGTATACGGCGCCAGTGGATCGGCATGTTCCAGCACCCGGTGATACATCACAATGGTCAGGCGACCGCGACTTCCCCCTGGGGAAAGCAGCGTGGTTAGCAATGGAAAAAAAGCATTCAACATCGAGGTGACCAAGCTTTCAGTAGGCAAAAGTTTACTGTTCAAACGCGCCAAGATCTAATCGCCGATTGCTTATTCGCGGTAAGCCCTGGAGCGGATGCACATACTCGAAGGTAGGGCGTAAGCTTACACCACGCACGTCGCTTGCATCGATACCCCTGTCGATCGCCTTGGATCCCGAACGCAACCGATAGTCATAACGTTCTGGCGCCACAAAATCGGACTTGTCGACGATTAAATTGTTCTTCAATTCTCCCACGCCTTCGAGCAGTTTTCCCGATCCGGCGAACACATTATTCACGATTGTGACCGGTTCCGCACCCGCACTGACACGGATAAAACGGCTTTCACGCGGACCGTCATTAACTACGGTATTGTTGGCAAAATAAAATTCATGCGGACCCTTTTTCAAGCCTTCTTCACCGTAGGAAATGAGGGTGTTGTTCTCGGTCTTGGGCCCTTGCTGGATAACATTGCCGATTAAATAGGCAAGCCCTCCATTCGGTAAATTGACTTCGTAGCTGGCTGTACCGTCAGCTTCGTCAATGATGCGGTTGTAAAGAATCTGATTGATCATGGCGCGACTCTTCAAATTGTGGCCGACTTTGGCATGGTGTAAATGGCTGAACTTAACCGTTAGGCTGCGCGCGCGCCCCACATAAATGTTATGTGATTGCCCATCACCGTAGCCGTTATGAGCGAACTCACTGTGCTCGATTACGATATCGCTGTCTTCGTTTACACCGGTAAGTATGCCATTCTCGTTGTGGTGAAAATAGCAATTGCGTAGGGTAAGATTTTTCCCCTCAAACCGAATTCCCGCACCATTTCGATCGGGCACCTTTGCGCCGGAGAATTCAATATTCTCCAGCAAAGTGTTCGTTCCCTTGATAATCCAAGTTGCTTTTCCGCCCACTTGGACACCCTTGGCATCTAGGTGGGCGCGCCCGCCAACGGCGCGGATTGTTAAATTGTTTTGCGGCCATATCGCGGCGTCGCCGACGTAGTCGCCCGCTTCAATATGAATGGTCTGGCCATCCTTTGCCGCAAATGCAGCCTCGCTCGGCTTGTGAAATTTATGCCCGGGACCAATACACAGATCGACATCGCACTTCTTCACGATCTCCTGGTGATCCGCGCCGGGCAATTTGTAGATCCAAACATTGTCGCCGGTGTGGTTATACGCGATGAACACGTCGTAGTCGGGCACATACTGCCAGCGACCGTAAATTCCCGCAGACTTGTAATCGCCACCCGGCCGCAGCGGAAAGGGCGCATCGCCCAAGGGATTCTCAAATTTTCGAAACTGCCAATCGCTTGTATTAAACGCCCAGACGTTGCGCCCGCCGCCCCACAAGACCATGCGTTTGCTTGGGGCGTGGTAGGCCATGCCGGATCCATTGGGCCAATCCAGGTCACCGCCGGCCGATGCCTTTTGACGCTTGCTCAACTTATCAAGCGAATAAAAATAAATCTCCTTCGTGCCCGTTCGCGCTTGAACGAAAATGCGTCGATCGGGATCGATCACGCCTGCGGCAGCCGCAATGGATGGATCGAGCTGGGGATGGGATTTCCAGGAATTTGCCGACGGATCATAGGTTATCAAGCCCGTGCCGGTACCGATAATGATCTGTCCTGTCAGCGGGTCAAAATCCGAATTGACCTGTAAGACATACATGGGCGCCGCTGCTCCCCGTTTCCAACTTTTTGTGGCTAAGTCGAACAAATAGGCATGACGATCATATGGACTACCGTTACCATAAAAGCTTCCACCAAATTTAAACATCTGGTTTTTCGTCGGCAAATAAACCAAGCCATCGTAGGTGTGGCTTGCCACCGGGGCCTCAGAATCCACGACTAAATACTCGCCCGGCCTAGTGTGTTTAACCATCTTGCTGGGCTCCGTGGTGCGCGCCCACCGCGCGGTCTCCAAACTAAACTCGTATACCTCGTTGCCACCATAGTCGCTGTGACCACCGCCGGTTATTATTAGAACGTTTCTTTTTGTGTCGAACGCTGCACCGCTCCAAGCCGCAACAACCCCGCGCGGCCCAATTGTGCCCCAACCTGGATGGTTCGATTGAGATGGGAACACTTCTCGCAATGCGGTCTTTGGGATCTCGCGCCATTCGCCCGGTTTAATTGACGTCAAGAACTGCTCGTTCGCAACACAAATATTGCCGGCGAATAAGATCCCTAGCCAGATCAAAAACCGCCTAAAAATGACTGGTATTGACGAGGTATTCGGATTCATGTTTTTTGCCTAGGATAGTACGAAAGAGGTTCATTTGTAATGCGGATATCTCATACCAATCGAATTTTTCAGCGTAACGTCTTGTGCGACTTCGATCCGGATAGCAGGTAAAAAGTTTATGAACGCCCTCGGCAATGGATTGTGCGGATCGTTCTGGCAATAGGATTCCCGCATCGGGGCAACTTACCACCTCAGGATTGCCACCAACGGTCGTTGCAATCACGGGCGTACCGCAGGCCATGGATTCCAGCAATACGTTGGCCCAGCCTTCGCGGCTTGAGGCCAGGATAAGTGCGTCCGCGGCGCCATAATAGATTTTGAGTTTATCTTGTGGCACGCGGGAAACAAAATCCACTCGATCCGCAACGGCGGCAGTTTGGCAACGCCGACGTAAATTCTCTTGCTCTTCCCCACTCCCAATGATCACTAAACGGTACGCCGGCAGATTTCGCATGGCATCTATGACTAGGTGATGACCCTTGAGTTCGAGGAGATTGCCAACGGAAAGCAAAACTTTCGTTCGCCAACCGAGCGCCGCTCTAGCGCTATCGCGATCGATCGGTTGAAACAAGGCGAGGTCAACGCCGTTACGAAACACGTGAATCTTCCCCGCTGATGCGCCGAGTTGCACCATGCGCGCTTTTAGTCCATTTGAAACCGTAATGGATGCCGCGGCCTCGCGTGCCGCGCGTAGAATCATTCGGCGCGGTGATGCGAATTCGGAAATCAAATTGATATCCGAGCCTCGGGCGGTAACCACTACCGGTTTGTTGAGCCATTTGCCGAGCAATACTGCCGCGACACCATCAGGAAAATAGTAGTGGGCGTCGATAAGGTCAAAATCATAGCCGTCGGCTATCATCCTTTTCAGAAAAGGCAGGCTTGCCCGAGCTAGGAAATAGGGGGTTTGACTCATTCCCATTTTCGGCGCCTGGAGATAACGGGGGTGACTTATTTGAACCCCATTGCGCGTTTCCGAATCGGGCACGCGGGCGAATTTTCCATAGCGCCCAAATCGCTCGGAGGTAAAAGGAAACCAGGGCACCGGTGCAACCACCTTGGCGGACACGACGCTGAAATTATCCAGCAAATGCCGCAACCGAGTTTCCACGAAAATACCGTGACCGGGCGACTCGGCATTGGGATAGAGCGTCGAAAATGTGAGTATCTTCATCGCACTATTTCGTGCGCCAAGCTACCGTAGGTTGGGCAATTGCGCAAAGAATCGGGCAGAAATGCCCGCGCGAAAATGGAACCCAGAGTCCGATTAGACTTCGGCGCTGGCGGCTTCGGGGATAACCGAAGTGCTGTGCTTTAGGCCCAAAAAAGAATCAAACATTAATACGGACCAAAGCGGCGTGCTATGGTCACGGACTCCAGATTCGTGTTGCTCAAGCATTTTCTTTAGAAAGTCGGGATTGAAGTAGCCCGTGTCCGTGAGGCGCGATCCCAACACTGTGCTGCGGAGTTTATTGCGTAAGGGGCCACGGAACCAAGTGGCGAGCGGCACGGCAAATCCCATCTTCGGACGATAAAGAATCGACTTCGGCAGGTACGGTTCCAGCGCCTTTTTCAGCACGTACTTGCCTTCTTGGCCCCTGAGCTTGAAATCTTCCGGCAATCCAGAAAGCCACTCGAGCATCGGATGATCCAGCAGCGGTTCTCGAACTTCAAGTGCGTGGGCCATGCTGGCGCGATCAACTTTGGTCAAAATGTCGCCCGGCAGATAGGTCTTCGTGTCTAGGTATTGAATGAGCGACAGCCCGTTTTGCACCGGCGAACGCGCGGCATGTTTTTGCAGCACTTCCACCGCGCGGTAGCCTTGCAGTTCACGTTGAAAACCGGGGCTAAACAGTTGACCGCGCATCTCATCGCTCATTAGCGAGACGGTATGAAAGTAGGCCTCAACCGAATTGCGTGCGAGGGACTGGAGCGTTGTTTTCGCGCGAAACATGCGCGGCGCCCAATCCGCCTTTGGATAAAATTTTCCGGCAACACTAAATATTGGACGACGCAATCCGAGTGGCATCAGCGAACGGATTTTTTCTTCGTTCATATGCCAACGATAGCGACGGTAGCCACCAAAATTCTCGTCGCCACCGTCGCCGGACAGCGCTACGGTGACGGATTTTCGCGCTAACTGACATACGCGATAGGTTGGCATCGCTGAGCTGTCGGCATAGGGTTCATCGTAAAGCGATGCGAGGGTATCGACGAGATCAAAATCATCGGGATCCACTTGCTCAACTCGGTGGTTCGTGTGATAGCGTTGCGCAACTTCCTTGGCATATTCCGATTCGTTGAACTTTGGATCGCCAAATGAGATTGAACAAGTGTTGACGGGATCCTTGGAAAGTCCCGCCATCATCGCCACGACCGCACTCGAATCGACGCCACCGGACAAAAATGCGCCGAGAGGGACTTCCGATACCAATCGAATTTTAACCGCCTCTCTCAGGCGTTCAATGACTTCCGCTTGGGCATCTTGTTCGCTGATCGGGCCGACTGGCTTGAACGCGAGATCCCAATATTCTTTGCTGGCTGGAAACGGCTTGCCGCGTTGAATCGTGAGTGTATGGCCTGGATTTAGTTTAAATGCTTGCCTGTAGATCGTGCGCGGCTCAGGCACGTAACCATAGGCGAAATAATCTTCCACTGAGCGCGGATCGATTTCTTGCGATAGCTTTGAATGGCACAGCAATGCCTTTAGCTCGGAACCAAAAAGGAACGTATGGTCCGGTAACACGGCGTAGAAAAGCGGCTTAACGCCGAGCCGATCCCGCGCCAAGAACAGGGTTTGACGGTTACGATCCCACAGGGCAAATGCGAACATGCCGCGAAAACGCGTTACGCACGCCTCGCCCCACTCTTCCCACGCATGAACAATGACCTCTGTATCGGATCGCGTGCGAAAGTGATGGCCGCGCGCCACCAACTCGGGCATCAGTTCTTGGAAATTGTAAATTTCTCCATTGAAGACAACGACGACACTGTGGTCTTCATTGAACAGCGGTTGCTGTCCGGTTGATAAGTCGATGATGGAAAGACGGCGATGGCCCAAGCCTAGGCCCGGTTCCACATGTACGCCGCCCTCGTCGGGGCCACGATGAAACTGCGCTTGGTTCATACGTTCGAGCAATGAACGCGAAATCTCTTTCGTGCCACCAAAATCAAAGACACCAACAACGCCGCACATAAAATTAGCTCTGCATAACAGTTTGACCAACTTTACTTTCTAACACACGGCCATAGACTTGCATATAGCTATTCACCATAGCCTCCATACTAAAGCGCGCTTGTGCCGTTCGGCGATTAGCGTGACCGTGATGCCGCGCGAGTTCGCCGTCAATGACATACGGTTTAATTGCCTCGGCGAGCGCGATAGGGTTCGCCGCAGGCACCAGGCGTCCCGTAACACCGTCCTCCACAAGCTCAGGATTGCCACCGACCGCCGTGGCGATGATCGGCAATCCGCTTGCCATCGCTTCTAGAATGGTATTGGATATCCCTTCTGCAAGTGAAGGGAGAACAAAAATATCCATGCCACGCATTAGGGCGGCAACATCATCTCGCGCGCCCGGCAACCAAGCAAGATGTCGTAATCCCGCCTGCGTCAAAAGGGCTTCGCACTCGGCCCGCAAGGGACCATCGCCCACCATCACAAGCCGAAGGCGGGATTTCTCCTGCGGTAAGATTGCAACAAGATGAATAAAGGCGCGCGTGAGATTGACTTGATCCTTGACGGGTTGCATGCGGCCAACGGTTCCGATAACGAAGGTGCCCTTAGGCGCAAAATCAGTTTCCGGCAGCAACTCCCGTTCGCCGGATGCGGGTCGAAAATCATGGCAGTTCACGCCATTGTATATTTGTGTAATACGCTGACTAGGCACTCCGACTTTCGTTTCCAGATACGATTCGAGATCCCTCGACAGCGCGATGTAGTGACTAACCAGAGGGCGGTGTAAGCGGCGAATCCACTGCCCTTTGCGATTGCTGCCGTCTAAATCGCCCATGTCTCGCCCGTGTTCGCCGTGTATGCGAGCGGGAACGCCATTGATCAACGCTGGAAGCATACTATCCAAGCCCGACAATCCTCGGCTATGTACGATGTCGGGTTTGAGACGTCGAATCAACGCGAACAACCGCCATTGAGCGCCCCAGTCGCGCCCCTCTTTTCGATGAATAGCGAATACTTCAACATTCGCATCTTCAATCCTATCGCGAAAATCCGTGAAGCCCGTCATGCATATAATCGCGTGTCGATACCGACTTGCCAGACCATGATTGAGCAGATTGACCAGACCATTCTCCAAGCCACCGATGGCGAGTCGATGAATGACATGAACGACTAGGTGTGGGGGACGCGCCATGCGAGATTTCAGTTCTACCGGCTAGCGCTTAGCCGCGGTCAAGGTCTTATCGATCGAATGAAATATCGTGGGAACGAATTCACGTAAAACCTTCCTAGCTACGTCTGGCTTTCCTTCGAAGGGCGCGTATATAAAAATAGCCGCAGCGTCGTCGCCCTCACCAAGCAGCTTCGCTTTTGCTTGATAGAGTTTCGCGAAGTAAATGTTGCTTGTGTATGATCCACCGATCCAGTACCAGTTCCACACCAGCAAGCTGGTACGTGCGGAACGCAATGTTGATTCATTGGCTACCAGCAGTCCCGTGGGTGATTGGATTTCGACTGAACTGTCCGATGTAAGCCCCCAACTTGAGTTACGAGTGCTGACCAGTTGATTGTCGCTATTGATTAATTCAGCGCCCTGGTGTTGATTTCGATAGTACTTAACCAAAACCTCAACCTTCTTCTCCTCATTGTGGAAGGTGTATTTCGCGGTGCCCGGCGCGGTCAGAAAATGTGGTTCCCAGTCGGTTAGTGGATCGGCTTCGATCTGCCAACCAGCGGGAGTGGGGGGCGCTAACAGCGTAAGCGGTTTTGGATTCGATGGAACATCAACCAAATGGCGCGCGTAGAGCGGCCAAATTGAAACTATTATTGCGCTGATTAACGCGAATACAATAATTTTTGCTGCCGGCGGCTGACCGGGCAACCGGATTTCTGATCGACTTAGTAACGACGATTTGGTGGTCTCATCCGCCTCTTGCCAGCGTGACCCAATCCAAAATAACAGCATCATCACAAAGCCAAAAAATACCCATCCGTAAATGACATGATCGACGCCCGTAGCAAGCCTGTTATTGCTCAGATGTCCAATCATGACGATCATATAGGCACGAAACCCGTTCGCGATAATTGGCACGATGATTGACAAGCCTATAAACACGAGACGGCGCCAAAGGCTTCGGTAAGTGAGGTAGGAAAACAAACAGCCCAATGTGAGTGATGCAATCAGATAACGCAGGCCGCTACAAGCTTCAACTACAGACCAACTACCGGTCGGGACGGTGAAGAAGAGACCTTCGCGAAAAACCGGAATCCCAGTAATTCGCAACGCCGTTACGGTGAAATCAGCCGTGAAATTCATCATCGGCGTTAGTAAAAAATCGCCCACAGGAACGGCGAACAACAAAAAAAGTAAGGGAAACAATAACGCCGTGCTCACTCGATAGCCAAGAACAGACCAAACTATCGCGGGAACCATCGCAACCAAAGCGTATTGGGATACCACCAATGCTTCCACGGAACTCCCGATCAACCAAAGGACGCCCAAGGCAATGAGGGACAAAATTCCTAATGCGCTAGGGGTGGGTTGAATCCGGAGAACTTCTCGGCGACGCGTCCAAATTAAATAGGCGCTGATCGGAAAAATTAGGTAGCCGTGTGCGTAGGTCTCGGATCGATGCCAAATCGCGAGAGTAGATAGGGTCGTATCCCCATACCAAGTGAAAAGCCAGAAGAGTAGCGCCGCAACCAAAATAGTGCAAAAGAGCCACATAAAATCAGTGGGTTTATCCGCTATCACCCCTTGCGCTGGTTGAAGCCGGAGCTCCTGCTCGTGTTTCATGCGGATATTTGCTTGGCGAAGGACGATATGCGCGCGTCAATATGAAGCTTTTCTCGGTCCATTTGAGTTTCAACGACGTGATTCAAGTCAAGCGCCCGGCCGATTCGCGACAGGTTTGCCTCCCAGCTATAGCGTTCAACGACGCGCGCACGTGCTCGCGCCCCGATCAAATCATTTTTGTTGTCGTCGAGTCGCGCCGAAATATGGGCAATGAACTCGGACGCATCATTTGCAACGACAAGTTCGCGACCCGCCTCCGCGCTTATGCCCTGGGCGGCTTCTTGCGAGGCGATAACTGTCTTAGCCATTGCCATCGCCTCAAGCACTTTGTTTTGAGTTCCGCGGGCGATGCGCAATGGCGCGACAGCCATGGCTGCGTGCGCCAGATATGGGCGAATATCGGGAACTGACCCTGTTACAATTACGCCAAGCAGAGCAGAAAGCTTCTGCACACGCGCGTCGGGACGGGAGCCGACCACGTAAAAACGGGCCTGGGGAAATTTTGCAAGCACATGCACAAATACCTCCCGCGCGAACCATTCCGCGGCGTCCACGTTTGGCCAGTAATCCATGGCGCCGGTGAAAACCAAGACCACTTCGCCTTGCTTATAGGGATTTTCATACCCGCGGGTTGGCGCAAAATAATCGGTATCCACGCCGTTGTTGGCGTGAGTAATACAATGCGCTGATTCTGGTGCTAATGATTGAAATAGCGCGGCTTCACGTTCGTTGACCAACACGGTTGCATCAAAATCCCTTGCGACCTGACGCTCGAATGCGAGCAACCGGCCGGCCTCACGTCGATAGATCCAGGAAAGTGGCCATGATTTAGTTTTCGCATATTGCGCCCATTTGTCGGAATCGACGTCGACCAAATCAGCGACTCGCGTCATACTGCTTTCGCGAGGTAGGTACTGCGCCATGGCGGAAGAAAATATCACCGCGTGCTTTAATGGGGCAAACGTAAGTTTTTCGTTAACCCAATCTTGCAAACCATGGTCAAAGTAATAAGGCAGGGTTAAGGGTTGTCCGGTTATCAATCCACGCAAACTTTTAATGCGCGACAGCTTTGGATTCAAGCGCACGAAATGACTATCACGACATAGCTTTTTTACTTCGTCGACGTATTGCCAGTCTTCTTCCGCATCAACAACTGTACCGAGGTGTATCTGATAATGTTGCGCGAGATATTTCAGTAAATGGAACGATCTAACTTTGTCGCCCTTGTTGGGTGGGAACGGAATTCGGTGAATAAGCAGGAGTAGATGTTTCATCGCCGTTAGCCCAGGTATTTGACAATATGAGGGCCAATGCGGTTGGCAAGCCTCAAAGGCATCGCTTGCCATGCTTTAATGAAGAGCCGATATTTTGGATTAAGTGGATTTTGATCCGGCACATGTTTTGCGCGATGCAACTGATATTCATAATTCAACGGTGTCGGCTCGAAGCCCCAGTTTTTCTTAAAGTGGTAGGGGCCCGTCTCAATCTTGCTGCGGCCAAAGTCAAAAAGTTTGCAGCCGCGCTCGACGGCGCGTTGCATTAGGTTCCAGTATTTGAAGTCGTTGGCCGCAAAATCTCGCGCGGTGACGTCATCACCTGCATAGTACGGCATCACTTCATTTCGAAAGTAAAACGTTAGCACGCTGCTTAGCGGCTTCTTGTCCGGGCCGACGACCGTCATCACCTCGCAGTCGGAGCCAAAAATTCCCATGAGGAGCTGAAAATATCTTTTCGATAGCGTTGGCGTGCCGTGTCGATGGACATTATCGGAAAACAGGGCGAAAAAACGCTCGACATTTTCATCGATCTCGCCTCGCAGTTCCGCCTTGATCCCCTTACGCACCATGGCTCGTTGTTTGCGTGGAATCGCAAGCATGTTTTTGTCGTGATCGGCAGCGATTTCCTTGCGGAACGTCACGTACAGGTCTTTATGCGCCCAATCGGAATGGGACGATGCGATGCTGCGGTACTCTAGGTGATCGACGTTAAGCTTGTGCGCTAACTGTTGCGCCGCTTGGTCGAGTGCAAGACGTGCCCGATCCGACGTTGCGGCAATACCGCCGTATACACAAAATGGCAGGGAACAAAGCGAGTGTCCGAACATCCAACCCTTCACTTCCGCTAGAGGTAAAACGCCTTGAATTTGTCCGTTTGACTCAGCGTAAAGAAAATGCGTCTGATGGCCGAACACATGTTCCATCATCGTTTTCCACCCGGCGCGGTGAAAGAAGGTAGCTTCCGGGCATGACATCACAAATTCGTCCCAGCGGGCTGCATCTTTTTCCGACAAGGATCGGATTGATAGGGCACCGCCAGGTTCCGTCTGGGCCTTTAAGGTGGCACTCGGGTTGTCGATCGCAAGACTACTCATCAACTCGCCTTGCCGAGAAAAATTTGATCGACCCGGCCCCAGCGAAAATCTTTCAGTAAAGTACGCAAACGCGATTCGGTTCGTCCGAGGTTCAGATAATGCCGAAAACGTGTTTTAAGGGTCATGCCAAGGGGTCGCGGTTGCTCGGGATCGATCTCCCAAGGATGGCAATAAAAAATACAGGCCTGCTTGTCGACGTTATTCACACGCTTGATCGACCACCGTGACATTTGATATGGCAGCAGACGAAAGTAGCCGCCACCGGCGGCCGGTAAGTTGCGATTGAACAGGCGGATAGTGGATGCGGGCAATTCTAATAGCGTTTTAGAATCGTTCGGTCGAAACGCGAACCGGGGAGCATTCGGCATGCCATAGTGATCGTGACGAATCGGATAGATGCTGGAGCTATATAGATAACCGGCGTCCCCTAACGAATCGAGTGCCCATAGGTTATTTTCGCCGATGGAAAAGCTCGGCGCACGATAACCGATTACTGCTTGGCCACCTAAATCTTCGAGAATTTTTTTTGCGCGAGTAACGTCATCTAAGAATTCAGCAGGAGTGAGATCCGATACGCGTTGATGTCCGTAGCCGTGACTCGCAAGCTCATGGCCACCAGCGACGATGCGTTTAACCATATCGGGAAAGCGTTCGGCGACCCAGCCTAACGTAAAAAACGTCGCATGAGCCTGGCTGTCTGCAAGCATTCCCAGCATCCGATCGACGTTACGTTCGACGCGGCAGGTTTGTTGATCCCAGATTTGGCGCGGGAAATGTGGCGCTAGGGCGGAGACTTGAAAGTAGTCTTCAACGTCGATGGAAAAAGCATTTCGTATGGGTGGCATTGACATGAATTTATGCTGCTAGGCAACATGACGCTGTTGGGATGATCCGAGCCAATCATGCAAAATGGCGGCAATGCGCAGTGCAGCCTTGCCATCCCAGAGTTCCGGAGATTTCCCCGCTTTTCCTCCTGACCGTAAAACGTCTTTTACCGCCGCGTGAATCTTTTCCGGATCGATCCCTGTGATGGTGTTAGTACCTTCGGTAACCGTTATGGGTCGTTCAGTATTTTCGCGCAGCGTGATGCAGGGCACGCCCAGCGCCGTCGTTTCTTCTTGAATTCCACCGGAATCCGTTAGTACCATGCACGCATCTTTCATCAACCCCAGCATTTCCAGATATCCCTGAGGCGGCAACAACGCGATATTCGCCGAAGCTATCAAGTCCATAAGTCCGTAGCTTTCGATCCGGCCGCGAGTGCGCGGATGAACAGGGAAAATGATGGGCATTGTTTGGCTGATCTGCGCCACAGTACGCAGCAACGTGCGCAACACATTGACATTATCGACATTGGATGGACGATGTAAGGTCAATACACCGTAGTCCTTTGCCCCCATCAGGAATGCCTCCGAGACGCCCGCCTGGCGCAGAGTTTCACGCATTGGCGCGGCATGCGACAACTGGCTTTTCAAGGTGTCGATCATCACATTGCCGACGAAATGCACACGATCCACGCTGATGCCTTCGCGTCGTAGATTTTCCTTGGCATCGCGTTCCGTGGTAAAAAGTATGTCGGAGATTTGATCCGTTAGGACGCGGTTTACCTCTTCTGGCATGCCTCGATCGTAACTACGCAATCCCGCCTCAACGTGAATCACTTTCACCCCCATTTTCGTCGCCACAAGCGCGCATGCAATGGTCGAGTTTACATCACCGACGACAAGAACCGCGTCGGGCGCCTCTTGCTCCAAAACAGGTTCAAAACGGCGCATGATTTCGGCTGTCTGTACCGCATGGGACGCGGAACCCACGTCGAGATTGATGTCTGGTTTCGGAATGCCAAGCGCCGCAAAGAATTGGTCGTTCATCGCGCTATCGTAGTGTTGCCCCGTGTGGAGCAGACAAACATCAAACGGGTCAGAACCCGCCTTCAAGGCTTTCATAACCGGCGCAATTTTCATTAAGTTTGGCCGCGCACCAACCACGCAAAGTATTTTTTTTCCCACTACGTTTTAATCCTTTATGGCGACAACTTTGTCGTCACCTTGATGTTCTGTTCGAAATCGCTTGAGGCCAGCGACCGAAAGCACTTCCCGCATCAGTTTGAGCATAGTCACGACGGACCGCTCGACTTGCCCGAGCCGCTTATCTAGATTAGCCAAGTTATTATCGAGTTCAAGTTGCTTAATCTGAGCAACCGGTGAGTTCGCACCGAAACTAACTGGGTTCATACCGGCCGGCTCGGTAAACGGCACCGCCATTTCATTGTTGATCTCACCCACAACCTCATTGACCGCCGCTGCGTTAATTTGATGCATTTCTTCCAGATAGCCCATCAGCAGCAAGCGGTCGCAAACCGTGTTGATTTTTCGCGGAATGCCGGTGGCGAAATCATGAATGGCCGAGAATGCGTCGTCGGTAAAATGTGGATCGTGGTTCCACCCTACGGTGCGCATGCGATGCTCGATATATTCGCGCGTGTCCTGTGAATCCATCGGACCTAAATGGTACGACGCGGTCACGCGTTGCCGCAGTTGTTGCATCCCCTCGCTGGCCATAGTGAAGCGAAATTCTGGCTGTCCAAGTAAGAAGCTTTGCAGAAGCGATTTTTCCTGTGATTGGAAATTTGACAACATGCGCAGCTCCTCGACAGCCCGCGGGCTTAAATTTTGTGCCTCGTCGACAATCAACAACGCCCGTTTGCCGAGGTTCTGGCAATTTATGAGAAAGTTCTCCAACCGCTTGAGCAGCGTAGCCTTGTTGCTATCTTCGTGAGGTACCCCGAAAGCAGCCGCCACCATGCGTAGCGTATCATCAGCATCAAGTTGGGTACTGACGAGTTGCGCGGCAACCAGGTTTTCACCTTGCAATTTTTTGAAGAGATGCCGTACTAGCGTAGTCTTTCCGGCGCCAACTTCGCCAGTAATCACAATAAAGCCCTCACCTTGATGTAGCCCATACTCAAGATAAGACATAGCACGTTTGTGCCCCTTACTGCCATAGAAGAAGGTCGGGTCAGGACTGAGTTGGAACGGTTTTGCCCGCAGGTGGTAAAAGGCTTCGTACATTGTGGTTCTCTAAAAAGTAACGAGAAAAGTGCCGAAAAATGAATTTTCGTCGTAGTCGTTGACATTGAAATTAGAATCGCGGCGCACATGTCGGTAACCAAGTGAGCCGTTAGCAGATCTAGATAGTTTGCGTGTAATCCCTAAGTTGAACGTGGTGAGATTATCGGTTCTGCCGATATCAACTAACCGAACGCGCGTTAAGTCAAGACCGACATTCGCGTTGTTCCGTGGGGACAATTGATATCTCCAGCTAGAACCAACACCGGATTGCTTGATGATTTGACTCAGCGCGAAATCTCCCGATGAATTCAGCACGCTCGTGGTGCCTGTCGTTGCTGCATCTCGAACCGAATTAAAGGCCTTCAAGGTCACCGCGCTTTTCGGATAGTCTAGCGTCAACAAACCTTGCCATTTCTTTTCTAGAAATGCAGTGTTGGATTGGAAATTGATTCCTTGGGCGGCGTCTGGATCCAGCCCTGCGGAAACAACTTCTCTGACCCTCGCGTCCACGAGGTCTTGCAGAGCCGCATCAGAAATGTCCGGATTCTGCGCCCTAAGGCCCCTTTCGGCCGATTCCCGAAGGGTAACGCCTAGCGGTTGGGCGAACTGCGATCTGCTAGTGGATAGGTTTTGCTGGTAGGAAACGTCCCATGAGGTTCGGCGCGTTGCATGCTGGAAAGAGAGGGCATAAGTGTTGCCAAAGTAGCGACGGCCCGCGGAAAAAGTGAGCGCCGTACGCCGCGATGGACGCCAATCGGCGCCCAACGTCCAAAAAGCGCCCTCGGGCTTCTCACCGATGGTGACGTAGTCGTTTTTATCAACGCCGAAGGTACTCGTGCCAAATAGCCTTGGGGTGATACGATAACGTAAGCTCCCCGTTAAGCTCTTGAAGGTCATGTCGGCAGAACGCGTGTAACTAGTGCGGTCATCCACAAATTCTGCACCCCAGCCCCAGTCGTTGTATGCTGGGCCACTGTTGGCTTTAAGGAGTGCACGATTGCCTGTGCTATCGGAGATTGTCGAGCTGGCGACGTTGCTGCTGAGTTGGCTATAAGTGTAACGCGCCTCCACTACTGCTTGGCGGCCAAATTCTTTGCGAAAATTCGGTGATATTGAGTAGGAACGGAAAGTGCGATTGTTATCATTCACTGCGGAACTTGCGCCGATCGGACCAAAAGCCGATACAGCTTGTTGGCTAATATTAGCGCGTGTATCCAGGTAGATGAGGTCGTTTACTAACTCGAAATGTCCCGATGCCCGGAGTTGATGATTCAAGGTATCGCGATCGCGGTCGCGCACGTAAAAGAACTTGTTTAATGAATAATTGACATCAATGTTCGACCGCGCTGCGCTACTCCGGATCGAAATGCCAGGACTGATTGCAGTAACGAATTCCGACTGTCCACGGCTACTTCGTGCGAGTCCAATATTATCTGAATAGGTTTCACGAACCTGGATTCTAGGTTCGATGCGCCAGTTGCTTATCGAACCTAACGCTATTTCACCGAAATTCCTAGATTCCGCGTCAAGATCGGCGGCCGGTGCTGTAACGACTGCAGCGAGCGTAACCGCAGCTAGGAGTTTGGTCATTCCGGCCAAGGCTAAGTTTGCGCCCGACCTTGAATATGGGATTAGCCAACGACAATGCTTCCGCTCCCGCCCCCTATTGCTTGCCATACGTGCCGTAATAAGACCCGTAGTAGTTATTACCCGGCATAAATCTGCCTTTGTTAAGGAGCATGCCGACGACCTCACAGTGTTCCAGATGTTTTAGTGCCTCACGTAACGCTTCATGGGTCGTTTTCTGAGCTTCGACCACCACAACGATCTGCCCCATATAGCTTGCTAACACGCGCGCTTCACTAGTTGCAAGTAAAGGTGGGGAGTCGAAAATTATTACGCGGTCGGCATAGCGTTGGCCCATTTCTTCTATCAGCCGACGCATAGCGACACTGGCCAACAACTCAGTTGAATAACGGTGACCGCGCCCAGCCGGAAGCAATGTGAGTTTTTCAACATTAGTCTTGATCAAAACGTCCGTGAGTTGCAACGATTCATCAAGCAGAAGATCCATTAACCCCCTGTCGGCTTTCAGCCCGAGCAAACTGGGAACCGATGGTTTGGCAACGTCCGCATCTACCAAGAGCACCGTATGATCCATTTCCATTGCGATGCTCATGGCGAGATTGACGGAGCTAAAACTCTTTCCCTCGCCCGGCAGGGAACTAGTGACCATGATGAGATTCCCGTTTTTCACCGGCGCGACGCCTTGATTGAAGGCATTCATCAGTAGTGGGCGCTTAATCTGTCGGTATTCCTCGGCAATCGTGCTGCGCTCACCGTCGGGAGTAATCATTCCCGCTTGTTTTAGCCTGGCGAGATTAATCATTCCCTGGGGCGAAACCTGCGCCAACGTTGGCTCACGACGACTCTTGCTGATGTCAAGCATCGAAGGCGCGCCGTGGTGTACCGGCGGCACCGCATCCTGGCTTACGAGCGGCAACGGCTGATGTTCCTGCAACCTTGCGGCGGCACGCTCAATCGCCGAATCGTGATAAGGCACAGATGGAACTGCATCCGCCGGAATCACCACTTTCGGTACTTCGCGACCCGTCTCTGCTATTCGTCCGGCTGCTCGTTCAATTAGACTCAAGGTAACTTCCTTTTTTGCTCACGTATTTAGGTTACCAAAATTAAAGATTGGTTAGCGTCCGCATTTTACTAATAATTCCATCGTCTCTGATAAGATTCGCCGTCATGACAACTCCGTATACGCATAACAACCCTAGGCAAGTCATGGCGTAGACAAGCGTGCGACGACGCGATTTTCGTTTCTGATCCGGCGTCCAAATCATGGAGACGCTTCCAAGCAACGGCAGTCCAGTGAATTCCCGCAATGCGTCGCGGTCAGTAAACATCGGGCGAACCTGGCTCATTGCGAACGCGAGAGCTAAGCCTGCAAGGAGCCCACCAACGAGAACCAACGTATACAATAAAGGCCGATTAGGACTGCTGGGCATGAGCGGGACGCGGGGCGGATCGATCACGCGAAAATCCAGGCCACCCGTACCCGCGTCCATTTCGTTTGACATCGTTGCTGACTCCCGGCGCGCCAGGAGCTTCTCGTAGTTTGCTTTATTAACTTCGTAGTCGCGATTAAGTTGGCTCAGTTCGGCTTCGATTTGTGGAACCATATTAGCCTGATTTTTAAGATCCGATAAACGGCTTTGGAATTCGTTTACCCTTGCTTTCATTGAGGCAACCGTCGCCTCGGCCTCACCCAATGCAACTTTAAGTTGCTGAAATACCGGATTCAAGTTCTGCCGCCTTATGTTCGAATTTGCTGAAAAACCTTTCTCAGCAGAGGCCTTGGCTTCTTCCGCGCGCTTTGCTTGCTCAATCTCTTCCTCCACTTTAGCCTCACTGCTCTCTTTTTCTTTTTGCCCTTGGAGCTGGGCCAAGATGCGTTTAGTGGCGACTATATCAGGATGCTGCTCGGTAAACTTTAGTCGATAGGCATCCAGGTTTTTTTCGAGGGACTGAATACGCTCGTCCAGCTCAGGATTGCGCTTTGCGCTGGATTTATTTTTTTCCGCCTCCGCGACTTCGAAAGGCGTTTCCTCGGGTAAGAGTACGGGATCTTCACCGGCAACTTGCGTCTTAATTGAGTCACGAGCATTCTCGGTCTCTTTCAATTCTAACTGCGCTTGATTGAGTCGAGCCGAGGCCTCCGACAATCGACCATAGTAATTCTGCTTATCATCTGGCATAACGCCCATATTTTTTTGCTTAAAATCTTTGAGCGAATTTTCTGCGAGAACAAGTTTTTGTTCGTAAGATTTTATTTGCTCGTCTAAAAATCGCCTCGCGGACTCACTGTCTTTACGCTTATCCCCTAAACTGCTTTCGACAAAAATGTTAACCAGCGCTTGTACCACTTTTTTTGCTTGATCAGGATGGCTGTCCCAATAAGTTAAAGAAAACAAGTTATCTTTACCCGTGCCGGTAAGCTGAATGCGCGCTTGGAGCAGGTCAATCAACCCCTCCTTTTCGGTATTGTTTTTCGCCTTGATATCGAGGTCAGAATTGCGCAGCACTTTTTCTAAATTAGGGCGCGTGATTAGCGTTCGCGCAATCATCCCGACTTGTTGGTCCAGATTGGGTTTTACGGCGAGGCCTTGCATGAGGGGGCCGAGAATCGATGTCGTGTCGACATAAATTCTCGCCGAGGCTTCAAAGCGGCTCGGCATTGAGAAAACTAGAAGCCAACCAATCAGCGATACCAACCAAGCAGCAGCCAACGCATACCAGCGATGGCGCCACATTGCGCGCAAGTAGCCACTAATTTGTGCGATTATTTCATGCATGAAACGACCTTCAGTTTGCTGCTACGTTAAGGGCCTGACGAGACTAGAACCAACTCTCCGGAATTACTAGGACATCGCCTGGGCGCATCTCAATGTTGGCAGAAACGTCGCCCTCCTTAATCAGATCTTCCAACCTTACGGAAAACTGTCGGCTCTTGCCATTTATAGCGCGAAGGATACTAGCGTTGTTTCCGTTTGCAAATTCCGTCAGTCCGCCAACAGCGATCAACACATCCAGCAAGGTCATACGCTCCTTATAGGGCAATGCTTGTGGTTTCGCCGCCTGCCCAACAACGCGTATCTGCTCGCTAAACGGCCCAGCAAATTGGGTCACCATCACCGAAACGATTGGATCTTGGATATACTTTGAAAGGGCTTTCTCGATATCGCGAGCTAACTGAGTCGTGGTCTTACCACTGGCTTGGATGTCTTCTACGAGCGGCGTGGTAAATTTCCCGTCGGGACGAACGGGCACGGTGGTAGATACTTCGGGATTACGCCATACCACTATATTTAACGAATCGCCAGGGCCTACTAAATATTCCGTCGAGGCCGCCGAGTCAGCGCGCGCAGGTGCGAGAGGATGGCTGTGCTGCATAGCGCAACCAGTGGTTAACAAGAGCGCGAAGCAGACGACTATTGGAGTAAGTTTAACTTGGTAGTTGGACTTAAGCTCTTTCACCAGGGGTTCTCCGGAGAGTTAAATGGAAGACTGCCGACTTAAAAAATTAAGTAAAAGCCGAGTGTTTTTTAGACCAGCGCACTGTAAAAGTAGCGTAAAGATGCGTATTGTCAACCCTTTAGCCTTTTAGCCGCAAGTGTTTTTTGTCGAACGCCGGCAGTCGGATCGCCTCAAACCATCTCTTTACAACTGTATAGGCGAGATTTAGAATGCCCAGGATCACCCGGTTCTATGCGCTTCGACTGCAATCTCGCTTGTAATTCAAATTGTAGTTGGTGAACGCTGTAACTGCGCTCAACTGCTAACTTCAAGCCGCTTCAATGTGCCCTTGATACTGAGGCTGAATCAAGAAAATGGTCATTTCATCAAAAAAAATCGAACTGTCCGGTGACACTATTATTCGGTTGCCGATGGGGTTTAAAGGATCCTCTGAACCGCCTAGTCAGGAAAGACCCGATGTTCCCGATATCCTCGAGCACGTTCTGGATCGTAAAGAATTCAAAATCCGATTAGCTGATACGCATGGCCAGCGTAGTTCCGCCAGTATGCTCATCAAGAAAATGTATTCATGGCGCGGCTATCAGACGGGGTTTAACATGGGCGATCAGCCCAATCGGATGACGCTTGTAGCATCATCCGATGACCATACGATCGGTACGATCACGATTGGTTTCGATTCACCCATTGGCCTGCTCGCCGACGATTTATACCAGATCGAACTCAATACGCTTAGGTCGCAGGGTCGTCGGCTTTGCGAATTCACCAAACTGGCAGTAGATGGCGAAATCAAGTCCAAGCAGGTGTTGGCCGCGCTATTCCATATTGCATTCATCTATTCTTTTGATATTCAGAATTTTACGGATTTATTGATCGAAGTAAACCCACGCCATGTTAAGTACTACGAGCGCATGCTAGGTTTCGTTATCTGGGCCGAGACGCGTATTAACACACGCGTAAATGCGCCCGCCGTGCTATTGCGCCTTAAGTTGGATTATGTTCGTGATCAGATTGCTCGATTTGGCGGAAAGCCTGAATTGTCCAGTTCGGAAAAATCTTTATACCCATTTGCTTTCTCGCAAGACGAGGAAATAGGGGTCGCAAACCGGCTCGCGCATTTGAGCTAATAGCAGCGGCGAGTTCGCTCGCACGTCCTGGTTCCCGGAGTTGTCAAATGAAAAGATGTAAGCGCTGTCTACTGCCTGAAACGGCACCAGGCGCGGATCTTGATAGTTCTGGCGCGTGCCAATACTGTCGCACCTACAAGCCGGCGGATAGGCAAATATCCGAGTCGTTACAAAAGGATCGAGAAGCCGATCTAGAACGGTGCATTGCTGATAGTCGCGGCCAAGGCGAATACGATTGCCTGGTGTGCCTAAGCGGCGGCAAAGATAGTGTGTATTTGCTTTACAAGCTAAAAAAAGAATATGGCCTTCGAGTTTTGGCTTACACGACCGATATTGATATCGGTGATGTGGCCTGGAATAACATTCGCCGCTGTGTCGATAAGCTTGACGTCGAGCACATCGTTTACAAACCGGAAAAGGAATTTTATCGGCGGTTGTTTCGATATTTGCTGAAAAACCAAGAAGAACGCGGTGCCGTTCACACGGTGTCCTACGTATACGCGCCGTTGTTTGAAGGAAATGCAATTAAATTAGCGGTAGAGAAGCGCATCCCGCTGATTTTGGCCGGATATTCGCCGGGCCAGCCGGATGCCGAGCGGATGGAGTATGAATTCCCGCCGCTTGCAATTTCCGACGTCGATTGGACTCCGCCAGAACTGAAAGCCAGCGGCGAATTCGACGATACGGATCTCCTGCGCTTCTGGAACCCAAAACTCTTTTCTGCCGGAACTCAGTTTCCAAGATATATCGCTCCGTTTCACGCTTGGGAGTACAACCAAGATTTGATAATGAAAAAGGTCGTTGACCTTGGACTCATTGTCAACAGTAAGTACGCCAGCCCAATCTACAGCAACTATCCTATCAACTGGCTATTGATGTATTCCGACCTTAAAAACTTCGGCTATAACCCTTACGCGCCAGAGTTTTCCGCACTAATTCGCGAAGGTAAAGCAAGTCGTTTTTATTGGACGATCATGGCCCCAGTCGTGGATTTCATGATCCGAAAAAAGTTTTACCTTGGCAAGCATGTGCGGTCCCACATGCAATGGCTGGGACTCACCGATGACGATTTGAACATTCGCCGGGCAAAGCGGCCGGAATGGCCCGAATTCGTCAGAAAAAGTCGTGGGACATTAATCTCAAGCAGTAACCAGAATTAGCCGATCGTCACTTCAGTGAATACGATCCTGGAACTTCTACGGGATCGGGCGCGTCGCGAACCCGATTCGCCAGCGATCTACACTCGCTTAACGCCAACAACAACGAATTGGATCAGCCTAACGTGGAAAGAGGTCTGGGATAGAGTCATTGCGCTGTCGATCGGGTTTAAAGCCCGCGGCTTAGAAAGCGGGGATCGCCTTGCGATTATTGCGCCCAATGGTCTGGAGTGGGAGCTCTCCCATTTCGCGGCCCTCGCGAGCGGCGCAATCGTAATCGGTCTTGACGGGCACGATACGGGTGAGCGCCTCCGAAAGATCCTGCTACATGCAAATGTAAACGCACTAGTGGTCGGTGGCCACAAGATACTTAGTAAGCTTGGTACCTCGACGCAGGCTGCGAAATTCATATTGAGCATTTCGCGGACGAAAGGAATCGAAACGCTGCCGAAAGCATTAACTTGGGATGAAGTAATGAAGGCGCCTTTTGTTGGAAATAATGTTCCAGCACCTTTCCCGAAAAAAGATGACCCGGCAACCATCATCTACACCTCCGGAACAACCGGCGAGCCAAAAGGGATCCTCTACAGTCACGGCCAACTCGTCCTCGCCTGTGAAGCCATTATTGCCGCGCTCCCAGCGGGACGCCCAGGTGCACGCTTTGTTTGTTGGTTACCATTGTCCAACCTATTCCAACGAGTAATGAACCTGTGCGCCGTAGCCACTGGCTCCTCGCTTTATATGGTCGCGGATCCACTCAAGGTACTAGATTTCGTTCAGGAAATTGAACCGGATGTCGTCATCGGCGTACCCCGGTTCTATGAAAAACTCGCGCTGGGCATCAAGAAAGAACTTGCGGCAAAAACGGGTGTGAAAGCTGCTTTAGCTCAGTTCGCATTAGCGATTGGCCGAAGATATGCGGCGGTCAAAAAAAATCCGGGAGGCAAACCAACCATTGCGCTGCAGTTCCAGTATTTCTTGGCAGATCGTCTAGTTTTGCGTCGATTGCGCGGACTGTTCGGTACCCGGCTTCAATACTTAATCTCCGGCTCGGCGCCAATCCCATTGTGGATCTTGGAGTTTTTTGAGTCATTCGGCTGTTTGATTCTGGAAGCCTATGGATTAAGCGAAAACATCCTTCCTATCGCGATGAACGCGCCGAACTCTTACCGTTTTGGTACCGTGGGAAAAGTGTTGCCACAAAACGAAATCAGAATAGATGACGATAGTGAGTTATTGGTGCGGGGACCGGGTCTTTTCAAAGGCTATTTTGGCGATCCCGAATCGTTTGAGCGTGTGTCGAAAGATGGTTTTTACCGCACGGGCGATTACGGCCACTTCGACGATGCCGGATTCTTGAAATTAACCGGTCGCAAATCAGAAATCATTAAGTCGTCCTCCGGACGACGAATCGCTCTTCCCGCCATTGAGTCGGTATTGCGCGAGTTATCTTGGGTCGATCACGCCGTGGTGTTGGGATCGGGACAAAAATGCCTCGCTGCGTTACTAACGCTGGGCAGTAGCGCAGAGGGCATGCCGACCCTTTCACCTGCGCTGCGCAACGAACTGGTGGCCCATATCAATGCAAAACTATCGCGTCATGAACAGCCAGCCGCAGCTTTGATCTTGGCGCGACCGTTCACCGTGGATGGTGGAGAGCTGACGCCGAATCTGAAATTGCGCCGTGCCGAAATCGAACGTAAATACGCAACCGCGACGGATCGGTTATTTCAGACCCTTGACCAAATGGCGCAAGGTTCGGAACCCGAGCAGTTCCTAATCGAATTTCATGAATAAATTCTTCATTACCGGTTCGACCGGTGTCATCGGAAGCGCCATAGTGGCGCAGCTTTCCACTCATGGCGACACGGAATTTCAACTATTGATTCGAGCAAAAGACCAACAAGATTTGGCGCGGCGCCGTGCCACGATGCTGCGTTTTTGGGACATCCCGGCCGAATCTGAGTTAGCCAACAGAATCGCAGCGCTACAGGGCGATGTCACCTTGCCGCGGTTTGGCTTCGCAGCGGAAACCTATCAGCGGCTGGTGAGCGGCACCACTCACATCGTCCACAGTGCGGCAATCGTAAAAATGAACCTGCCCTTAGCCGAGGCACGACACAGTGCGGTGAGCTCGGTCCGGTCGATTCTAAAGTTAGCTGCGGAATGCCGCGAGCACGGCACCTTGCAAAAGATCGATATCGTGAGCACCGTCGGCGTATCAGGGCTGACCCCGGGTTTAATGCCGGAACTACCCATGTTGAGCGTCGAGAAATTTCACAATAGCTACGAGGCGTCAAAGTCCGAGGCGGAACGGTATGTCCTTGGCCACCAAGGTGACTTGCCCATTACCTTGCATCGCCCGAGTATGGTGGTGGGGCACGCTGAAACGGGAAAGGTCATTCATTTCCAAGTGTTTTATCATTTATGCGAGTTTCTGTCGGGAAGGCACACCCGGGGTTTAATTCCCGCCACCGGAGAAGTTCGTTTAGACACCATACCGGTAGACTATGTGGCTAAAGCGATTGCCTATTCGGCCCGACATCCCGACGAAACCAAGGGACAAATATTCCATCTGTGCTCCGGCCCCAAAGATTCTATTCCGGTCAGTGAACTGGTTACCCTTATACGTGAAAGCTTTGGCGAAAAATTGCTGAGGCAACCGCGTGCCATACCTCCCAGCCTGTTTCGGTATGCGCTTCCTGTCATGGCGTGGTTTGCCAGTGACCGCGAGAAAAAGGCGTTACGAAACCTGCCTATCTTTCTGGACTATCTTGCCTTCCCGCAGCAGTTTTCCAACGAGCGGAGCAACAAATTTTTTAAGAGCGTTGACATAAGTTTACCGAAGCCTGCGAATTACCTGCCTACCGTCCTGAAATACTATTTCGCCGCGAAGGGCTAAGGGTATCTCAAACAGCAGAAATGAAAAACGGCCTCACTAGGAGGCCGTTTTTTTGTGGCGAACGCTACACTTACTTGCGACGACGTGCTTGACTGAAACCTAGACCGGCCAGTCCCAAACCGAGCAGGGCCAACATGCCAGGCTCCGGAACATGGGTATTCTTCGTGGTGATATTAAAGCTCACATCCACTTGGCTGATGCCATTTTCGGGGGTGATGAATCCAAAGCAACCAGGCGCTTGTCCAACCAGGGCACAGCCTTGAGGGCCAACGGGCGTTAGTCCCGCAATCGCGAGATTCAGCGTGTATTCAAACCCCATAATCGTCCCGAGGACTTGGGGGCCCAACGTGCCCGGATTGGTAAGGACAAAAATGTCCGGGCAAGGCTTGGCGCTACCGTCGGCACATAACCCACTCAATGTACCTTCACCATTATTATTCGTTTCCTTGAAAACCAACTTGAAAAAGCCAGTCAAGGGGCCAAAAAAGTCGCCTGTGGCAGGAACCAGTGCATTCAGTAACAATGAGCCAACGATAGTCGTGCCGGTCAGTCCGGAACCAGTAAAAATTTTGAAGTTGTTATGAAACAGCGAGGCATCTTCAACAAACGCGCCGTCAGTAATAACCGTACCCGTAATCTTACCCGTCGTGTTTACGCCGCCAGTATCGCTTATGCGAAATTTACTTTTCCCCGACGCGGTTGCCGCAGTACCCCACGATAACGTCGTCGCAAGTCCCGCAGCCGGATTCAGAGTACCCGCCGGGAGGAGAGCAAACGTCGGCTGTGTATTAATCGTATCGACAGTGACAGCCGTTCCAGTGGTAGCGGTGAAGCCCACCTCATTCTCATAGGACCACTGCGTAATTTTTGCCGCAAACGCGGTTTGTGATGCAATCAGCGCCGCTGGAACAAAAAGGCCCAGCATTAGTTTGTTCATGGTTTTCATATTTTTTCCCTATAAAATAAAATTTAGATTTAATTTTTACTGCTGCTGGCTTTTAATTAAGCAAGTGTAGGGACATAAAAATTATATGTTTAATAACAATAAATTACATATTTCTTTTGATTTGACCTGAACAAGAGTG